>NZ_QKLJ01000011.1:0-82787 GCF_003224415.1 Curtobacterium sp. MCBD17_023
AGATGTGTATAAGAGACAGGCCCGACCGCGTCTGCCGCGGTCGCACGACTTGCCGCTCACGTCCGCCGTGGTTCCGCTATCGCGGGATCTCGACGCGCGAGATGCGCGAATTCCGGAACCTGGGGGGAGGGGGGGACGGCTCAGACGGACGCGCGCCAGTCCTCGTCGTCCTCGTCCTCGCCGTCGAGCGGCAGCGCGATCGACGACGTCGGCGGGTTGATGAGCGTGCGCTCGTCCCGCCGGTGCCGCAGCACGTCGTTGATGTAGGCGGTCGTGGCCTCGGGGAGCGACACCGAGCGCTCCTCCTGCTGCGACATGAACCAGCGGTGCTCGAGCAACTCGTGGAACACCTCGGCGGGTTCGAGCCGGCCGCGCAGGTCCCGCGGGATCGCCCGCACGACGGGCTCGAACACCCGCGAGACCCACTCGTGCGCGACCATCTCCTCGTCGAGCTCCTCGCGGCCGTTGCGGGCACGGTACGCGTCCAGGTCGTTGAGCAGTCGTCGGGCCTGGTTCTCCTCGGCGTCGAGGCCGGTCAGACGCAGCAGACGGCGCTGGTGGTGTCCGGCGTCGACGACCTTCGGCTGAATGCGGACCTGTGCGCCGGACTCCGCGGTGCGGATCGACAGCTCCTCGATGTCGAAGCCGAGTGCGTTGAGCCGCTCCACGCGGTCGTTGATGCGCCAGCGCTCCGCCGCGTCGAACTGCTCGGTGCCGGTGAGCTCCGTCCAGAGGGTCCGGTACTGCGCCACGATGCGGTTCGACACGTCCACGGGGTCGGCGTTCTCGTCGAGACGTCCGCCGGCCTCCAGGTCGAGGAGCTCGCCGGCGATGTTGACGCGCGCGACCTCGAGGTCGTTCTCCCGCTGCCCGTTCGACAGCCCGCCCGGGTAGAGCTTCCCGGTCTCGGCGTCCACCAGGTACGCGGCGAACGAGCCGGCGTCGCGGCGGAACAGCGTGTTCGAGAGCGAGACGTCGCCCCAGTAGAAGCCGATGACGTGCAGCCGGACGAGCAGGAGCGCCAGGGCGTCCACCAGGCGGGTGGCCGTGTCCGGGCGCAGCGTCTGCGAGTACAGCGCGCGGTAGGGCAGCGAGAAGCGGAGGTGGCGGGTGACGAGGACGGGCTGGAGCTCCTCGCCCTCGCGGCCGACGCGGTTCGTGATGACCGCGACGGGGTCCACGCACGGCACGTCCATGCGCTGCAGGGTCCGGAGCATGTCGTACTCGGAGCGCGCGAGTTCGGCGCTCGTCTCCTTGACCGCGACGACGTAGCCGCTGAGGTGCACGAACCGCACCAGGTGCCGCGAGATGCCCTTCGGCAGCGCGACGATCGTCTCGTCGGGCCAGGCCTCGAGCGGCAGGTCCCAGGGAAGGTCGAGCAGGCCGGGGTCGACGGTGGCGGCGGTGATGGTCATGGAGTCGGGCACGACGGGTCCTCAGGTGCTCGGCGGTGGGTCTGGAGGACGGGAGGCTCGGTGCGGGCCCGCACCGAGCCTCCCGTCCCGCAGGTGGGAACGACGGGAGCCCGCCAGGCGCCGGTGACGGCGGATGACGGGCTCCCGGGGGTGGTGATCAGGCGCTGACGACGGCCTTGTCGTCGAGGCGCTCGCCCGACTCGGCGTCGAACACGTGCACGTGACCCTGCTTCGGGCTCACGACGATCGTGTCACCGATCGAGGGGTGGTTGCGACCGTCGACGCGCGTGACGATGTCGGTGCGCGTGCCGTTCACGTCGGCGTGGCCGTAGAGGTAGCCGTCCGCGCCGAGCTCCTCGACGACGTCGACCGTCACGGGCAGGCCCTCGCCGGACTGGGACACGATGATGTCCTCGGGGCGGACGCCCACCGTGACGGCACCCGAGCGGGCGTTCGACAGGGTGTCGCGGTCGATCGGGTGGTTGAGCGACCCGAAGCTGATGCCGCCTTCGAGCACCGACGCCGGCAGGAGGTTCATGGCCGGCGAGCCGATGAAGCCGGCGACGAACACGTTGTTCGGCTTCTCGTAGAGGTCGCGGGGGGTGCCGACCTGCTGCAGGATGCCGTCCTTGAGCACCGCGATGCGGTCGCCCATCGTCAGTGCCTCGGTCTGGTCGTGCGTGACGTAGACCGTGGTGACGCCGAGACGACGCTGCAGCGACGCGATCTGGGTACGGGTCTGGACGCGGAGCTTGGCGTCGAGGTTCGACAGCGGCTCGTCCATGAGGAACACCTGCGGCTGACGGACGATCGCACGGCCCATCGCGACGCGCTGACGCTGACCACCGGAGAGCGCCTTCGGCTTGCGACCGAGGTACTGCTCGAGGTCGAGGAGCTTGGCGGCCTCCTGCACGCGGGTGGCGCGCTCCTCCTTGCCGACGCCGGCGATCTTGAGCGCGAAGCCCATGTTCTCGGCGACGGTCATGTGCGGGTACAGCGCGTAGTTCTGGAACACCATCGCGATGTCGCGGTCCTTCGGCGGGACGTCGGTGACGTCACGGTCGCCGATGCGGATGGCGCCGGAGTTGACCTCTTCGAGGCCGGCGAGCATGCGCAGGGACGTGGACTTGCCACAGCCCGACGGGCCGACGAGGACGAGGAACTCGCCGTCGGCGACGTCCAGGTCGAGGGAGTCCACCGCGGGGCGGTTGCCCCCGGGGTAGAGACGGGTTGCCTTGTCATAGGTGACGGACGCCATGAGCGTTCGGTCCTCTCCACCGGCAGGTACGTGCCGGACGATCCGTGGTGAAGCGGCGGCCCAGTCGGGCCCCGGACGGTCGCCGTCGACCGTCACGCCTCATACAACACGAGTTCTCCGGCTGGCGCCAGTGCGGGGGGCACGCGGGCTCCGGGCGTCGTCTGCTGGTTGGCTGGTTCCCATCGGCCGCCACTACAATCGCCGGGTCCGTCCGCCGACCGGGGGGAGGCCGGCGGACACCGACCAGGAGGACGACCGCACGATGACCAACCGCCCCGAAGGCGACGCCCGCGCCGAGCGCAACGCGCGTCGTGCCGCCGCGCGCGAGCGAGCTCAGCGAACCCGTACCCAGCAGAAGCGACGCCAGCGGGGTGTCCGCATCGGGCTCCAGGTCGGACTGGGCGTCGTGCTGATCGCCGCCGCCACCATCGTCACGCTGGTGCTCGTGAACTCCTCGCGTCCGGCCGGCCCCGGGCCGGACACCATGGCTGACGGCGGGATCACGATCGGCGCCGGGCTGAAGGCCGTCGAGCCCGGCGCTGCGTCCACGCCGTCGCCGAGCTCGACCGCCTCGGCCGAACAGGTCCGGATCACCCTCTACGTGGACTACCTCTGCCCGATCTGCGGTTCGTTCGAGCAGACGAACAGCGAGTACATCGAGGGGCTCGTCGACTCCGGTGCCGCGACCCTCGACGTGCACCCCGTCGCGATCCTGACGAACCGCTCCCAGGGCACGAAGTACTCCCTCCGTGCCGCGAACGCGGCGGCCTGCGTCGCGCAGGAGTCCCCGGACTCGTTCTTCGCCGTGAACCGCGCACTGTTCGCCGCGCAGCCGGAGGAAGGCACGCCGGGCCTCACCGACGAGCAGCTCGCCGACGTCGTCACGACCGTGCCCGGTGTGCGCAAGGGCTCGACGATCGAGCAGTGCATCGAGGACCAGCGGTACGGCAAGTGGGTCGACGAGCGCACCACCGCCGTGACGGGCGGGGACATCCCCGGCTCGGAGCTCACGACCTTCCCGGGGACCCCGCTCGTGCTCGTCAACGGCCAGCAGTACCCGTACTCCACCGCCTCGACGAACGACGAGTTCCGGACCTTCGTCGTCAGCGCCGCGGGCAGCACCGAGACGACCCCCACGCCGACCCCGAGCGCGACCCCCACCGCGTCCGCGACGCCGTCCGGGTCCGCGTCGCCCACCGCCGGCTGACACCGCACACGAGCTGACCAGCACGACCGACCACGTGTCGGACGCGCACGACGGCCGGGACGCCTCCACGAGACATCCCGGCCGTCGCCGTTCAGAGGGCCGACGCGGGCACGGTGAGCGTGTCGCAGCTCGTCGCACCCCGTTCGTAGCCCCGCTCGAACCAGTCCTGACGCTGCTCGCTCGTGCCGTGCGTGAACGAGTCGGGGTCGACCCGGCCGGTGGCGCGCTCCTGGATGCTGTCGTCGCCGACCGCGCTCGCCGCCGACAGCGCGTCCGCGACCTGGGCGCGGGTGACGGGCTCGAAGAACGTCTCCCCGTTCGCAGACTCCGTGGTCGCCGCGTCACCGACCCAGGCGCCGGCGTAGCAGTCCGCCTGGAGCTCGACGCGGACGCTGTCCGACGCGGCCCCGCTGCCGCTGCGGTCGGTCTCGGCGAAGGTGCCCTCGAGCTGCTGGACGTGGTGGCCCCACTCGTGCGCGACGACGTACATCTCGGCGAGCGGTCCGCCGGACGCCCCGTACGTGGAGCGGAGCTCGTCGTAGAAGTCCGTGTCGACGTAGAGGGCACGGTCGGGCGGACAGTAGAACGGCCCCGTCGACGCCGAGGCCGTCCCGCACCCGGTGTCGGTCGACCCGGTGAACAGGAAGAACTCCGGCGTCGAGTAGCTGACCCCGAGATGCTCGGCCTCGGCGGACCAGTACGCGTCGAGGGACTCCGCAGCGCCCTCCATGCGGCAGTCGATGCTCGCGTTCGCGTCGCGACCGGTGCGGCACTCGGCGACCGGCGAGGCCTCCGCGCCGCCCTGCTGGATGGTCGTCAGTCCGCCGCCACCGCCGACGACGCCGCTGAGGTCGACCCCGGTGAACTGTGCGATGAGGAACACCACGATCACGGTGCCGATGGACCCGCCACCGATCGCCACACCACGACCGGGGCCGCGCCGCTTGACCTTGCCGCCACTGAGCTGCGAGTCGTCGTTGAACGTCATGGCGTCGAACCTACGGACGTGCAGCGGGGGACGTGTGCACCGGCGCGACCGCCGGGCGTGGCGCGAGTAGACCGGGGGCATGCCGATCCTCGACGAGACCCACCCCCTGTTCCTGCTCGCGATGGACCAACGGTCCTCGCTCCTCGAGCACACCTACGACGAGGACTCCGGAGAGCCCGCGGACGAGGCCGAGGCCCAGCGCGTCCGTGCCGGCAAACAGCTCGTCTACCGTGGCCTGCTCACCGCCCTCGCCGCCGGTGCAGCGCGCGAGCACACGGGTGTCCTCGTCGACGAGCGGTACGGCGCCGACGTGGCCCGGCTCGTCAAGGAGGCCGGGCTGCAGCTCGCGATGCCGGTCGAGCGCTCCGGCCGCGAGTGGTTCGAGCTCGAGTACGGCGACGACTGGGTCGCCCACGTCGACACGTTCGACCCGGACTGGGTGAAGGTGCTCGTGCGGGACAACCCGGCGTTCGACGCCGAGCACCGCGCGCAGCAGGCCGCCGCGCTCGCCGACGTCGCGGCGACCCTGCACGACGCGGGCCGTCCGTTCCTCGTGGAACTGCTCGTCCCGGCGACCGACGAGCAGCGCGACGCGGTGGAGGACTACGACCGCGACCTCCGCCCGGACCTCGTCGTGCAGGTCCTCGAGTACCTGCAGGACCACGGCGTCGAAGCCGACGTGTGGAAGCTCGAGGGGCTCGACCGCACCGAGGACGCCGAGCGCGTCGTCGCCGCCGCCCGCCGCGGTGGTCGGGACGCCGTCCGGTGCATCGTCCTCGGGCGGGACGCCCCCGAGGAGCAGCTCGACCACTGGCTGCGCACCGCGGCGCCGGTCGACGGGTTCGTCGGCTTCGCGATCGGACGGAGCAACTGGGAGGAGGCGCTCGAGGACGTCGTCCGCGAGCACCTCGACACCGAGGCCGCCGAACAGCTCATCGCGGCCAACTACCGCCACTTCGTCGACACCTGGCTCGAGGCCCGCGGAGGGGTCGAGCACGGTGTGGACGCGGGCGCCGTCTGAGCTGACCGGACCCGGCCGGTCGACGCGGGTCAGGTGCGGACCAGCGGCTCCACGGACGCCAGGTCCGCGCCGATCCCGACGTCCACCAGTTCGATGCGCCCGGCGAGCGTCGCCGCCGGGCCGCGGAGGAGCCCGGCCTTCACCCCGCCGAACGTCACGGTGACGTCGGCGTGGAGCACGTGGTCGTCCGCGATGCCGCCGGTGTCCACGTCGATGCCGCTCGGCACGTCGACGGCCACGACGAACGGGGCCCGCTGTTCGCGGGCGAGCTCCCGGAGCGCCGCGACGACGTCGCGCGCGGGGGAACGCAGCGGTCCTCCACCGCCGATCCCCAGGATCCCGTCGAGCACCAGGTCGGCCTCGAGCGCCGCCTCCCGCGCGGCCGACGCGAGCCGTTCCCCCGCCGGGGGCGTCGCCGCACGCAGGATGTCGGCGGCCCCCGCCGCGGACGGGACCGGGCCGCCGTCCGCGGGGTCGTCCAGGAGGCGCGCCCCGGCCTCCCGGGCTGCGGCCAGGCCCGCCTCGTGGACACGGGAGCCGACGCGGAGGACCGTCACGTGCCTCCCGGCCGCCGCCAGCCGCGCAGCGGCGAAGAGCGCGTCACCGCCGTTGTCACCGCTGCCGACCAGGACGAGGACGGAGCCGGGGCCGTCCCCCGGGCGGATCGCGGGGTCGTCGAGCAGGTCCGCGACGATCGCGGCGAGCCCGTCCGCGGCCCGCTGCATGAGCGGCTCACCCGCCTCGAGGTGGGGGCGTTCCGCCGCTCGGATCTGGTCGCCGCCGTAGCCGTCCATACCGGCCACTGTGGCCCCACTACCCTGGACGGGCCATGTCACTCGTCCCCGAAGCGCCCCGTCCCCGCGTCGTGATGTCCCCGGACGGTCTGCCGCTCGCCACCTACGACTTCGGCGATCCCGACGCGCCCGCGGTCCTCGCCGTGCACGGCTTCGCGTCCGGGGCCGTCCTCAACTGGCACGCCTCCGGCTGGACCCGCGACCTCGTCCGCGCCGGCCACCGCGTCCTCGCGTTCGACCAGCGCGGCCACGGCGCCAGCGGGAAGCCGCACGAGCCGCACAGCTACTCCATGGACCTGCTCGTCGACGACGTCACGGCGGTGGTGGACACCTACCTGCTCGACGACGTCGCGTTCCTGGGGTACTCCCTCGGCGCCCGGGTCGGGTGGCACGCCGCCGAGCGGATGTCGGACAGGATCTCGCGCGCGGTGCTCGGCGGGATCCCGGACGCGGACCCCATGCGGCGCGTCCGCGTCGACCAGGCGTGGGCGTTCATCACCGACGGCACCCCGGTCGAGGACCGCGTCACGAACGGGTACCTCACGATGGCGGCGAACGTCGAGGGCAACGACCTCCGCGCGCTCGTCGCGATGGTGGAGGGGATGCGCGACAGCGTCGAGCCGACGCCGGCGAACGCGCCGACGCAGCCGCTGCTGCTGGCCGCCGGCAGCGAGGACGGGATCAAGGACAGCGCGCTCCGGCTCGCCGAGACAGCGCCGCACGCGACCTTCGTCGAGATCCCGGGGCGGAACCACTTCAATGCCCCCACGTCGCGGCACTTCCGGGAGGCGGCGATCGCGTTCCTGGGGCAAGGGTGGTAGCGGGGCGCTCGCGTCTGCAGACCGTTGACCGGTACTCGTGGACCCTCCCGCCGTCGAGGGGGCGCGGCGTAGCGTCCGCCGCATGGACTACAGACTCCTCGGCAACAGCGGGACAGTGGTGTCGTCGCTGACCCTCGGCACCATGACGTTCGGCAGCGAAGCCGACGAACCGACCTCCCACGCCATCATCGACGCCTTCGTCGCGGGCGGTGGCACGTTCATCGACACCGCCGACGTGTACTCGGGCAACGAGTCCGAGCGCATCATCGGACGGTGGCTCCGCGACCACCCCACCGACGCGCAGCAGGTGGTGCTCACCACGAAGGGCCGCTTCCCGCAGGGCGACGGCCCGAACGACCTCGGCCTCTCGCGCCGGCACCTCCGCGTTGCCCTCGACGCCTCGCTGGAGCGGCTCGGCGTCGACCACATCGACCTCTACCAGATGCACGCGTGGGACGCCCTCACCCCGATCGAGGAGACCCTGCGCTTCCTCGACGACGCCGTGTCGGCCGGCAAGATCGGCTCCTACGGGTTCTCGAACTACCTCGGCTACCAGGTCACGAAGGCGGTCTACGAGGCCCGCCTGCACAACTGGGCACCCCCGGTCACGCTCCAGCCGCAGTACAACCTGCTCGTCCGCGACATCGAGCACGAGGTCGTGCCCGCCTGCCTCGACGCCGGGATCGGACTGCTCCCGTGGTCGCCGCTCGCCGGTGGCTGGCTCTCCGGTAAGTACCAGCGCGACGAGGCCCCGACCGGGTCGACCCGACTCGGTGAGGACCCGAAGCGCGGCATGGAGGCGTGGGAGGCCCGCAACGCCGACGAGCGCACGTGGAAGGTGCTCGACGCGGTGTCCGCCGTCGCGGACGCGCACGGCGCCTCGCGCTCCCAGGTCGCCCTGGCCTGGCTCCTCGCCCGGCCGGCGGTGACGAGCGTCATCCTCGGCGCACGGACCGTCGAGCAGCTGCAGGACAACCTCGGCGCCGCGGACCTCGTGCTCGACCAGGCCGAGCTGCAGACGCTCACCGAGGCGAGCGCTCCCCGCATCGACGACTACCCGTACGGCACGGCCGGCGTCGCCCAGCGCGAGCGGAAGACCACCGGCGGTCGCTGACGGCGCCACGCGGTCGCCGGGGCCCCGCCTTCGCGGCGTGCCCCGGTGACGCGTGGGGCCTACCGCCGCACCGGGCCGCCGCGCCGCGGCATGCCAGGTGGGGCCGCCGTGCCGGGGTCGGGCCGCCGTGACGGGCCCTGGCCGCCGTGCTGCGCCGGGGTGTGGCCGCCACGCCGCCGCCCGGCCTCCTCGGCGGGAGACGCCCGGGGGCTGCGTAGGATCTCGGGGTGCCCAGTCGCCGCGCCCCCTGGTCCCCGGACCGCCGGTCGGTCGACGACCCCGACGCGGCACGAACGCTGACCGACCACCGCGCCACGGAGGTTCCGGTGCAGCACCGCGGAGCGCCGCACCGCGGGGGCGCGGTCCGGCGAGCGCTCGACCGCGGCGTGCTCGACCGGGTGTGGCTGCGCGTCACGGCCCTCGTGCTGCTCGCGGTCGCGGCCGCCTACCAGTGCTTCTGGCGCATCGGCGCCGGCAACATCGGTGGGGACGAGGCCACCTACGTCAAGGCCGGCCTCGCGTACGTGCACGGGGCGTTCGACCAGAACCGCGAGCACCCACCGACCGCCAAGTACCTGTTCGGCCTCGCGCAGCTGGTCGGTGGGCCGGGCGCCGTCGCACCCCGGGTCCTGGTCGCGTCGCTCGTCGTCCTCGGTGCGGCGGTCATGTTCGTCTGGCTGCGCGCGGAGGTCGGCTTCTGGACCGGGTTCGCGGCCGCCGCGCTCTGGACCCTCACCCCTCGCGGCGGTGCCGGTGCCCGCCTGGACCGGGTGGCGCTGCTCGACCCGGTGATGGTGTTCTTCGCCCTGGCGGCACTCTTCGCTATCTGGGTGTGGATCCGTACCGACCGCTGGTGGTGGGTGCCCGTGTCCGCGGTGCTCATGGCGGCGTCGGTCACGTCGAAGGCGTCGACCCTCGTGCTGCTGCCGGTCTTCGTCCTGGCCCCGGTGCTGTTCGGCCGGTGGCGTGCGCTCGTCGTCGGCGGAGCGGTGTGGGCGGCCACGTTCGTCGTCGCCGTCGTCGCGCTCTACGCCCCGATGGGGATGCGCTCCGCGGTGCAGTACATGCTCACCTTCCAGTCCGGACAGAACGAGCACGGACACCTCATCTCGATCGCCGGCCACACGTACCAGTTCGCTCCGTGGTGGGCGAACTGGTGGTTCCTGCTCCGCGGGGTCGGCACGCCCGTCGTGGTGGTGCTCGCCGTCGCCGTGGTGCTCGCGGTGGTCGTGCGTCCGGGCAGGCTCGTGGTGTTCCTCCTCGCGCCGCTGGTCCTGCTCGTGGCGTTCTACTCGCTCGCCGCCGAGATCGCGCTGCCGACCTACTACGCGGCGTGGATGCCGTTCATCGTGATGCTCGCCGCCGTGGGGCTCGGGCAGCTCAGCCGCGTGCGACCACGGTGGCTGACGAGCAGCATCGCCGTCGTGCTCGTCCTGGTGGCACTGGTCGGGAGCATCCCGACCGCCCGGACGATCTGGGAGGCACGTGCCACCGGCGTCGCCCGGCTGCTCCCGCTCCTGCGGCACGAGGGCATCCGGGACGGTCAGGTCTTCTTCGGCGCGATCACCCCGAGCGACTACGACCAGTACGTCGGGGACCGCGGGGTCCGTGACGTGGTCGATGCACCGTTCGTCGCGATCGTCGTCGGCCGGGACCGTCGCTTCCCGCTGCCGCCGGAGGTGCAGGATCTGCTGACGTCCGAGCGGTCGTCGTTCGAGCGGGTGCGACTCGACCGCGTCGTGGCGTGGATCCCGGACGGGGAGATCGTCCGGACGTCCGACGGCGGGCTGACCGTCCGGCACTGACCGTCGGGCGCCCCGGTGTGGGTGGCCGTGAGCGACGGCTCCGCCTTCGGCTGCACGGGAAGCCGTGATCTGGGGCCGGCAGCGGGACTTGAACCCGCAACCCCCGTATTACAAGTACGGTGCGCTACCAATTGCGCCATGCCGGCTGACCCGCCCATCGTACCGGGCGGACACGACGACGGCGCCCGGGCCGCAGCCCGAGCGCCGTCACACCCGCCTACTCCTGCGCCGAGAAGTTGAGCGAGATCGAGTTCATGCAGTAGCGGTCGCCCGTGGGCGTCCCGAAGCCGTCCGGGAACACGTGGCCGAGGTGGCCGCCGCAGTTCGCGCAGCGGACCTCGGTGCGAGCCATGCCGAGCGAGTTGTCCTCGATGAGCTGCACCGCGTCGGGATCGACCGACTCGTAGAACGACGGCCAGCCGCAGCCGGAGTCGAACTTCGTGCCGCTCTTGAACAGCTCCGCACCACACGCGGCACACGTGTAGACGCCGGCACGCTCCTCGTCGAGGAGTTCACCGGTCCACGGGCGCTCCGTCCCGGCCTGGCGCAGCACGGCGTACTGGTCAGGGGAGAGCTCCTCGCGCCACTGGGCGTCGGACTTGTCGACCTTGTAAGCCATGTGCGTACCTCCTGGTTCCGACCGGGGCTCGTGCCCGCCGGTCATCGTGCGTCACACCAGTAAACTCCGACCGATGTCCGAGCATTCCGTCCGCCGTGCCCGCTGGGAGCACCTGACGACCGACGAACTGTACGACATCGTGCGGCTCCGGAACCGGGTGTTCGCCCTCGAACAGCGGGTCTCGGCCGAGGACTTCGACGGCCGTGACCGCGACCCGGACACCGAGCACTGGTGGGTCGGGGGCGCGGACGGACCGGTCGTCGGGTACCTCCGCCTGGTCCGGTCGGCCCCGGACGAGCCGCACCCCGCGGGGACCGCTGTGCCGACCCGCGTGATCGGCCGTGTCGCCACCCACCCCGACCACCGCGGCCAGGGCATCGCCGGCGGCCTGGTGGCGGCGGTGCTCGGGTCGCACGGCGCCGAGCCGTTCGTCCTGCACGCCCAGCAGTACGTCGCCGGACTGTACGAACGGCACGGGTTCGTCCGCTTCGGCGCCCCCTACGACGAGGCCGGCATCACCCACGTCGGCATGTACCGCCCCGGGGCCTGATGGACACGCGGGACCGCTACCGCGCCTACGCCGACCGGATCGACGGGGTCTCCCCGACGTACGCCGCCTGGGCGCGCTCGGTCGAGGGTCCGCTCGTCGACCTGCTCGACGCCGTGCCGGAGCCGAAGCGCCAGCCCGAGCTCCTGTTCGCGGTCGCGCGACGGCTGGGTGCCGACCCTGCTGACCCGGCAGCGCTCCGCGCACTCGGCCGGGAGGCCGGCCCCGCCCTCGTCGCGGCCCTCACCACCGCCACGGTGCAGGCCAACGACCCGCGACGGCTCGCCCCCGTCGTCCCGGTGCTCGCCGCGCTCTCGGCGGCCTCGGCGCGACCCCTCGGTCTGCTCGACGTCGGAGCGGCGGCCGGACTCTGCTCGATCCCGGACCGCGTGACGCTCGACCACCGGCTCGTCGACCGTGCGCGTCCGGCCGGTCCGGTCCCGGGCGGTCCGGTCCCGTCCGGTCTGTTCCCGTCCGGCCCGGGGCCAACGCAGCGCGGACGACGGAGCGCGACGGCGGGCGACCTCGTCCGGGTGCACACGGCGGTCGAGGGGCCCGCGGTGCACCTCGTCGCCGAGGTCGTGGGGACACCACCCGCTCCCGCGACGACCCCGATCCGGATCGGTGCCCGCGTCGCCCTCGACCCGAACCCGATCGACCCCGCGGCGCCGGACGCGTTCGCCCGACTCGCCGAGGCCGTCCCGCCCGAGGCGACGGACCGGACCGCCCTGATGCGGGACGCGCTGCGGGCGACGCTGGTCGAGCCTCCCGTCCGGGTCCGCGGCAGCGTGCCGGACGACCTCGACCGGGCCCTCGACGCCCTGCCGGACGACTGCGAGCCGGTCGTCATGACCACGGGGACGCTCGTCTACGTGCCGGGCGCTGGGCGGCAGCGCTTCGTCGACCGGCTCCGCGAGCGGGGCGTCCGCTGGGTGGCGCTCGAACGCACCGGTGTCCTCACCGGGGTCGCGGCGACCCTGCCGGAGGACGTCGACCCCGCGGACCCGGACGCCTTCGCGACGCTCTCGCTCGACGGCCGGGCGCTCGCCGTGTCCGACGCCTTCGGCACCCGCGTCCGGTGGTCCGCCCCGCCCGAGGTGCTGGCGGAGACCGTGGGGTGAGCGGGTTCCGCGACAGTCCAGCACCGTGCCAGGGTCGACATGCCGCGCACCCCTACGATGTGCGAGACCTGCAACCCGTTCGCGATCGGACCAACCTGTGACCGCCCTCCCCGCCGACGAGCTCACCGAGCTCGCCAAGCACGTGCTCGCGTTCGAGCACGACCGGGCGCGGCACGACCGGACCAAGGAAGCGGAGATCCGGGTCGAGTTCGACATGTCGCCGACGCGGTACTACCAGGTGCTCAACCGCGTGATCGACACACCGGCCGCCCTCGCGTACGACCCGCAGCTCGTCACCCGGCTGCAGCGGCTCCGCAGCGCCCGGACGAGCGCACGCGCTGCCCGCAGTTTCGTCGCGCCCCCGGCCGACCCCGAAGGACGTGAAGAGGAACGATGACGAGATTCCCGCGAGACCGGTTCGACGACGTCGCAGACGGCCCCCGGGTCGGCGCCCACCGTGGTGCTGCCCGCCGGGGTGGCGGGTGGGTCGTGTTCGCGTGGGCCGCACTCGCGACCGGCGTGCTGGTCGGCATCGGGGTCCTCGTCCTCGCCCTGCTGAACGGCAGCGTGCAGTTCACGGAGGGGAGCGGTGGGTCGACGGCGTCCGCGACCTCGACGCCCTCGGCCAGCGCATCCTCGGACTCGGACTCGGACTCGGACGCCGGCGCCGACGCGGACTCCGGGGCGGACGACGGCGGAGCGACGCAGTCGCCGTCGGCAGCGGCCGGCGCATCTGCTGCCGACCAGGGTACGACGACGCTCGTCGTGCTGAACGGGACCTCGACGACCGGTCTGGCCGCGAACGCCTCGACGCGGCTCGGGACCGCCGGGTGGACCGTGAGCTCGACCGGGGACGCCGGGACGACCGGGGCGACGCAGACGATCGTCTACTACCAGCAGGAGTCGCAGGCGGCCGTCGCACAGGGCGTCGCGCAGGCGCTCGGGGTCAGCGCGGTGCAGCAGTCGGCGGCGTTCCCGAACGCGGACGTCTCGGTCGTGCTCGGCTCCGACTACACGGGCTGACCGGGGTCCGCGGCGGTCCTCCGTGGTCGTCGTGTTTCCGTCACGTTGCGGATCGGGGTGCTCCGCGTGAAATGCGTGTCACACCCCTTGCCGAAATGCCGTCCTTCGGTCAGAGTCACCAGTGGTCACCCCGTGATCGCGACGACGCCTCATGTTGCCGTCCGGGAGCGGGTGAGTCGACATGCGCTCGGACCCGGCGGCCACCTCGCGCGAGGGGGCCGTCGTTCGCAACAGCAGTACCGCAGGGAGCAAGGATCATGGCCAACGGAACCGTGAAGTGGTTCAACGCCGAGAAGGGCTTCGGCTTCATCACCGTGGATGGAGGGGGCCAGGACGTGTTCGTGCACTACTCGGCCATCGACATGAGCGGCTACAAGGTCCTCGAGGAGGGCCAGGCGGTGACGTTCGACGTCGGCACCGGGTCGAAGGGCCCGCAGGCCGAGTCGGTCCGTCCCGCGTAGTCGTCCGGAACCACTCGCGAACGCGCCGTCCCCTCGGGGGCGGCGCGTTCGTCGTCCGCCGGGACGCGGTGGGTCGACCTGTGGAGTGGGGCAGAGCCTCCCCACTGTGTTGCACTCTCGGGTGGCGAGTGCCAGAATCGGGCTTGGCACTCGGCCAGGCTGAGTGCCAGAACGACCCCGATGACGACGTCCGGGAGGGACGAAGAACTCACATGGCAAAGATCATTGCTTTCAACGAAGAGGCCCGACGCGGCCTCGAGCGCGGCCTCAACCAGCTGGCCGACGCCGTGAAGGTGACGCTCGGCCCGCGCGGCCGCAACGTCGTCCTCGAGAAGAAGTGGGGCGCCCCCACGATCACGAACGACGGTGTCTCCATCGCCAAGGAGATCGAGCTCGACGACCCGTACGAGAAGATCGGTGCGGAGCTCGTCAAGGAGGTCGCCAAGAAGACCGACGACGTCGCCGGTGACGGTACGACCACCGCGACCGTCCTCGCCCAGGCCCTCGTCCGCGAAGGCCTTCGCAACGTCGCCGCCGGCGCCGACCCCATCTCCCTGAAGCGCGGCATCGAGAAGGCCGTCGCGGCCGTCTCCGAGCAGCTGCTCGCCGACGCCAAGGAGATCGAGACCAAGGACCAGATCGCCGCCACCGCGTCGATCTCGGCCGCTGACCCGACCATCGGCGCGCTCATCGCCGAGGCAATCGACAAGGTCGGCAAGGAAGGCGTCGTCACCGTCGAGGAGTCGAACACCTTCGGCACCGAGCTCGAGCTCACCGAGGGCATGCGCTTCGACAAGGGCTACCTGTCGCAGTACTTCGTCACCGACCCCGAGCGCCAGGAAGCCGTCTTCGAGGACGCGTACGTCCTGATCGTCAACTCGAAGATCTCGAACATCAAGGACCTCCTGCCGGTCGTCGACAAGGTGATCCAGGCGGGCAAGCAGCTCCTGATCATCGCCGAGGACGTCGACGGCGAGGCCCTGGCCACGCTCGTCGTGAACAAGATCCGCGGCATCTTCAAGTCCGTCGCCGTCAAGGCCCCGGGCTTCGGCGACCGCCGCAAGGCCATGCTGCAGGACATCGCGATCCTCACCGGCGGCCAGGTCATCTCGGAAGAGGTCGGCCTCAAGCTCGAGAACGCGACGCTCGACCTGCTCGGTCGTGCCCGCAAGGTCGTCATCACCAAGGACGAGACCACGATCGTCGAGGGTGCCGGCGACGCCGACCAGATCGCGGGCCGCGTCAAGCAGATCCGCGCCGAGATCGAGGCGACCGACTCCGACTACGACCGCGAGAAGCTCCAGGAGCGCCTCGCGAAGCTCGCCGGTGGCGTCGCCGTCATCAAGGCGGGTGCCGCGACCGAGGTCGAGCTCAAGGAGCGCAAGCACCGCATCGAGGACGCCGTCCGCAACGCGAAGGCCGCCGTCGAAGAGGGCATCGTCGCCGGTGGTGGCGTCGCCCTCATCCAGGCCGGCAAGGTCGCGCTCGACGGTCTCTCGCTCGAGGGTGACGAGGCCACGGGTGCGAACATCGTGCGCGTCGCCATCGACGCCCCGCTCAAGCAGATCGCGTTGAACGCCGGTCTCGAGCCGGGTGTCGTCGCCGCTCGTGTCCGCGAGCTCGAGGCCGGCCACGGCCTCAACGCTGCGACGGGTGAGTACGTCGACCTCATCGCCGCGGGCATCATCGACCCGGCCAAGGTCACGCGCTCGGCGCTGCAGAACGCCGCGTCGATCGCCGGTCTGTTCCTCACGACCGAGGCCGTCGTCGCCGACAAGCCGGAGAAGACCCCGGCCATGCCGGCCGGCGACCCCACGGGTGGCATGGACTTCTAGTCCGTCCTGCCGGCAAGGGCCCTCGTACGCTGCGCGTGCGGGGGCCCTTCCGCGTGCGCGGCCGTGTTACGGCCGATGCTGTGTCGCCGAGGTCGCACGAAGTGCCGCCTGCCTGCCTGCGGCGCGGCACATCGTGCGACCTCGGTGACGCCAGCGCGGCGTGTCGTGCGACTTCAAACGGGTCATCAGGACCCCTTGCAGCCATCGCTCACGCCTGCCCTGCACTGGAGGCACGGAGGCAGCTTCCGTCCACAAGCTCGGGACACAGGCGGAGCACCGGACGCGGCTGCCCGATGCTGCGGTGATGGTGGAACCACGACCGCTGCCCGCGCCGTTCTCCGACGGCCCGTTCAGAGTCCGGGACGCTCTCGCGTCGGGGCTCGACCCGGGTCGGCTCCGCCGGATGGACCTGCAACGTCCCGTCCACGGCGTCCGGGTGGTACGCGGGAGCGACGCCACCATGGTCGACGTGCTCACGCCGCTCCTCCGGCCCGACCAGTTCTTCAGTCACACCACGGCTGCTGCCCTGTGGGGAGCACCACTCCCGCGACGCGTCCGAGCGGAGGTCCACGTCACCACCGCGGGGACCGCCGCCTTGATGCGGCGCCCCGGCATCACCGCGCATCGTGCTCGACCCGACGTTCCCACCGTCACCGCGTTCGGAACCCGTCTCAGCACGCCCGAGCGGAGTTGGTGGGAGTGCGCGAGCGTCCTGACCGTCAGGGAACTCGTCGCGGTGGGCGATGCCCTCGTCGGCAGGAGGTCGCTGACGACGTTCGACCGCCTCGCGGCTGCCATCCGTCCGGGACATCGCCACGTCAGGGTGGCGCGAGCAGCGCTGGAACTCGTGCGGGTCGGAGCGGAATCACCGATGGAGACGTGGTTCCGTCTTGCGATCGTCGACGCGGGGTTCCCGGAGCCCGACTTGAACGTCGAGGTCTTCGACGCAGGTGGAGTCTTCCTCGGCCGGGTCGACATGGCCTGGCCTGAGCAACGCATCGCCTTCGAGTACGACGGTGACCATCATCGCGACCGGGACGTCTTCCACCACGACCACCGGCGTGACAACGGGTTCGTCGTCAACGACTGGTTGGTGGTGCACGCCACAGCGGTGGATGCAGCACGTCCGGCTCTGGTCTTCGAGCGACTCCGGCAGGCGTTCGCCGCTCGGAGTCGTGGCGCTTGATGTCGGCGCCCAGGCCATGCCGTCCGTTCCCCCCGGCTACCGTTTTCCTGAAGTCGCAGGACATGCCGCGGCCGATGCGCCGAGGTCGCGCGGACTGCCGCCGCACGGTCGGTGAGCAGGCAGTTCGTGCGACCTCGGCGGGGATTCGCCGCCGCCGCCGGGCGACGGCGCCCGGCGCGCGCGTCAGGACAGGGTGGGGGCCGCGGGGTCGGCGTCGCGGGGCAGGAGCGGGAGCCAGACGCGGAAGGTCGCGCCACCGCCCGGGGTGTCGAACACCTCGACCGACCCGTGGTGCGCGTGCACGATGCCCGACACGATCGCGAGACCGAGCCCCGAGCCGCCGGTGTCCCGCGCGCGCGAGGTGTCGGCCCGCCAGAAGCGCTGGAAGATCTTGTCGCGCAGCTGCGGCGGGATGCCCTCGCCGTGGTCGATGACGTCGATGTGCGCCATGCCGCGGTCGTCGTCCACGCCGATGCCGATCTCGATCGGGTCGTCGTGCTCGGTGAACCGCATCGCGTTGCCCATCAGGTTCGTGATGACCTGCCGGATCTTGTTCTCCTCGGCCAGGACGATCGGCGGACGCTTCGGCAGCACGATCGTCGGCAGCGGGGTGGTCTCGTCCGTCGGCTTCGCGTCGACGTTCATGGCCCGGGTCCGTCGAGCACGCAGTCTGGCGATCGTCTGCCGCGAGAACGCGATCGGCCCGGTGGTGTTGAGCGACGGCGACACCGGGGCGGGACCACCGGCCTCGCCGTCGGCTGCCGGCCCGAAGGAGCTGGCGGGGCGGACGGCCTGTGGGACGTTCTCGCCGGTCACGGCGTCCTCGACGAGGACCTGGATCTCGCGGTCCGGGTTCGAGGCCATCGTGTCGAGGGCCGAGTCGCGGGCGATGGCGACGAGGTCGACGGGACCGAGTTCGAGGGGCTTCGACTCGTCGATGCGGGCGAGCTGGAGCAGGTCCTGCACGAGCAGGCCCATGCGCTGGGCTTCCTTCTCGATCCGGTCCATGGCCTGGGCGACGTCCTCCTCCTTGCGGAGGGCGCCCATCCGGTAGAGCTCGGCGTACCCGCGGAGCGACACGAGCGGCGTCCGGAGTTCGTGGGAGGCGTCACCGACGAAGCGGCGCATCTGGTCGATGGTGCGCTGCCGGTCCTCGAAGGCGTCGTCGATGCGTTCGAGCATGGCGTTCAGGGACCGGTTGAGGCGCCCGACCTCGGTGTTCGGGGTGTCGGCGTCGAGGCGCTGGTTGAAGTCGCCGGCGGCGAAGCGGGCGGCCGTGTCCTCGACGTTGCGGAGCGGGTCGAACGTCGCCGTCACGAGGAGGCGCGTGAGCATCGCGCCGAGCAGGATCACCGCGATGCCGAAGAACAGGAAGATGACGGTGAACCGGAGGATGGTCTGGTCGGTGTCCGCGCTGGACACGGCGACGAGGACGTACCCGGTCTCGGTGGCGCCGTTCGACAGGTTCTGCAGGTTCGCGGGGATGACCTGGGCGCGCCACTCGTGGCTGTGCTGCCGGTCGTACAGGCTGAACGGATGCGCAGCCGACGCAGCGGCCGTGAAGTCCACGCGGGAGATGTCCGGCTGGGACGAGGACTGGGTGTCGCAGATCTGCTCGCCGTTGCCGTCGTACGCGGCCACGTACGAGCTCTTCTCGAGGACGACGGACAGGTTGCAGTACTGCTCGCCGTCGCTGACGTTCTGCCCCTCGAGCTGCGAGCTCGTGGTCTCGACCTGCGTGTCGAGTCGCAGGTTGAGGTAGGTGCTCAGGACGGTCATCGTGCCGAGGCCGGCGACGAGCAGGCCGAGGGCGACCAGGAGGACGGTGATCCCGGTGATCTTGGTGCGGAGGGAGATCCCGTCCCACCAGTGGCTCATTCGCTCGTGCATGCTTCCCCAACAGTAAGCGGCGGCCGTCGGGAAGATCCCGACGGCCGCCGACAGTCAGCTGTGCGACCTGCGCGGTCCGACGCTCAGGAGGCCTTGGTCGCCTTGAGCATGTAGCCGAACCCGCGCTTGGTCTGGATGATCGGCTCGGCCGAGTACTGGTCGAGCTTGCGGCGCAGGTAGGAGATGTAGGACTCGACGATCCCGGCGTCGCCGTTGAAGTCGTACTCCCACACGTGGTCGAGGATCTGCGCCTTCGAGAGCACGCGGTTCGGGTTGAGCATGAGGTAGCGGAGGAGCTTGAACTCGGTGGGGGAGAGTTCGATCTGCGCGTCGCCGATGGTGACCTCGTGCGTGTCCTGGTCCATCGTGAGTTCACCCGCGCGGATGATCGCGTCCTCTTCGTCGTTCATCGTGCGACGGAGGATCGCCTTGATGCGGGCGACGATCTCGTCGAGCGAGAACGGCTTGGTGACGTAGTCGTCACCTCCGACCGTGAGACCGGTGATCTTGTCCTCGGTGTCGTCCTTCGCCGTGAGGAAGAGGATCGGCGAGGTGTAGCCCGACGAGCGGAGGCGCTTGGTCACGCCGAACCCGTTCATGTCGGGGAGCATGACGTCGAGGATGATGAGGTCCGGCTCCTCCTCGAGCACGGCGGAGATCGCCTGTGCGCCGTTCCCGACCGCACGCACCGCGAATCCGGCGAAGCGCAGCGAGGTCGTGAGGAGATCGCGGATGTTCGGCTCGTCGTCGACGATGAGGATCTTGGGTCCGTCGGTCATGCGACCATCCTCTGACTGTTCCCTGGTCGCTTCCTGGGAGCAGTTCGTGCGTTGGCCAGAGGTGGTCGGGAGTCCGGGTACTACGCCACGGCCGGAGCGATCTGGTCCGCGTCGAGGATCGTGTACGAGTACCCCTGCTCCGCGAGGAACCGCTGCCGGTTCTGCGCGAAGTCCTGGTCGACCGTGTCCCGCGTGACGAGCGTGTAGAACGACGCCGGGACGCCGTCCTTGTTCGGGCGGAGGAGGCGGCCGAGCCGCTGTGCTTCTTCTTGGCGGGACCCGAACGAGCCCGACACCTGGATCGCCACGGTCGCGTCCGGCAGGTCGACCGAGAAGTTCGCGACCTTGGACACCACGAGCACGTCGATCGAGCCCTCGCGGAACGCCTGGTACAACCGCTCCCGTTCCTCCACCGGCGTCGCGCCCGTGATCTCGGCGGCGTCCAGGGAGGCCGCGAGCTCGTCGAGCTGGTCGATGTACTGGCCGATCACCAGGATCTGCTCACCGTGGTGCTTCTCGATGAGGTCCCGCACGACCGGGGTCTTGGCCGGTGAGGTCGCCGCGAGCCGGTACCGCTCGTCGTCGCTGGACGCCGCGTACTCCAGCCGGTCTTCGTGTGCGAGGTCGATCCGGACCTCGTAGCACTCGGCGGGGGAGATGTAGCCCTGGGCCTCGATCTCCTTCCACGGTGCGTCGTAGCGCTTCGGCCCGATCAGGGAGAACACGTCCCCTTCGCGCCCGTCCTCGCGCACGAGCGTCGCGGTGAGCCCGAGACGACGACGTGCCTGGAGGTCGGCCGTCAGCTTGAACACCGGGGCGGGGAGCAGGTGCACCTCGTCGTAGACCACGAGCCCCCAGTCGAGGGCGTCGAGCAGCGACAGGTGCGTGTACGCGCCCTTCCGTCGGGCGGTGAGGATCTGGTAGGTCGCGATCGTGACCGGCCGGATCTCCTTGACGCTGCCCGAGTACTCGCCGATCTCGTCCTCGGTGAGGGTCGTCCGCTTGAGCAGCTCGGTCCGCCACTGCCGGGCGGAGACGGTGTTCGTGACGAGGATGAGCGTCGTCGCCTTCACGGTCGCCATCGCTCCGGCACCGACCAGCGTCTTGCCGGCACCACAGGGCAGCACGACGACGCCGGACCCCTGCTGGAAGAAGCTGTCCACGGCGTCGTGCTGGTACGGCCGGAGGTCCCAGTCCGAGGTGTCGAGGTCGATGTCGTGCGGCTGACCGGGCGTGTAACCGGCGAGGTCCTCGGCGGGCCACCCGATCTTCACGAGCTCCTGCTTGACCTGCCCGCGGGCCCAGGCCTGCAGCTCGACGGCCGTGTCCGAGCGGCGCTCGCCGAGGAGCGGCTGGATGCGCTTGGACCGGGTGACCTCGGCCAGGAGCGCGGGGTCCGACGCGGTCAGCACGAGCGCGGGCTGCTGCTCGAGCTCCTCGGTCGGGGAGTTGGCGATGACGGGGGCGTCCTCGCGCTCCTCGCGCCGGATCACCAGACGGCCGTACCGGGAGACGGTGTCCTCGATGTCGACCGTGACGCTCTGCGGCACCGGGAACTTGGCGAACCGTTCGAGGGTGTCGACCATGGACGCGGCGTCGTGTCCGGCCGCCCGGGCGTTCCAGAGGCCGAGCCGCGTGATGCGGTACGTGTGCACGTGCTCGGGTGCCCGCTCGAGCTCGGCGAACACCGCGAGCGCGTGGCGGGCGTCCTCGGCGTCGGGGTGCGCGACCTCGAGCAGCACGGTGCGGTCACTCTGCACGATCAGCGGTCCGTTCATGACGGATCAGCCTAGGCGGCGCAGCTGGTGCGTCGCCCGGTTGTCCACAGGACGGCCGTCAGGCATCGCTCTCGATCGTGACCACGAGGGAGAGCGGGAGGGTCCGCTCGACGTCGACCGCGGTGTCCTTCCCCCGCACCCGACCGGCCGCGACCGAGGTCGGGACGATCGAGAACGGCTTCTCCGACCCGTCCGGCATCCGGACGGTCACGCGGATCGGGGTCCGGCCGCGCACGGCCATGTCGATCTGGCGGGCCATCCACTCCTGCTCCGGTTCCGCGTCGCCGCGTTCCGTCGTCAGTCGCAGCCGCTCCACCAGGGCGCGGGCCGCCTGCTCCGGTGAGCGGCTCGGCGTCCGCCGTCGGACGGGAGGCCCGGATCGCGTCTCCGGGCGGGCGTCGGCTGCGAGCACGGCCGGGTAGCGCTGGTCCTCGAGTGCACTGGCCACGACGTGCGGCGGGTACTTCGTCACGAGGGTCGTGAGGTCGGGCCGCTCCCACGCCAGCTGCCGGAGCTCGGCGTCGACCCCGACGAGGTCGAGCTGCTCGGGCGTCCCGTGCACGACCGACCCGAGGTCGCCCTCGCCACGACCGACGACGACACTGCCGTCCCGGGTCGCGACCTGGTCGATGAGGTACGTGAGGGGCTGCGGGACGTCCGTGGCGCCGAGCCGGGTGAAGAGCGCCACGACCTCGTCGCGGGTCCGTCCGGCCCGGAGCGCCCGGCGGAGCGAGTCCTCGGACACCCGGTACCGAGCGGCGAGCCCCGGTGCCTCGAGATCGGCGACGGCACGGAGGTCGTCGTCGTCGGCGGGCGACAGCGGACCCGGCGCGATGACCGTCAGGTCCGGCTGGAGGTACACTCCGTCGACCGTCCCCGGCAGGTCTGCGACGGCCGCGGCCAGGGCGGCGTCGCGGTCGTCGCCGAGCAGTGCGTGCCCGGTGGACGTCAGGCGCCCGGCCACCGCGAGCCCGAGGACACCCGCGGCGCCGGCCGCGTCGAGCAGGGCCGCGTCGAGCCAGCGCGAGCCGGCTGGGTACGCCCACCGGCCCAGCGCCACGAGGTCGGTGAGGTCGTCGTCCGCGAGCGTGAGGACCTCGACCACGGCGGGGGCGAGGGCGTCGCGCCAGTCGTGCACGAGCGATGCCCACCGCTCCGGCCACGTGGCGTGCAGCCAGGTCCGGCCGCGGTCCGAGACCGTCCAGGACCCGTCCACGGGGTGGGCGGCACCGATCCGGTCGAGCAGGGCGAGGCGGTCCGCGACCACGGCGGCGTCGGCCCCCGTGCGTTCGGCGAGCTGTCGGGCGAGGGGCGCTCCGATCCCGCCCTTCGCGAGCTCGCGGACGGCGCCGTCGTCGGCCGCGCGGAGGAGCTCCGCGAGCACCGTGAGCGTCTCGAAGGCGTGCTCCGCTCCGGTCGCGCGGGCGCGGGCGTCGTCGGTGCCGCCGTCGGCACCCTGCTGGGCGGCGGCTGCGGGGCGGACCGGAGCCGGGCCTCCCGGGCCGTCGGGGACGAGGTCCGGGCGGGCCGCGAGCCGGGAGGTGACCGCGTCGTCGACGGCGCCGTCGTGACCGACGAGCCCGAGTGCGACGGCCGGCGCGAGGTCCTCGGCGGGGCCCCCGTCGCGGAGTGCGACGAGCGTGCGGCGCGGGAGCCGTTCGACGGCGGCGTCCACCGCGTCGTCGGTGCGGAGCGCCTCGGCGAGGTCGAAGAAGTCCGCGATGTGCTGTGGTCCGGACTCGCCGAGCGCGGCGGTGGGGAGGGCGCGCGCGAGCACGAGCTGCTCGAGTGCGTCGTCGGGGAGCTCGCGCAGGCGTGCGGCGAGGTCCGTCGTGGTCGTCATCGTCCTCGGCCGGCGTCCGTGGCGGACGTCAGCGGGCCTCTGCGCGGTGCTGCCGGGCCTTGCGGGTCCAGGTGAGGGCCAGGAGCGCCAGCATGAGGACGAAGGCGACCGGAGGGCCGAAGTAGACGACGCCGAGGGCGACCGGCCAGATGCCGTCCCCGGGGATCTGCTTCATCGTCAGCCACCCGGTGATCATGACGATGAAGCTCGCCAGGATGAGGAGGACGATCCCACCGACCATGAACGCGAGTGTGCGTTCGGTACGATTGGACGTCGCCGGGGGTTCCGCAGCAGTGCGGGGGTCCCCGGTGGATCGGGTCGGCTTGGCCATCGGCCCAGGATATCCGACGCACCGCGGCCGTCCATGTATCGAGGAGTCCCAGCATGCCCACCGGCAAGGTCAAGTTCTACGACGACCAGAAGGGCTTCGGCTTCATCACCGGAGACGACGGCGACCAGGTCTTCCTGCACGCCTCCTCCCTGCCCGACGGTGTGGCCACGGTGAAGGCCGGCACCAAGCTCGAGTACGGCGTGGTGCAGGGCAAGAAGGGTTCGCAGGCGCTGACCGTGCGGATCCTCGAAGCGCCGGCGTCGCTCTCCAAGATGACCCGTCGCTCCGCCGACGACATGGCCGTCATCGTCGAGGACCTGGTGAAGGAACTCGACCGCATCAGCGGTGACCTCAAGCGGGGCCGCTACCCGAAGAACGGTGAGCGGATCGCCACCATCCTGCGACACGTCGCCGACCAGTTGGACGCGTGAACATGACCACCGACCTCACCGAGCTCGCCCGCGGCGCACTGCTCGAGATCACCCCCGAAGCCACCGTCGGGAGCCCCGTCGGCACCGTCGACGAGGGCGACGGCGTCGTCTCCGTCCTCTTCGCCAACCGCATGCCGGGGTACCCGGGGTGGCGCTGGACCGTCAGCATCGCCCAGGTCGAGGGTGACGAGCCCACCGTGCTCGAGGTCGAACTGATGCCGGGTGACGGCTCGTTGCTCGCGCCGGAGTGGGTGCCGTGGTCGGAGCGACTGGCCGAGTACCGGGCCGCGCAGGACGACGAGGACGACTTCGACGACGAGTCTGATGACGACGAGTCGGACGACGACGAAGACGACGACGACTCCGACGACGGCGACGATGACTCCGACGACGGCGACGAGTCGGACGAGGACGAGGACGAGGACGACGACGAGGACGAGGACCAGCCGGCCGCCCCGCCAGCCCGCACCCGCGGCCGTCGCCGCACCCGCCGCGTCGGTCCCGTCGACCCGGACGACGACCTGGATCTGGACCAGCTCGACGCCGGCGAGACCGACCCCGGCTTCCACCGGTCCTGACCGGTCCCTCCGGTCCTGACCCGTCGGTCAGGTCCTGACCCGTCGGTCAGGTCCTGCCCGACCCACGCGACACGTCGACGCACGCGACGCGACGACCCACGCGACACGACGAGGGCGGTGCCCTGCAACGGAACACCGTTGCGTGACACCGCCCTCGTCGCGTCTCGCGGCGGCGGGGTCAGCTCGCCAGGGCAGCCACCACGTGGTCGATCGCCCGCGTGAGCTTGGTGACGTCGTCGGGGTCGATCGCCGTGAAGGTCGCGACACGGAGCTGGTTCCGGCCGAGCTTCCGGTACGGCTCCGTGTCGACGATGCCGTTCTGCCGGAGCGTCGCGGCCACGGCCTTGGCGTCGATCGAGTCGTCGAGGTCGATCGTCACGACGACCTGCGACCGGTGCGCCGGGTCGGTGACGAACGGCGTCGCGTAGTCGGAGGCCTCGGCCCAGTCGTAGAGCGTCGAGGACGACGTCTTCGTGCGGCCGTCGGCCCACGCCAGACCACCGGACTGGTTGATCCACCGCACCTGGTCATCGAGGAGCAGCAGGGTCGTGATCGCCGGGGTGTTCAGCGTCTGGTCCAACCGGGAGTTGTCCACGGCGTTCTTCAGCGAGAGGAACTCCGGGATGTAGCGGTCGGACGCGGCGATCCGCTCGACACGCTCGATCGCCGCGGGGGAGAACAGCGCGAGCCAGAGCCCGCCGTCCGAGGCGAAGTTCTTCTGCGGGGCGAAGTAGTAGACGTCGGTCTGGTCGACGTCGAACGCGGCACCACCGGCAGCGCTCGTGGCGTCGACGACGGTCAGTGCGCCGGGGTCGCCCGCGGCCCGCACGACCGGGGCCATGACGCCGGTCGAGGTCTCGTTGTGCGGGTAGGCGTAGACGTCGACACCCTCGACGATCTCGAGTTCGGCGCGGGACCCGCCCGGGGCCTCCACGACGTGCGGTGCCTCGAGCCACGGGGCGGCGGCGGCCTTGGCGAACTTCGACCCGAACTCACCGAAGGACAGGTTCTCCGCCCGGCGCTCGATGAGACCGAAGGCGGCGGCGTCCCAGAACGCGGTCGACCCGCCGTTGCCGAGCACGACCTCGTAGCCGTCCGGCACCTGGAACAGGTCGGCGAGGCCCTGCCGGACGGAGCCGACCAGGTCCTTGACGGGCTTCTGGCGGTGCGAGGTCCCGAGGACGGTCGCGCCGCGGGTGACGAGGGTCTCGAGCTGCGCTCCGCGGATCTTCGACGGACCACATCCGAAGCGGCCGTCGGTGGGGAGGAGGTCGGCTGGGATGACGATGTCTGCCATGGGCCGATCCTACCGACGGCCCTGCGGTCGCCCCCGTGGACCGGCCGGACGGGGCGGGGCCGGGACGGGCCTCCCGGCCGGCGTCCGCGCAGAGCGCACGGTGTCGGTCCCGGTGCGTCGGCGCCAGCAAGTAGTGTGGGTCGGGCTGGGTCCACATCAGGAGAGGCGGAGGCGTGACCGATCTCGTCGACACCACGGAGATGTACCTCCGCACCATCCTCGACCTCGAAGAAGAGGGCATCGTCCCGCTGCGCGCCCGGATCTCGGAGCGCCTCGGGCACTCGGGCCCCACGGTCTCGCAGACGATCGCCCGCATGGAGCGCGACGGCCTCGTCGTCGTCTCGGGCGATCGGCACCTGGAACTCACCGACACCGGTCGGTCCCGCGCCACGCACGTGATGCGCAAGCACCGTCTGGCCGAGCGGTTGCTCGCCGACGTGATCGGCCTCGACTGGGCCTTCGTCCACGACGAGGCCTGTCGGTGGGAGCACGTGATGAGCGAGCAGGTGGAGGTCCGCCTGCTCGAGATGCTCGGGAACCCGACGGAGTCCCCGTACGGCAACCCGATCCCCGGCCTCGCGGAGATCGGTGGACCCACGGCGGCCGGCTTCCTCGACGGGGTGCGCAACATCGTGGTCGCCACCGACGACACCGACGCGATCGCGACCGGCGTCATCCGCCGTCTGGGCGAGCCGGTGCAGTTCGAGCCGGAGCTGCTGCACCAGCTCCGCGCCGCCGGGGTCATGCCCGGACGCACGGCCAGCGTGCAGCGCGCGGGCGCCTACGTGGCGGTCCGCGTGGACGGCGAGGACGCCGGGATCGAGCTGCCGACCGAGGTCGCGCAGCACGTCTACATCAGCACCGACTGACGTCTCCTCGCCCGCCGCACCCAGGGGCAGGAACGGTCTGCCCTGTCCGGGCGTGCCCGTCCGTTCCCTGGACGCCCGTCGGACGCGGGTCATCGTCGGCGAGGACGTGCCGATGGCAGGACCGGACGGGCGGCGGGTGAAGGACGTGGTGGGCTCGCTCGAGATCAGCGGCAGGGACGACGTGCTCGGAGCGCCGTGCTCCGGCGATCGGAGCGGCGGTCCTGCTCACCGGCACACCGGTGAGCAGGACTGCGTCGCGGGGGAACTGCAACGCCGACCGGGGGAGGCACAGTGACGGACATCGAGTTCGACGCAGGCGACGCGAAGGCGGTCGCACTGGGGTCCGCCGGCCTGTCGAACGCGGTCGACTCGGCCGGCAAGGTGCACGCCGAGCACGTCTACGTCGGCCAGGCACGGAACGTCCTCCCCGACGAGGCCGGACAGGGCGACCACCTCGCAGCGCTCGGACGCACGGCACCCGGGCACCACGTGGATCCGTCCCGAGAGGCCTTCGGTGCGACGGTCTTCGTGACGGACTCGAACCCCGCCGACGCGGCGGACCGCAGGCCGGTCCTCGACCACGACCCGCTCACCGGTGACAGGTCCGGCTACCTGGACGCCGACGCCGAGTCCGTGTACAACGTGGGGCGGGTGACGACGGGGCACGAGGACGATGCGACCGCGTACCACCCGGAACCACCGACGAAGCGAGACCAGGACCTGATCGACGGGAGGCCCTGGTGGATGGCGGGACGATGACGACGACGACCACCGCTCGATGGACCACGGCGAGGCGCGCCGTCGCGGGCGTCCTCGTCATGACGGCCACCACCACTGTGCTCGCAGGGTGTGTCCTGCGGGGACCCGACACCGCAGCACCAGGACGAACGGAGCCGACCGTGGACGCCGACACCGCGAAGCAGCAGATGATCGAAGCCGTCGACGACGCCACCGAGCGACTCGGTGGGGAGTGGAAGGCGCGCACCGGCCCGGACTACCCGGAAGACTGCGAACTCGAGGACGGCACGGGAGGGGCGCAGTGGCGCTACCTGACCGGGAGCACGCTCGAGGGGTCGCCCGACGAGGACGCCACGCGCATGGAGGAGCACTGGAAGTCCCAGGGGATGCAGGTCGTCCGCCGCGAGTCGAGCGACGGTCCCGCGGTCATCGGCAGCGGTGGCGGGAAGATCGCGTCGATCAGCGCGTACGCGTACCCCGGGAACTACACCGTGCAGGCGGTCTCGCTGTGCTTCCCCGGCAACGCCGACGACATCGCCGAGGACCTCTCCGGCGAGTGACCTGTCGCCCGCCGACACAGCCCGGGCCAGGCGCTGCGTCGGGGTGCACCGGAGCCCGCGCTCCGGGGTACCTGCATCCCGTCCTCGTTCGCTGCGATCGCTCGGTGCAGGTGCCGGGCGTCACAGCATGAGGGTCCGTTGGTGGACCGGGATCGCCGCGGTGAGCTCGCGCCTGGGTCCTCGTGGTGGGCGAACCATAGGGGGTACGGCCCCGGGGGACAAGACCTGAGTGGACGTACAAGAAGCAGCAGGCCATCGTGGTGACCGATTCCTTCGCTCTGACCAGGGGTTCTTCACCGATCCGTTACCAGGTCACGGTTTCGTCTCGACATGTCCGCGGTGCGCCCGTACACTCGTCGAGTCCCGCGAGCAGCGATCTCGGGACCCGTGGCAGGACGTCTCGTGACCCGTCTCCTGCCTCGATCGGAAACGATGACGAACGGATGGGGTTGCACGCGACCGTCCTCGACCGGGCGCGTGTCACGAGGCGCCGGAGACCCACTTGACCTACACCGGAACCGCCGCGGACGACCCGACCGCGAACCCGACGACCACCGGTGACACCGTCGCAGCTCCCCTGACCCGCAGGGCAGCACGCGAAGCAGCCGAGCGTGCCGCACGTCGCCCGCTCGCCCGCACGGCGTCCGCCCCGACCGCACCCCGTACGAGCGCAGCCCGTCCGGCAGCCGCCCGGACGCCCGCCACCCGCGCTGCCGCGACCCGTGACGGCCGCGCCCTCGGCGTCACCCGCGCGGCCGCTCCGTCAGCGTCGTCCCGCAAGCGCCGGTTCATGGCTCCCGTCGTCCTGGCCGTCGCGGCGGGGATGTTCGGCACGATGGCCGTCCCGGCCGCCTTCGCGACCACCTCCACGTCGCAGGCCGGAGCCGCGCAGACCGACGCGGCCTCCGATCTCGCGGTGCAGGCGCAGCAGTTCGACGTGTCCGCCGCGGCCGGCGCAGCCGACACCTCGCGCGACGGCTTCAGCGCCACCTCGACCGCGACCCTCGAGGCGCAGGCCGCCGCGAAGGCAGCGGCGAAGGCCGCCGCCGAGCTCGAGGCCGCTCGTGCCGCGAAGGCAGCGGAGTACGCCTACGACGGCAAGACGGCCGAGGACTACCTCGCCGACGACACGACCGGAGCGGCCACGACCGCCTCGGCCGCCGACGCCGCGAACGCCGCCGCGACGAGTGCGGCACCTGCCGCGGGGACCCCGTTCTCGCTGCCGGCCGTCGTCGCCACGGCGAAGCAGTACATCGGGACGCCCTACGTGTTCGGCGGCGCCACCCCCGCCGGGTTCGACTGCTCGGGCTACGTCATTTACGTCTACGCGCAGCACGGCATCAGCCTCGCCCACTCGGTCACGCTGCAGGACCAGGTCGGCACCACGATCCCCGAGTCGGAAGCGCAGCCGGGCGACGTGGTCGTCTTCAACGACGACTCGCACGACGGCTTCTACATGGGCAACGGCATGATCATGGACGCCCCGAAGCCCGGCGGCTCGGTCTCGATCCGCCCGATCTGGTCGAGCAACTACCACATCGTCCGCTTCGGGATCTGACGACCCGGAACGACACCCTGCGGGCGCGCATGTGAACAGCGTCCGAACCGGCCCCGCACCCCTCGTGCGGGGCCGGTTTCTGGGTTAGCCTGCACGCATCGGATCGCCTCGACCCGAACGGGAGACCACATGTCGACGTCACGCACGACCCGCACCATGGGTCGGCGCGCGCATGTCGACATACGGACGACCACAGCCTGCGAGCCGCAACTCGCGCGCGACTGACCGGAGCACCGCCCTGACGGGTGGTGCTCTTCGTGTATCCGGCCCTCATCGACGGTGGGACCGCCCCGCTCCGGCAGGACGGCCCGCTCCGACGGCGTGGGCCGGCCGGACCCGCCCTCGGGCCCGGAGGCCGTGACCACCCGTTCCACGCCGACCGACCCGGTGCCCGCACCGCCTGGAAGCCGTCCAGGCACGTCGGAAGGGAACCCATGCGCACTCTCGTCCTCAACGCCGGTTACGAGCCCCTCGCGGTGATCTCGTTCCGTCGAGCCCTGGTCCTCGTCATGAACCAGAAGGCCTCCGTCGTCGCCGCCGACACCCTGCACCCCGTCACCGGTGCCGCCGTCAGCTACGACCGTCCGTCCGTCATCATCCTGACCCGGTACGTGCGCATCCCGCAGTCCCGGCTGATCCCGGTGTCCCGGCGCGGTGTGCTCCGCCGAGACGCCAACCGGTGCGCCTACTGCGGCCGGAACGCGACCACGATCGACCACGTCCAGCCGAAGTCCCGTGGCGGTCGAGACTCGTGGGAGAACCTCGTCGCCTGCTGCCTCGCCTGCAACAACGTCAAGGGCGACCGCACCCCGCGCGAGATGGGGTGGACGCTGCGGTTCCCGCCGAAGGCCCCGCACGGTTCGGCCTGGGTCGTCCGCGGCATCGAGCGGCCGCAGCCGGACTGGGACGAGTACCTGGTCGCCGCGTAGGTGGGGCCGGACGGGAGGCCTCGGGTACGCCCGCCCCACGCCTCTCGTCCGGCGCGTCCCGGCTCCCGCTAGAGTGGTCGGGCCGGCCTCTGTAGCTCAATGGAAGAGCAGTTCCGTCCTAAGGAAAGGGTTGGGGGTTCGAGTCCCTCCAGGGGCACCTCGGTGGTCCGTCCGGTCCCGTCCTCAGGAAAGGGTTGGGGGTTCGAGTCCCTCCAGGGGCACCTCGGTGGTCCGTCCGGTCCCGTCCTCAGGAAAGGGTTGGGGGTTCGAGTCCCTCCAGGGGCACCTCGATGGTCCGTTCGCTCCCGTCCTCAGGAACGCGAACCAGCCCGGGTGTTCGTCGGCGCGACCGCCAGGACGACGAGCACGATCGCGATCACGCCCAGCCCGGCCCACCCGACCGCGGTGAGCCGCTCGCCGACCACCAGCACCGCGAGCACGGCAGCGACCGCCGGTTCGGTGAGGGTGACGGTGGTGGCGGTGCTCGCCGGGATCCTCGCCAGTCCGTACCCGAACAGCAGGTACCCGAGGAACATCGGCACGATCGCCATGTACACGCCGACCGCGGCGTTCTGCGGCGACGCGAGCAGGGGCGCTCCGGTGACGGCGAGCACCGGCATGAGGAGCAGCCCACCGCCGCCGAACACGGCACCCATCGCGGCCGCGCGGGGGACCCCGTCGACCATGAGCCGACGGGACGCCCACGAGTAGACCGCGTACATGGCCCCGGCCACGAGGCCGAGCACGACCCCGAGGACCGTCGACCCAGGCGACCCGACGCCGGCCGGGTCCGCCGACCCCGCCAGGCTGGACAGGCAGAGCAGCACGCTCCCGACGACGCCGAGCGCCGCGGCGAGCACCCACCACCGGCTGAGCGGCCGCCGGTCGACGACCCGCTCCAGAACCCCGGACGCCAGGGGAGCGGACGCCAACGACACCACGGAGCCGACGGCCACCCCGGCGGTGTGCATCGAGCTGTAGAACGCGAGCGGGTACACCGCGACGGCGACCGCGCCGACGAGGACGAGTGCGCGGCTCCGCACGAGCAATGGAGCAGCCGCTCGAAGGGCCCGCGCGCCGACGACCGCCTGCAGGATCCCGCCGACGCCGAGCGCCGCGGCACCGATCGCGAGCGGGCCGACGTCGGGCGCGAAGGTCGCGGCGGTGCCGGTGGTGCCCCAGAGCAAGGCGGTGACGGTGACGGCGAGCAGTCCGGCGCGGCGCTCGTCCCTCACGATCGACCTCCGTCGTCCTCGGTGCGGGTGCGGCTCCGACCGGTGTGCCCGCCACTCTAATGAGCACCTCCACGGTGTCCGTGCGCCCGGCGCGGCTCGGGCGGATACTGGGTGCGTGCGAGAACTCCAAGCCGCCATCGCCGCGGACCTCAACGTCCAGCCGACCATCGACCCGGAGCAGGAGATCGCCCGACGCGTGGGCTTCCTGCGTGACTACCTGCTGACCACCGGCGCGAACGGCTACGTCCTCGCCGTCAGCGGCGGGCAGGACTCCACGCTCGCCGGCCGCCTGACGCAGCTCGCGGTCGAGTCGCTCCGCTCCGAGGGGCACGCCGCCGAGTTCGTCACCGTGCGGATGCCCTACCGGGTGCAGGCCGACGAGGACGACGCGCAGCTCGCCCTGCAGTTCATCGCCGCGGACCCCGGCATCGTCGTGAACATCGAGCACGGGGTGGACGGCGTGGTGCAGGACACCGCGGAGGCCGGCGTCGCCCTGAGCGACTTCGTGAAGGGCAACGTGAAGGCCCGCATGCGCATGGTCGCGCAGTACGCCGTCGCCGGGCAGCGCGGGCTCCTGGTCGTCGGCACCGACCACGCGGCCGAGGCCGTGACCGGCTTCTTCACGAAGTACGGCGACGGCGGCGTCGACCTCACGCCGCTGACCGGTCTGACGAAGAGCCAGGGGCGCCAGCTGCTCGAGCACCTCGGTGCGCCGGCCCGCCTGTACGAGAAGGCGCCGACCGCGGACCTGCTCGACGACCTGCCCGGCCAGACCGACGAGGCGAACCTCGGCCTCACCTACGCCGAGCTCGACGCCTACCTGCAGGGACACGACGTCCCGGTCGAGGTCGCCGAGGCGATCGAGGCGCGGTACCGCGCGACCGAGCACAAGCGCCAGGTACCCGCGTCGCCGTTCGACGAGTGGTGGCGTCGCTGACGTCACTCCGGGGCCCGGGGACACACGGGAGGCCCGTCACCAGCTGGTGACGGGCCTCCCGTGTGTCCGTGGTCCGGAGTCAGGCGGAGTGGCGGCCGTCCTGGTCGTCGCGCCCGATGTCCTGTCGCCCGATGTCGTGGGGCCCGGCGTCCTCGCGCTCCTCGGTGAGGCGCTCCTGCCAGACGATGCTCCGCGCGGCGCCCTCGAGGACGTCGTCGACGCTGTTGCCGGTCCGGGCGGCGAGCGCGCCACTGAGCCCGGCGGTCAGGGTCCCGCCGGCCTGCGCGAGCCGCTCCACGACCTCCTCCTGGCGCTCGGTCAGGGGGACGTCCACGAGTTCGTCGACGGTCTCGCGGATGTTCGCCTCGCTTGCGTCCATCGCGGCTTCGTCGCCGGACTGCAGCGCGGCGGCCTCACCGACCACGACGAGGCCGAGCCGTGCTGCGTCCTGCTCCGGGCGACGGGTGTCGTTCGCATCAGTCATGTCGTGGACCGTACGCCGGCCGCCTGCGCGCGTTCCGGACTTCCGGGGCACAGGACGACGGGAGGCCCGGTACCAGCTGGTACCGGGCCTCCCGTCGTGTGGTCAGCGCGTCAGCGCAGGGCGCGCCGTCAGCGACGGTTGGCACCCCGACCCGCGAAGCGCGTGTAGAGGAACAGCACGATGACGGCACCGATGATCGACCCGATGATGCCGGCCGGCTGGAAGAAGCCGTCCTGCGGGTCGTGCTGGAAGATCAGGAACCCGAGCAGACCACCGACGAACGATCCGACGATCCCGAGGACGATGGTCATCAGGATGGACATGTGCTGCTTGCCGGGGATGATGAGGCGGGCGAGGGCGCCGGCGATGAGCCCGACGATGATGAGGCTGATGATGAGACCGATCACGGTGTCCTCCTTGTTCTGCGGCCGGTCCGAGGCCTCGGCGGTGCACCGAGCTCAGGGCCGACGCCCGAGTGAACACGCCTCCGGCTCAGCACGTTCCCAGGTTCGTCGGACGGACGGTCAGACCACGCCCGACGACTCCAGCTCCGCCTGCAGCTCGGCGTCGGACGGCTCGACGAAGTGCTTGCCGTCCGGCAGCACCACGACGGGGATGTTCTTCCGGCCACTGATCGCCTGCGCGCGGTCGGCGGCGGACAGGTCGGCCTCGACGTCCACGTACTCGTAGTCCACGCCCAGTCGGTCCAGCAGCGCCTTGGAGCGGCGGCAGTCGCGGCACCAGTCCGCGCCGAACACGGTCACCTTGTCGAACGTCTCATCGGTCATGCGGGGGACTACGCGAACCGCGTCATCCGTATTCCCGGAGACCCTCGGCATGCGGCGCGGAGCACGATGAGGCACATGACGCTCGAGACCGCGCACGTCGGCGCGCACCCCCACCACCGGCACGGCTGGTGGTGGAAGACCCTCCTCAGCGGGTTCCTGCTGTGGGTCGTGACGATCATCGTCACCGTCGCCACGCAGAACACGAACCTGGTGCCGACCATCATCCTGCTCGGCAGCTTCCTCGTGCCCTTCACCGTGGTGCTGTTCGTCATCGAACGGGTCACCGGCACGGTGAGCACGATGCAGCTGGTCACGGCGTTCTTCGTCGGCGGGGTCCTCGGGGTGCTCGGGGCGTCCCTGCTCGAGTCCGACCTGCGCCCCGGGGCGACCCTGTACCTGCTCGTCGGCTTCGCCGAGGAACTCGTGAAGGGCCTGCTGCTGGTCGTGGTCGGCTGGCGGGTCCGACCGAAGACGGCACGGCAGGGCGCACTGCTCGGGGCGACGGTGGGTGCCGGGTTCTCGGCGTTCGAGTCAGCCGGGTACGCGTTCAACGCGGCGATCACCACCCGCGGCATCGACCTCGTGTCGCTCCTGCAGACCGAGGTGGCCCGCGCCGTGCTCTCGCCGGTGGGGCACGTGCTGTGGACGGCGATCCTCGGGGCGGTGCTCTTCGGGGCGGCGCACGGTCGTCCCCGGTTCCGGTGGACGTGGTCGGTGCTGGTCGCCTACGTCGTGGTGTCGGTGCTGCACGGGCTGTGGGACTCGAACTCGACGATCTCGACCCTGCTCGCGTTCGTGATCACCGGGACGCCGTTCTCGGCGGCGCAGGACGGGACCGTGCCCCCCGCGCTCGCCGGTGTCGTGACGACGCTGTACGTCGCCGGCCTCGCCGTCGTGAGCGTGATCGGCGTCGCCGTCCTGGTCGGGGTGCTCCTGCACCACCGACGGCTGACGCGGCGGATCGAGGCGCAGCAGGTGCCGGCCGTCGGTTCGTGGCAGGTCCCCGCCGGACCGTGGGGTGTCCCCGACGACGGTGCCGAGCAGGTCTGGCACCGGACGCCGCCGCCGCACGTGCTCTGACCGTGCGGGCCCGGCGCGCCCGTGCGCCACGGCCAGCCTCGACCGCCGGCACCGCCGGGCCACCGGCCCGCCCTACGATGTCCCCATGCCGCGCGCCGACCCGACCCGCGCCGATCCGACCCGCGCAGACCCGACTCGCGCTGACCTCGCAACGTCGGCCTGGGCGTCCGCTGCGGTCCGGCACACCGCCCGCGTGACGAACACGCTCCTCGCCGCTCGGCGCTTCCGCGTCGTCGGCGGTGATCCCCGGGACGCCGCCGCCCTGCACGCATCGCTCGTCGGGCTCGGAGCCCGACCCGCGGACGCCGGTGACGGCGCGGCCGTCGACCAGCTCTGGTGTCTCGGCACGCCCGAACAGAGCGCCGCCGCCGTGGAGGACGCCACCGCGGACCGTCCCCGCGGCGCGCTGCTGCTCGTGGTCGATGCCGGCCGCCACGTCCCCGCCGTCGACGAGGACGCCTTCGGCCCGACCGTGCTCGCCCGCCCCGGCGTCCTCGGCGTGCCGACGCTCTCCGACGACGTGTTCCTCGTGTCGACCGGCCGCGAGCCCGAGGACGACCCTGCCGCCGAGGCCCGCATCCGCTGGGCCCGCCGCTCCATGCCGGTGTCCCGTGCCGTCGCCGACGAGCTCCGGCAGGGCGGCCTGCTCCGGGGCACCCGCGTCGGGGTGAGCCTGTTCCTCGAGCCGAAGACCGCCGTGCTGTCCCTCCTGCTGCAGGACGCCGGCGCCGAGGTGGTCGTCTACGCACATGCCGACGAGACGGACGACGCCGTCGCCGCGGTCCTCCGCCGGGCCGGCGTCCCCGTGCACGCGAGCAGCACCGCGACCGTGGCGGAACAGCGCGCGCTCGCGCTCGCGATGCTCGACACCCGGCCACACGTGCTCGTCGACGACGGGTCGCACGTCATCCGGCTCGTGCACCAGGAGCGCCCCGACCTGCTGCCGACGATGCTCGGAGCCGCCGAGGAGACCACGAGCGGCCTCCGCCCGCTGCGCGTGATGGCGGCCCGCGGCCAGCTCGGGATCCCGGTCGTCGCGGTGAACGACGCCCGCACCAAGACGTTCTTCGACAACCGGTACGGCACGGGGCAGTCGACGGTGTTCGCGACACTCGACCTGGTCGACGCGCTCGACCCCGGCGTCCGGCCCGACCTGACGGGAGGCCGGGCGGTCGTCGCCGGGTTCGGTCACGTGGGGGAGGGGGTCGCCCTGGTCCTCCGGGCGCTCGGGTTCCGGGTCACCGTCGCCGACACCGACCCGGTCCGGGCGCTGCAGGCCGTGTTCGCCGGGTACGAGGTCGCTCCGCTCGTCGACGCCGTCCGCACCGCCGACCTGGTGGTGAGCGCGACCGGGGTGGCGGACACGGTCAGCCTGACGGTGCTCCGTGCGTGCGCTCCCGGAGCGGTCCTGTCGGTCGCGGGCGGGGTGGACCAGGAGATCGCGGTCGAGGACGCCGTCGCAGCGGGGGCCGAGCGGGCGACGGTGGGTCGACGGGTCGAGCGCCTCACGCTCCCGGACGGTCCCGGCGTGCTGCTGCTCGACGGCGGCGGGTGCATCAACATCACCGCGGCCGAGGGCAACCCGATCGAGGTGATGGACCTGTCCTTCGCGGCGCAGCTCGGTGCCGTGCGGATGCTCGTCGAGCGGGGCGACGAGCTGGACCGCGCCGTCGTGCCGATCGACCCCGAGGTGGACGAGGCGACCGCCCGCGTGGCGCTCGCCGCGTTCGGGGCGCGGGGCGGGCCTCCCGGCGGTGGTACCGACGTGGGCGGCACGTCCGCCGCGACGCTCGCCGCGCAGCCCGTGGACCGCGAGCCGGACGTCCGGACCCGACGGTTCGGGGACCCGACGTGACGGGCCGGCGGCCGGCGGCACCCGGGCAGACGACGGTGCACTCCGCGCGGATCGTCGTGCCGATGACCGCGCCGCCGATCGCGGACGGCGCCGTCGCGGTGCGCGACGGCCGGATCCTGCACGTCGGCGAACGCTCCTGGGTGGTGGACCAGCTCGACGGCACCCCCGTGACCGAGCGGCGGTGGCGGGGTGCGCTCCTCCCGGGACTCGTCAACGCGCACACGCACCTGCAGTACACAGGCATGGCCGGTGTCGGGCGCGGCCGGTACGCCGGATTCGAGGACTGGGCCGCCGCGTTCAACGCCGTCTACGCGCAGCCACACGACTGGCGGGCCGAGGCCGCGGCCGGTGCGGCACAGTCGGTGGCGGCCGGGGTGACGAGCATCGCCGACGTGGTGACCGACATCGAGGCGGTGACCGCGCTCGAGGACGCCGGTCTCGGCGGGATCGCCTACTGGGAGGTGATGGACTGGGAGAACGCCGCCTGGCAGGAGCACGGGCGCGACCAAGTCCTCGCCGAACTCGAGCGGGTCCCGACCACCCCCGGCGCCGGGCTCTCGCCGCACGCGCCGTACTCGCTCGACGTCGCGCCGCTGCTCGAACTGCCCGACATCGTCCGGCAGCGCGGACTCCGCCTGCACCTGCACCTCGGCGAAGCGGCCTTCGAGGGCGAGCGCACCGCCGTCGAACCGGTCCCCGGCTTCGAGGGCGTCGTCGGCGTCGGCCACGGTGCGGACTGGCACCTGGCGAACGTGCCGTCCTTCCGGGCCATGCGCGCGCTCGGGTTCGGCGCGAGTGCGACCTCGTTCGTGGACCGCCTCGGCGTGCTCGGGCCGGACTGCCACATCGCGCACGGCGTCTACATGACCGCCGCCGACCGGGCCCTGCTCCGCGCGCGCGGCACCGCGGTCGCGCTCTGCCCGCGCTCGAACGCCGTCATCGGGCTCGACCCGCCGCCGGTCGCCGACTACCTGAGAGAGGGCAGCCCGATCGCCGTGGGAACCGACTCGCTGTCGTCCTCGCCGTCGCTCGACCCGATGGCGGACGTCACCGCACTGCACCGCATCGCCCGCGCACAGGGCTACAGCGGACGCGACCTGCACGAGCGGCTGCTCGCGGCGGTGACCCTCGGTGGCGCCCACGCGATGGGACTCGCGGTCGGACCGGACCGGATCGGACACCTGGCCGTTGGAGCCCGCGCCGACCTCGCGGTGTTCGACGTCGACGGCCGGACCGTGCCGGACGCGCTCGCCGAACTCGTGGAGGACGGAGCCGGGCGTGCGGTGGCGACCGTCGTCCGCGGGGTGGTCCGGACCGCCGACGCTGCTGCCCGTGTCCCCCTGACCCCGTCCGCCGCAGGCGCGGCACCCACCCCGAGCAAGGAGTCCCGATGACCGACACCGCACCCCGCCCCGGCATGGCCGCTCGCCGCACCGTCGCCGGCGACGTCGTCGAGTGGCTCGACGTCCCGCAGCGCGCCGCCGCGCTCGGCATGGAGCCGCACCCCGAGGGAGGTTGGTACGTCCGCACGTGGACGTCGCCGGCGACCGTTAGCACGCCCGCCGGTGAGCGCCCCGCCGCGACGCTCATCCACTTCCTCCTGCCGCCGGGCGAGGCCTCCGCGTGGCACCGCGTGACGAGCGACGAGATCTGGATGTGGCACGGGCCGGACGCCGTCGAGCTCGAACTCGGTGGGTCCGGCGACCAGCCGGAGCCCGGCGCACGCATCACCCTCGGCCCGGACGCCGGCCGTGACCGCGTGAACGACGCACAGGCGTTCGTCCGCGGCGGCATGTGGCAGCGGACGCTCCCGGGTGACGGCGAGGTGCTCCTCAGCTGCCTGGTGTCGCCCGGGTTCTCGTTCGACGACTTCGAGATGCTCGACTGATGTACTGTACTTGACCCCGTGAAGGAGGCGGTCCTACGTTGGCATCGCTGGCCGTCCGGCCAGGATCACAACGGGAGGAACCGCCCATGGCACGACTTCGAACCGGTGCTGCAGCCGTCGCTGCTGCGGCGCTGATCGCCGCTGTCGGCCTGCTGCTCCGGCTCCCGGTCGCACTCCCGGTGAGCGCGTCGTTGGTCGCGGTCAGCGTTGCCGTCATGACCACCCCGCCGACGTCCGGCCGTTGGGTCGTAGGACTCGCGGCGAGTGCGGCGATGTTCCTGTCGATCATCTACACCGGCGCGGCGATCAACGAGCGTCGGCGCCGCTGACACCAGCCGAGCGTCGGCAGGGCAGGAACCGCGTCGACCGGTCGTTGGTATCCCACGGCCCAGTACACTCGGGTCCTGCCCTGTTCCCCCTGACGAAGGCCAGACCGTGACCCGTCCCCTCCGCCTGACCATCGCCGTCGCGACCACCGCCGTCGCCGCGCTCGCCCTCGCCGCATGCTCCGCAGGGGGCAGCAGCGACAACGCCGAGGGCACCGTCACCGACGGCAAGCTCACGATCGCCACCGGCGACCCGGCGTACTCGCCCTGGGTCGAGGACAACCAGCCCGAGTCCGGCAAGGGCTTCGAGTCCGCCGTGGCGTACGCCGTCGCGAAGGAGATGGGCTACGCGAAGAGCGACGTCGTGTGGGAGCGCAGCACCTTCGACAGCGCGATCGCCCCGGGCGCGAAGGACTGGGACCTCAACATCCAGCAGTTCTCGATCGACGCCAAGCGCAAGAAGGCCGTCGACATGTCGACGCCGTACTACACGACCACGCAGGCCGTCGTGACGACCACCGGGTCGAAGGCAGCCGGTGACACGACGATCGCCGCGCTGAAGCAGGACACGATCGGCGTCGCCGCCGGGTCGACGAGCATCCAGAGCGTCAAGTCCGTGCTCGGCGTCACCCCGCAGGTGTTCAACTCGAACGACGACGCCGTGCTCGCGCTCAAGTCGGCCCAGATCGACGCGATCGTCACCGACCTGCCGACCGCCTTCTACATGTCCGCCGCCCAGCTCGACGACGGCACCGTGTCGGCGCAGTTCCCGTCCGACGACGCGGGCGACCAGTTCGGCTTCGTCCTGCCGAAGGACTCGGCGTTGACGAGCAAGGTCGACGACGCCCTCGAGTCGCTCGAGGAGGACGGCACGCTCGAGCAGCTGCAGATGAAGTGGCTCTCCTCCGAGACGAACACCCCGGTCCTGAAGTGACGCGGGCATGACCCTGCCCGCCGGTGCGGGCGGTCCGGCGGGCGTGGGCGCGCCCGTCGCCGCCCCGGCACCCAGCCAGGTCGAACGCGAGCGGCAGCTCTACCGCCAGCAGCGCGGCCGCCGTTCCGTCGTGGTGTCCGTCGTCTCGACGCTCGTGGTCGTCGCGCTCGTCTGGGTCGGCGTGGTCAGCACCCCCGGGTGGGCCGCGGTGCAGCGGTCGTTCTTCGACCCGCAGGTGGCGTGGGAGACCCTGCCCGACATCCTGCTCGGGCTCTGGCTGAACGTCCGGATCCTGTTCGCCGCCAGCATCGGCGTCGCCGTGCTCGGCACCCTGCTCGCGGTCGTCCGCGGCCTGCGGAGCCCGGTGTTCTTCCCGCTCCGGATGCTCGCGACCGGGTACACGGACCTGTTCCGCGGCCTGCCGCTCATCATCGTGCTGTACCTGGTCGGGTTCGGCCTGCCCGGGCTCGGGGTCTTCCCGCGGCTGGCGCCCGAGTTCTGGGGCACCATCGCGATCGTGCTGACCTACTCGTCGTACGTCGCCGAAGTGCTCCGCGCCGGCATGGAGGCGGTGCACCCGTCCCAGCGCCTGGCCGCCCGGTCGCTCGGCCTGTCCCACGCGCAGACGCTGCGGCTCGTCGTGCTGCCGCAGGCGATCCGCAAGGTCACGCCGGCGCTCATGAACGACTTCGTGTCGATGCAGAAGGACGTCGGGCTCGTCTCGATCCTCGGGGCCGTCGACGCCGTCCGCAGCGCCCAGATCGCGCAGGCGGAGCAGACGAACTTCACGCCCTACCTGGTCGCCGGCCTGCTCTTCGTCCTCATCAGCCTGCCGCTCATCCGGGTCACGGACGCCGTCGCTCGGAAGCAGCAGCAGCGTGAACAGATCGGAGGCACGGTGTGACCGAGCAGACCGTTCCCGTCCTCGAACTGCGTGGATTGCGCAAGTCCTTCGGCGACCGCCCTGTCCTGCGCGGGATCGACCTGACCGTGCACCGACACGAGGTGATCTGCGTCATCGGGGCGTCCGGCTCCGGCAAGTCGACGTTGCTCAAGACCGTGAACCTGCTCGAGGGCATCGACGACGGGCAGGTCCTCCTCCAGGGCGAGGACGTCTCGGACCCCCGCGTCGACGTCGACGCCACCCGCGCGCGGATCGGCGTCGTCTTCCAGCAGTTCAACCTGTTCCCGCACATGAGCGTCCTCGACAACGTGACCCTCGCATCGCGGAAGGTGCACCGGGCCTCCCGTGCGGACGCCGAGGCGACGGCTCGCCGCCTGCTCGACCGGATCGGGCTCGGTGACTTCGCCGGTTCGTACCCGGACCGTTTGTCGGGTGGGCAGCAGCAGCGCGTCGCGATCGTCCGGGCCGTCGCGTCGGACCCGGAGCTGCTCCTGCTCGACGAGGTGACGAGCGCCCTCGACCCGCAGCTCGTCGGCGAGGTGCTCGACCTCGTCACCGAGCTCAAGCAGCAGGGGTCGACGATCCTCATGACGACGCACGAGATGCACTTCGCCCGGAACGTCGCCGACCGGATCGTCTTCCTGCACGAGGGCGAGGTCGTCGAGCAGGGCGCTCCCGCGACCGTCCTCGACGCCCCGCAGCACCCGGCGCTCCGGGCGTTCCTGGCGCGCGTGCACGCGTAGCGGCGGCACGGCCGTCGACGGTGTGACCGACGCCGGCGCCGCTACACGGCGAGCAGCAGCTTCCCGACGACGTCGCCGGACGCCAGACGCCGGTGCGCCTCGGCCGCGTCGGCGAGGGGCAGCACGGTGTCCACGACCGGACGGACACGGCCGTCCTCGACGAACGGCCACACGTCCCGCCGCACGGCAGCGACGATCTCGGCCTTCTCGGCAGCCGGTCGTGCCCGCAGGGTCGTGCCGCTGACCGAAGCGCGCTTCCGCATGAGCTGGCCGATCGGCAGGGTCGCGTCCGGCCCGGACCCGGCGGCGATGATCGCGAGGTGCCCGTTCGGCGCGAGGACCTCGAGATTGCGGTGCAGGTACGACGGACCGACGACGTCGAGGACGACGTCCACGCCGACACCGCCCGTGAAGGCCAGGGCACGCTCGACGAAGTCCTCCTCGCGGTGGTCGACGACCAGGTCCGCGCCGAGCTCGCGGGAGGCCGCGACCTTCCGCGCGCCACCGCTCGTCGCGACCACCCGGGCGCCGAGGGCCTTCGCCCAGAGCACTGCGTGCGATCCCATGCCCCCGGTCCCACCGTGGACGAGCAGGGTCTGCCCCGGCCGGAGTCCGGCGAGCATCCCGATGTTCGAGTACACCGTGCAGGCCGCTTCGGGGAGCGCGGCGGCGGACACCAGGTCCAGCCCGTCCGGCACCGGCAGGAGCTGTGCCACCGGCACCACGGCGAGCGACGCGTACCCACCGCCGCTGAGGAGCGCACACACGCGGTCTCCGACGGACCAGCCCGTCACGCCGGTGCCGAGCGCACGGATCGACCCGGACACCTCGAGCCCGAGCACGTCGGACGCTCCGGGCGGCGGCGGGTAGTTCCCCTGGCGCTGCTGCAGGTCCGCGTTGTTGACGCCGGCCGCCGCGACCTCGACGAGGACCTCGCCCTCGCCGGGCACCGGGTCGGGGAGCTCACCGAGGGACATGACGTCGACGTCGCCGGGCTGGGAGATGGTGATGGCACGCATCCCTCGACCGTACGCGCGTCCCCGGTCGGGACGGGGCGGACGGGGCTGGGCGGACGGGGGTGGCCGTCCCGCACTCCCTGAGCATCCGATCAGTACTGTCGGGGCGGAACGGGGCCTCCGGTCGGCGGCCCCACACCGACCAGGGGGGATCCCATGTCCACGAAGCACGTCTCCGTCCTCGCGACCGCAGCGCTCGCCGCGGTCCTGCTCGCCGGTTGCTCCTCGGGCGGCAGCACGACGGCCGAGGGGACCCAGGGTCAGGGCGCCACGAGCGGGTCCTCGAGCGCACCGTCGAAGGCCGCCGAGGAGCAGTCGGGCTCGCAGTCCAAGGCCGACGCGTGCGCCGCCTTCGAGAGCAAGGTGCGGTCGGCGGCCGAGGGGCTGCAGTCCGAGGCCACGAAGCTGCAGTCCGACCCCGACGCCGCGGTCGCCAAGCTCAAGGAGCTCGACGCGGACATCGACGCCGGTGTCGACGCGGTGAGCAACACCGAGGTCAAGGGCAAGGCCGAGGCGTTCCAGAGCGCCTACGGCGACATGGTGACGCGACTCGAGGCGATCACGAAGGACCCGCAGTCGGCCGACCTCGGCGCGTTCCAGGACTCGGCCACGGCGGTCCAGACCGCAGGGACCGACTTCGACTCGACCTGCGCGTCCTGAGCGGCGCCGTCCGCTGACGGACGCACCACGGGCCTCCCGTCGTCCGGACGGGAGGCCCGTGGTGCGCGATCCGGTCGGCTCGCCGCGGCGCGCGGTGGACCTACGCGGCCTGCTCCGGACGCGACGCGTCGAGACGCTCGACCTCTTCCGGACGGAGCTTCACGGTCGCGGCCGTCACGGAGTCGAGGATCGACTGCGGGCGGGACGCTCCCGGGATCGGGATGACGACGTCGCTCTTCGCGAGCTCCCACGCGAGCGCGATGACCTGCGGGGTGACGTCCCGCTCCTGGGCGAGGACGGCGAAGTCCTCGGCGGTGGTGCCGAGGTCGGCCGCACCGGCGATGCCGCCGAGCGGGCTCCACGGCAGGAACGCGATGCCGAGCTCGTCGCAGAGCTCGAGTTCCGGCTCGCTGGACCGGAAGACCGGGGAGAACCGGTTCTGCACCGATGCGAGACGGCCGCCGAGGACCTCGTTCGCCTGCCGGATCTGGTCGACCGTGGCGTTCGAGATGCCCGCCATGCGGATGACGCCCTCGTCGAGCAGTTCGGCGAGCGCACCGACCGAGTCCGCGTACGGGACGGCCGGGTCCGGGCGGTGGAACTGGTAGAGGCCGATCGCCTCGACGCCGAGACGCTTCGCCGAGGCCTTCGCGGCCTCCTTGAGGTAGGCCGGGTCGCCGTTCTGTGCCCAGGCCCCGGGTTCCGGCCGCAGGTGGCCGCCCTTCGTGGCGATGAGCACCTCCGACGTGTCCCCGCCGTACTCGCGGACGGCCCGGGCGATGAGCTCCTCGTTGTGGCCGACCTCGTCGTGGGCGGCCAGGTGGTACGCGTCGGCGGTGTCGATGAGGGTGACACCGGCTTCGAGGGCGGCGTGGACGGTGGCGACGGAGCGCGCTTCGTCCGGCCGGCCCTCGATGGACATCGGCATGCCGCCGAGTCCGATGGCGCTGACGGACGTGTCTCCGATGACTCGTTGCTTCATGGGCCCAGCATGCGCCGCGCTGGTCGGCGGACGTCCAGCCGTGGACGCAGGGCGGCTCAGGGGACGGGGAGCTGTGCGGTGTCGAAGCCGCGCCCCGGGCCGACGCCCTGCTCGTCGAGCGCCTGCACGACGAGCACCGTCCCCCACGTGACGACGGCGACGGTCAGGACGAAGCCGATCCCGGCGATCCACCACGACGTCCGTCGCCGGATCCAGGCGCGGATCGCGAACACGAGCGTGACGACCCCGATGACGAACGCTCCGCCGACCGCGATCGCCGCACCGCCGACGGTCCCGCCGGGGGAGCAGCCGTCGTCGGCGCCGCAGGACGCGGTCGTGGAGGCCACGACGATCACGCCCGCGACGGCGGCGATCGCGGTGAGGACCGCGCCGGCCGCCAGGAGCAGGACGGTGGACACCCGGTCCGCGATCTTCGCCGGCGGGAACAGCGACGTCGCACCCTGCTCCCACGCGACACGCTCGGCCTCGCTGTGCTGCCGGGCGCCCGGGTGCTGCTGCGGTCCGGATCCGGGGACGTTCGACCAGGTCATGGCACCGTTCCTACCGCGCCTCCACCCCGAACGCCTGGGCGAGGCGCTGGATCTTCTGCGCCCGTCCGAGTCGCGGCAGGTCCGACCCGTCGCGGATCACGCGTCCGCGCGCCTCGAAGTCGTCGAGGAAGTCCTGCGCCCAGGCGACGTCGGTCGGGGTCGGCGAGATGACCTCGTTGATGACGGGGAGCTGCTCGGTGTCCAGGCAGAGCTTGCCGGTCAGTCCGAGCGACACCGCGACCTGTGACTGCTCGCGCAGGATCGGGTGCGAAGAACCGACGGTGGGGCCGTCGATGGGTCCGGGCAGGTCGCCGACACGGGACGCCACCACCAGGCGGGACCGCGGGTACGCCATCGCGAGGGTGTCCGCGCTCGTGCCGGTGTCGCGGCGGTAGTCGCCGCTCCCGAAGGCCAGGCGGAACGCCCCCTGCGCGCGGGCGATCGACACCGCTTCCTCGATGCCCAGCGCCGATTCGACCAGCGCGATCACGGGGGTGTGTCCGCCGAGCCGGTGCCACGTGTCGGTGACCTGCGCCGGGGACTCCGTCTTCGCGAGCATCACACCCTGCAGCCCGGGCAGGCCGCGGAGCTCCTCGACGTCGTCCTCCCAGAACTCGGTCGTGACGTCGTTGATCCGCACCCAGGCCTCGCCGCCACCGGCCAGCCAGGCGGCGACGGTGGTGCGGGCGGACGGCTTCGCGGCGGGGTCGACGGCGTCCTCGATGTCCAGGATCACCTGGTCGGCACGGGAGCGGGTGGCCCGCTCGAAGCGCTCGGCGGCGGTGCCGGCGACGAGGAGCCAGGAACGCGAGATCTCGGCGGGGACCGATCGACGCCGGGACACGGCAGGGGTGGGCGGAGCAGGACGGTCGTCGGTGGCCATGCACCGTTGGTACCACACCCGCGCCTCCCGGCCCCGGCGCGGCGGCGGGGCGGCCCACCACAGCGCATCCGGGTCGGGTGAAACGCCGAAACAGCGGGCTCATTGCCAGAGTGCCGCAGCGCTTCCGCCTACAGTGGGCGGGTGTGGAGAGTGGACAGGGCGACCGACGATGAGGACGACGTGAACGACGACGCCCCCGTCGAGGGCACCGACCTGCCCGACGAGCAGTCTCCGCTGCGCCCCGAGCTCCAGGTCACGAGCCCGCACGCGATCAGTCTCGGCGACCCGCGGCTGACCGCGGGCAACGCGGCCGAGCCCGCGTGGGACGCGTGGCGCGAGCAGCTCGCCGGCGTCGGTGGGACGAGCCCGCTCGTGCACTTCGCCGACCACCCCCGCGCGCGCATCGAACTCTCGACGACGCATCCGGGCGGTCTGGCCCAGTTCATCACCGGCAAGACCACGCTGCTCTCGAGCCTGATCCGCGACGAGGTCGCGCTGCGGGCCGCCCGCGTCGCCGCCGGACACGTCGAGGCGAAGGGCACCGAGCTCGCCACCGTCCGCGGGATCGACGCCGTCAAGCTCGGCATCGGCATCGCGGACTGGGAGCACGGCGACGAGCACCACCGGGGCCCGGTCCTGCTCCGCCCGCTCGCGATCCGGCGTCACGGCCGCGACTTCGAGGTCCGGCTGCTCGGTGAACCGGTGCTCAACCCGGGCCTGGCCGACGCGCTCCGCGAGCAGTTCGGCATCACCCTCGACGCGCAGTCGTTCGTCGCCCTCGCCCAGCAGGACGGCTCCTTCACCCCGAACCCGGTGATCGACCGGCTCCGCGGCCTGACGGCGCACATCCCCGGCTTCTCGGTGCACGCCCGCCTCGTCGTGTCGACGTTCGCCGAGGTCGCGACCGGTCTCGTCGAGGACACGAAGGACCTCGCGCACCCGGTGCTCGACGCCCTCGCCGGCAACCCGAGCGCCAAGTGGCAGGTCGAGCAGTCGTACCACCCGGTCGAGCAGACGCCGTCGGACGAGCGCAGCCCGGAGACGGACACCCTGCTGCTCGACGCCGACGACGAGCAGGAGAACGTGATCGCGCAGATCACGGCCGGCAACTCCATCGTCGTGAAGACGCTCCCCGGCACCGGCGGCACGCAGACGATCGTGAACGCCCTCGGCGGCCTGGTCGCCGCGAACAAGCGCGTCCTCGTCGTCAGCCCGCGCCGTGCAACGCTCCGTGGCATCGCGGCCCGCTTCGGCGAGGTGCACCTGCCCGGCGTCGCCGTCACCCCGGCGACGCTCCGCCGTGACGTGGTCCGTGCGATCGCCCGCAACGAGAAGGCGAGCCGGCCGAACCTCCGCGAGGTCGACGACGCCCTGGTGCGGCTCCGCAAGGTCCTCACCGACTACCGCGGTGCCCTCACCCGCACCGACCCCGACTTCGGGGTCAGCGTGCTCGACTGCCTGGTCGAGCTCTCCCGCCTGTCCCTGCTGCCGGTCGCCCCGTCCACTACGGCCCGGCTGTCGAAGCAGTCCGTCGTCTCGATGGTCACCGGTCGCGCCCGCGTCGCCGAGACCATGGTCAGCGCCGCGAACCTCGGCGAGTTCCGCTACGGCCCCGACGACTCGCCCTGGTACGGCGCGAGGTTCACCTCGAGCGACGGCGCCCAGCGGGCCCACGCGACCGCGCGGGAACTCGACGGCGGCGCACTGCCGGCCCTCCTGCAGCGCGCACACGACCTCGTGGCGTCGACCCACATGCGGCAGTTCACGACGATCAACGAGCTCGGCATCTACCTCCGTCTGCTCACCGAGATCCGGGACACCCTCGACCGCTTCCTGCCGATCGTGTTCGACCGGTCGGTGTCCGAACTCGTCGCCGCGACCGCTCCCCGGGGCGAGGGCGCGCCGATGTCGAGCACGAACCGCCGTCGGCTCAAGAAGCTCGCCCGCGAGTACGTCCGTCCCGGCGTGCACGTGTCCGACCTGCACGAGGCCCTCACCCGCGTCCAGCAGCAGCGCGTCCTCTGGCAGCGCTACGTGGCCGCGGGCGTGAACCCCGAGGTCCCCACCGGCATCGCCGACGTCCAGGTGCTGTTCTCGAACGTCGTCGAGGACCTGGCCCGACTGGACGAGCCGCTCGGTCGCACCAGCCGCGACCAGCAGCTCGCGAACCTGCCGATCGACGAGCTCGTCCCGACGATCGCCGAACTGGCCGCCGAGTCCGACGTCCTGCACAACCTGCAGGAGCGCACCGAGCTCATGCAGACGCTCCGCGACCTGCAGCTCGAGCCGCTGCTCACCGACCTGGCGAACCGGCACGTGCCGGACGTGCAGGTGCCCGCCGAGCTCGAGCTGGCCTGGTGGCAGTCCGCGCTCGAGACGATGCTCGAGTCCGACCGGGCCCTGCTCGGTGCGAACACGGACATGCTCGACCGGGTCGAGGCCGACTTCCGACTCGTGGACGACGCGCACGCGGCCGGGGTGTCCCAGGGCCTGGCGTGGCAGCTCGCCGAGAACTGGAAGGTCGGGCTCGTCGACTGGCCGGAGGAGTCCTCCGCGCTGAAGACGCAGCTCAAGGAGGGCGCGATCACGTCGCGTCTGCTCCACGACTCCGCACCGCACCTGTCCCGCGCCATCGCCCCGGTCTGGCTCGCCTCCCCGTACGAGGTCGCGCAGATCGCCGACACGATGCCGTTCGACACCGTGATCCTCGTCGACGCCGGTGCCGTGACGATCGCCGAGACCGTCGGTGCCGTCCGTCGCGCCCGGCAGACCGTCGTGTTCGGTGACCCGGTCACGCAGACGCCGTCGCCGTTCCGCATCGCCGTCGACCCGGACCACCGCGCGCTGCAGGTGGACGAGGAGACGCTCGACGCCCTGCACGCCGACTCGGCCCTCGCGAAGCTGTCCACGCTCCTGCCCACCCTGTCGCTGACCCGGTCGTACCGGGCCGGCGGCGAGGACCTGGCGGAGCTGGTCAACCGTCGCTTCTACGGCGGACGGATCGAGTCGCTGCCCTGGGCCGGCTCGTTCCTCGGCCACGGCTCGATCGCGCTCGACTACGTCAGTGAAGGCAAGGCCGTGCCGGACCCCGAGTCCGGTGCCGTCGAGAGCGTCGACGCCGAGGTGGACCGGGTCGTCCGGCACGTCATCGAGCACGCCCGCACCCGTCCGACCGAGTCGCTCATGGTCATCACGGCCTCGGCGAAGCACGCGGTCCGGGTCGAGCAGGCCGTGCTCGCTGCCGCGCAGGGCCACAAGGACCTCACCGAGTTCGTCATCGGTGACCGTCCGGAGCCGTTCATCGTCGCCACCCTCGAGCAGTCCGTGGCGCAGAGCCGCGACCGCGTCGTGTTCTCCATCGGCTACGGCCGGACCCCGCACGGTCGGGTCCTCCGCGACTTCGGTCCCCTCGGCAAGCCCGGGGGTGAGCGGCTGCTCGCGGTCGCGATGACCCGTGCCCGTCGGTCGATGGTCATCGTCACGTGCTTCCAGCCGTCCGACATCGAGGCCGAGCGCATGGGGCACGGCACGGTCGCCCTCGCCGAGATCCTGGCCGAGGTCCGCGCCCGGACCACCGCTGAGTACGTGCCGGACGACTCCGACCCGCTGCTCGTCGACCTGGCCCGGCGGCTCGAGATGCGCGGCATCCCGGTCGCGCTCGGCCACCGCGGCAAGCTCGGCCTGGTCGCCGCGCACGGCGGGGTCTGCGTCACCATCGAGACCGATGCGTCGCTCGTCAAGGGGTCGCTGCGTGAGTCGCTCCGGCTCCGTCCCGAGGTGCTCCGTCGTCTCGGCTGGCACTACGTCCGCGTGCACGCGTTCCAGCTGTTCTCCGACCCGGACCGGGTGGCGAACACGGTGGCGCAGGTGCTCGGGGTCGACCGCGGTGCGACGCAGGAGATCTCGATCCCGCCGGTGCCCGCGCGCCGATGACCGCCAGGGTTCCACGCCGGGCCTCGCGACAGGCAGGACCGGTGACCTCGTCGACGGACCACCTGACGGGGACGTGGACACCGGACGCGGGTGCGTCCCGGGCAGGAGACGCGTCGGGGGCGGACACCGACCCCGCGGCGACCCCGGCATCCGCCGTGCCGCGGTCGACCGGGCCGGGAGGCACGTCCCGCTCCGGCAGGCGCGTCACGACCCGTGCGGTCCCCGGCAGCGACCCGACACCGGCGCCGGAACCGGCGCGCCACGGCACGGGCGAGAACGACGACCGGCTCCTCCGCGACCGGCCGCCGCACTGGGGATGACCGTCCCGGCTGACGGAGGACGGCCTGCCGCCGGTCGGGTGCGACCGACGAGTGCACGGGTCGGACCGGTACCCTTGCAGTGACCCACCCCGAACGGAAGCGTGTGATGACGGAGCCCTCCCGGCGGACCCGGCCCGACTGGCAGACGCTGCCGAACCTCATCACGCTGGTGCGCTTCGCCCTCATCCCGGTCTACGTCGGGCTGGTCGTCGCCGGACACCCGGGATGGGCGTTGGCCTCCCTGGTGGTCCTCGGCGTGAGCGACTGGGCCGACGGGTTCCTGGCGCGACGACTCCACCAGGAGTCCCAGCTCGGCAAGACGCTCGACCCGATCGCCGACCGGTTGGCGATCGTGGCGATCGTGCTGTCGCTCGTGCTCGTCGGGCTGCTGCCGTGGATCATCGTCGTGGTCGTGGTGGCCGTCGACCTGGCGCTCCTGGCGCTCTCGAGCGCGTGGTTCCGCGGCAACCCGGACCTCCGCGTGACGTGGACGGGCAAGATCCGGTCCGCGCTGCTGTTCGTCGGGCTGCCGGTCCTGCTGTTCTCGTCGACGTCGGTCGCCGCCGACCACCACTGGGTCCGGGACGTCGGTCTCGTCTTCGTCTGGCTCGGCACGGTCGGGCACGTCCTCGCCGGGCTGCAGTACGCGGGGGAGATGGCCCGGAAGCACCGGGCGCAGCGCGCTCCGGCGTAGGCCGACCCTCCCGGCGCTAGCACCGGCGCCGCGCCCGCCTACAGCTTCGTCGTTCCGGCGATGCCGGCGCCCTCGGGTGCGTCCGCCGGAGCGACGTGCGCCCCGTGCCCGCCGACACCCGGCTCGGCACCCTGCTGGGCGCGCAGCAGGTCGCGGATCTCGAGGAGCACCTCGACGTCCGCCGGCGGGACGTCCGCGGGCGGTTGCTCCTCGTCGTGCTTCGTCCGGTCGAACGCGACCTTCTTGAGGTGGTTCACCGGCACGACGAGCGCGAAGTAGACGACCGCGGCGACGATCACGAAGTTCAGGACGGCGCCGAGCACCTTGCCGAACAGCAGCTCGGTGTCGCCACCGGACACGGTCGGGAACGACACGATCAGGGCCTTGTCCAAGCTGGAGGCGTTGAAGACCGCACCGATGAGCGGGTTGATCAACGCCGTCACGACCGCCGTCACGATGGCGGTGAACGCGGCACCGATGACGACCGCCACCGCGAGGTCGATGACGTTCCCGCGGAGCAGGAACTCCCTGAAGCCCTTCACGCGAGCCCCCTTCTGTCGTGGACGGCCACCGCGCGGTGGCCCGGTCCAACCTATCCAGCAGGCGCGGGGCCGGTCAGGACGCGGACGACCCCGACCCGGAGGACGACCCGGACCCGGAGGACGACCCGGACCCGGAGGACGACCCCGACCCGGAGGACGACCCGGAGCCGGACGAGGACCCGGAGGAGCCGGACGACCCCGACGACGAGCCCGACCCCGACGACGAGCCGGAACCAGACGACGAGCCGGATCCCGACCCCGACGGCGTCGCGCGCGAGTCGGTCCGGTAGAAGCCACCACCGTTGAAGGTCACACCGACGGGCGAGAACACCTTCCGCAGGACCCCGCCGCACACCGGGCACTCGGTGAGCGTGGCGTCGGAGAAGGCCTGCTTGATGTCGAACGCGTTGCCGCACTCGGTGCAGCGGTACGAGTAGGTGGGCACGTCAGCTCCGGAACGTGATGATGCGCGACGGCGTGATGATGCCGTCGACGGGTTCGTCGTGGGGTTCGCGCGGGACCTCGTCGAGGTACTCCGTGTCGAACACCACAGCATAGACGGGCGGGCGGTTGGCCATGGACCCGAGGGTCTTGTCGTAGTACCCGCGTCCCCACCCCATCCGGACGCCGTCGTGCCCCACGGCGGCGGCCGGCGTGATGATCACGTCGACGTCGTTGATCGCCAGGGGGGAGAGCACCTCGCCGACGACCTCCGGCATGCCGAACGGTCCCTCGCGCTCCGCGGACCCGTCGCCGACCGCCCAGTCGAGCAGCCCGTCCTCGCGGGTGATCGGCAGGAGCACCCGGATGCCCCGCTCGAACGCCCAGGCCAGGAAGGGACGGACGTCGGGTTCGTCGGGCGCCGACAGGTAGAGCGCGACCGAGGTGATCTGGCGTTCCTCGACGAAGCGCTGCAGCGTGGCGGTCAGGGCGAGGGAGTCGGCGTCGCGGACGGTCGAGGTCCGGCTGCGTCGCCGCTGCCGGAGGTCGGCTCGGAGGGCGCGCTTCTCGTTCCCGAGATCGGCGGTCATGGCGAAGAGTGTAGCGAGCGCCGGTGCTGCGGCTTCCCGCTGATCTGCCTGTCCTCCTATCAGTTGACATGCCCGCGAAATGCGTTTCGGATACGGTCTGTCCATGGGCTTCCAGATTTCGAAGGCAGTGATCCCCGCCGCAGGGCTGGGCACGCGCTTCCTCCCCGCGACCAAGGCGATGCCGAAGGAGATGCTCCCCGTCGTCGACAAGCCGGCCATCCAGTACGTGGTGGAGGAGGCGGTCGACGCCGGACTCACCGACGTGCTGATGATCACCGGGCGCAACAAGAACGCGCTCGAGAACCACTTCGACCACGTGTCGGAGCTCGAGGAGACCCTCAAGAAGAAGGGCGACCACGAGAAGCTGCAGAAGGTCAACCAGTCCACGGACCTGGCCGACATGCACTACGTGCGTCAGGGTGACCCGCTCGGCCTCGGTCACGCCGTGCTCCGCGCGAAGATGCACGTCGGCCGCGAGCCGTTCGCCGTGCTCCTCGGTGACGACATCATCGACGCCCGCGACCCGCTGCTCAAGCGCATGATCGAGGTCCAGGGCGAGAAGAAGGCCACGGTCGTCGCCCTGCTCGAGGTCCCGGCGTCGCAGACGCACCTCTACGGCATCGCGACCGTCGAGGAGACCGACACCGACGACGTCGTGAAGATCACCGGCCTGGTCGAGAAGCCGGCCCAGGGTGAGGCCCCGTCGAACCTGGCGATCATCGGCCGCTACGTCATCCGCCCCGAGGTCTTCGACGTCCTCGAGAAGCAGGAGCCCGGCAAGGGCGGCGAGATCCAGCTCACCGACGCGCTCATGAAGATGGCGAGCGCCGAGGAATGGACAGGTGGCGTGTACGGCGTCGTCTTCCGTGGACGCCGCTACGACACCGGTGACAAACTCGACTACATCAAGGCGATCGTGCAGCTCGCCTCGGACCGCGAGGACCTCGGCCCGGACCTCAAGTCCTGGCTCAAGGAGTTCAACGCGGGCGAATGAGTCGACCCATCCCGCACGGGTCCGGTGACCCCGGCCCCGTGCGGGACACCCGTCCCGCCGAGCGCGGGACCCCGGAGGAACCAGAAGCGATGACGACGATCCCGACCCTCACCCACGGGCGGGTCACCATCCGCCCCCTCCGGATCCGCGACGCCCGTGAGCTCGACCTGGCGTTGGCCGGCAACCGCTCGTGGCTCCGCACGTGGGAGGCGACGAACCCCTCCGGGTTCGCGTCCGCCGACGTCAAGGGGAGCATCCGCGCGCTGCAGGCCAACGCCCGGGCCGGGTTGGGCCTCCCGTTCGCGATGGAACTGGACGGACGCTTCGTGGGCCAGCTGAACGTCTCCGGGATCACGTACGGGTCGCTCGCGAGCGCCTCCATCGGGTACTGGGTGGTGCAGGACGCCGCCGGCCACAACGTGACGCCGACCGCGGTCGCGCTGGCGACCGACCACTGCTTCCGCTCCGTCGGCATCCACCGTCTCGAGATCTGCATCCGTCCCGAGAACGCCCCGAGCCTCCGCGTCGTGGAGAAGCTCGGTTTCCGGTACGAGGGCCTGCGCCGCCGGTACATCCACATCAACGGCGATTGGCGCGACCACTTCTGCTTCGGCCTCGTCGCGGAGGAGATCCGCGAGGGCGTCCTCGACCGCTGGGTCCGCGGGCAGGTGCCGCACGGTGCCGGCCGCGTGCCGCAGGAGGCCTGGGACGAGGCGGGCGTGCCGCTGCCCGTCTCGCCGCGCGGCTGACGACCCACGGGACGGGTCGCGTCGCGGCCCGGTGACCCCGGCGTGGCCGGGAGGCCCGCCGAGCCGCCGACGGATCCGTCACGACTCGCTCGACACGCTCCCGGCAATGGGCGTCCGGGCGGCGCGCTCCCCCTACCGTTGCCCCCATGGGAATCGGGACCTGGGGCGGCGGCGTCGTGCTGCTCGTGGCGGCCGTGCTCTGGGTCGTGTACCTGATGCCCGCGTGGGCGGCCCGTCGTGAGTACCTCGCCACCGAGCGGAACGCGATCCGACTGCAGCAGACCCTCCGCATCCTGGCGCAGACCGCCGAGCTGCCGGACGAGGTGCGCGTCGAACTGAACGCGAAGTCCCTCGCCGAGGCGCAGCGCGTCGCCCGGTCCGAGGAGGCGAAGCGTGCCGCGATCGTCCGCGCCCACGAGGCCGCACGGCAGCGGGAGATCACCCGTCGCCTCGCCGCCCAGGCGCCCGTGCTCGAGAAGGCGTCCTCGGTGCCCGCCCTGACCGCGATGCGCATGCGTCGCTCACGTCTCGGTGCCACGACGCTCGGCACGCTCGGGCTCGTGCTCGCGGTGGTCGTGCTCGTCGTCGCCCCCGGCGCCTGGTTGCTCGCGGTGGCCGGACTCGTCGCGGCCGGTGGTTCCGCGGCCGTGCTCGCACAGCTGCACCAGGTCGCGACCGCGCGCCGTCGACGGGCCGCGGCCGGTGCGGCGGAGCAGACCCGGGCCTCCCGGCCGACCACCGCGTGGACGGACCCGGCGCCGCCGCTCTCCACCGACCAGCCGACGGCCGCGCCCGCGGACCGCACCTGGACGCCGGGGCCGATCCCGAAGCCGCTGTACGTGCAGACGCCGACCCGACCCCATCCGTCCCCGGAGTCGTCGGCCGAACTCGCCGCCCGGCTGCGCGACCGCGTGGCCCAGGCGAAGGCCGAGGCGGAGGCAGAAGCGGCTGCCGTCCGAGCCGCTGCGGCCGACCCGTCGCTCGCCCGGGTGTCGCGGATGCGTGCCGACGTCGAGGAGGCCGCCGCGGCGCTGTCCTCGCACGACCAGGGGCGGCTCGCGGAGCGGCTCGGGCTCCGTGCCGCGACCGCCGGGTCGCCCGCTCCCCGGAGTGCGCCCGCGCCCGGTGCGTCGGCTGCGCCCGGTCCGGTTGCGCCCGGTCCGGCTGCCTCCGCGACCGACGAGGCCGTCGCCCCCGCCGCCCCGAGCCGCTGGGCCGGGATGGGCGTGATCGGCGACGACGCGTACGGACAGACGGACCTCGACGCGATCATGCGACGCCGTCGAGCGGTCTGACCGGACGGCACGCCCGGCCGCCGCGGCCCGATTACCGGATCGCCGCGACCCGGTGCTATCGTTGTCGAGCACTCGGGGCTATGGCGCAGTTGGTAGCGCGTCTCGTTCGCAATGAGAAGGTCAGGGGTTCGAATCCCCTTAGCTCCACCGAGAAGCACGACGGCCCGGAACCGATTGGTTCCGGGCCGTTCTCGTTGCCGGCCGTCCACAGCCCGCAACGGGGGGTGTCGGTGCCGGGTGCTCGGCCCCTAGACTCCCCGAGCGCCACAACAGGTGGTCCCGAGGGGGAGCCGCCACTCGGCCGGGCACCGTCGCCAGACCGAGCACCATCGTCCGCTCGGGCACGTCGCCCGATCGGGCACGTCGCCCGCTCGGGCACGCCGCCCGCTCGGGCACGTCAGGGGGAGAAGCATGAACCGCGTGCGTCGTCTCGTCGCCACCGTCGTCACCGCCGTCGTCATCGCAGCCGGTGTCGCCGTCGCAGGCCCGACCGCCGCGGCCTCCGCCGCCGTCACCCCGACCGGGGTGGACATCTCGTGGCCGCAGTGCGGGAAGACGGTCCCGACCGGACAGGCCTTCGGCATCGTCGGGGTGAACGGATCGCTCGGCAACACGACGAACCCGTGCCTGGCCGAGCAGCTGGCCTGGGCCGCGGGCTCCGTCGGCGGATCGACCCAGCCGAAGACCCAGCTCTACGTCCTGTTCGCCAACCCCGGCCTGCAGGCGTCGGTGTGGCCGAAGTCGAACACCTACAAGGGCACCGCGCCGACGAACCGGTTCGGTCGGTGCTCGACCAAGGGCGGTGCGAAGCAGCTCACCCTCGCGTGCTCGTTCATGTACGGGTACGCGCGCGGCTACGACGACGTGACGATCCGCGGCATCGGCCGCCCCGCCGCGTACCGCTGGTGGCTCGACGTCGAGGTAGGGCTCTCGTACCAGAAGGACACGGCGCAGAACCGTGCCGCGATGGAAGGCATGATCGCCGGACTCAAGGCGGGTGGGGTCCGGATGATCGGCATCTACTCGACGCCGTCGCAGTGGAAGACCATCGCCGGGTCGGTCAGCTCGTCGAGCACGCTGTACGGCCGGTCGAACTGGATCGCCCTCGGCAAGAGCACGACCACGAAGGCACGGCGGGCCTGCTCGGGGACCCCGCTGTCCGGCGGCACGATCGTGATGACCCAGATCGAGGCCGCGTACGGCTCCACCACGATCGACCGCGACGTCTCCTGCCGCTGATCGGTCCTTGCGGGGCTCCGGGTCGGCTGTCACGATGAGGCGACGGACGAAGGAGCCCATCATGACCTCGCGACTGAACCCCTACCTCGGCTTCCGGGACGACGCCCGACAGGCGCTCGAGTTCTACCAGTCGGTGTTCGGCGGTGAGCTGCGGATCGGTACCTTCGCCGAGATGGGCGCCGACGGAGACCCGGCCGACGCGGACAAGGTCATGCACGGGCAGCTCGAGACGACGCGGGGGTACGTGCTCATGGCGTCGGACACCCCGGCGTCGATGGGGCGGTCGGAGACGAACAACATCTCGCTGTCCGTCTCCGGTGACGCTGACGACGCCGAGGACCTGCGCGGGTACTTCGCGGCCCTGTCCGTCGGCGGGAGGGTGCTCGAACCACTCACGCAGGCGCCGTGGGGCGACGAGTTCGGCATGGTCACCGACCGGTTCGGGATCACCTGGCTCGTGAACGTCAGCGCTCCCGCTGCCTGACCCCGCTGCCTGACCCCGCGCTGCTCCCGGCGGTGCGGTCGGTCGATCCCGGGACGACGTCGCATAGCCTGGTCCGGTCATGACTGCTCCGATCACGCGCCGCACCCTCCTGTCCCTCGCCGGCATCACCGGTGTCGGTCTCGTCGCCGCGGCCTGCTCCACGGACGGGCCGGGGCTCCGGTCCTCGTCGACGCCGGGGTCGTCCGGCGCGGCACCGGCCGGCGGGACGTCGTCGGGCTCGTCGTCGACCGGAGCCGCGAGTGCGCGCCCCTCGGCCACGACGGTCGAGCCGGCGGAGCTGCCCCTCGCCGGCGGCGTCACCGTGACCGTCACCGGGTCGGGGCTCGCCGTCGTCAAGGGCGTCACCGTCGGCGGGGTCGCCGCACGGGACGTCGTCGCCCGAGCGGGCAAGGTCACGTTCACGGCGCCGCACCAGGCCATGTACACCGCCGGGTCGGCCGACGTCGCGCTGTTCACCGAGCCCGTGGAACCGGTCCCGTCCGCGAACCGGACCTCGGACGGCAACGGCAGCCAGGCGAACGACGGCCAGGTGGGTGCCACACAGGACGGTGCCGCCAGCACGCCGACCCCCACGGCCGCGGCCACTCCGGACGCGAGCACCGCGGTCGCCACCACGACCGTCGCCTACGCGGCCCAGACCGCGGTCGACCGCCAGCTCGAGTACGCCATGCGGCACTGGGCCGACTACAACACCGCCGAGTACGGGACGATGAACCCCATCGGCGGGGACTGCGCGAACTACGTCAACCAGACGCTCGAGGCCCGCGGCTGGGAGCAGCGCGCCGACTGGTACAACCGGGCCGGCGGTGCAGAGCACTCCTCGACGTGGACCTACTGCCCGGCCATGGACCCGTGGCTCGACCAGAACGCGGCCACGTTCGGGCTCACCCGCCGGACCTCGGACGAACGCCAGCACGTCGCGGTCGGCGACATCGTCATGTTCGACTGGAACGGCAACGGCTCGCCGGACCACACGACCATCGTGTCCGAGGTGTTCACCGAGGCCGACGGCACGATCCGCATCAAGTCGGCGAGCCACAACCAGGACGGGCCGTACCGTGACCTCGACGAGATGATCACGGTGCAGCACCCGGGCGGCACCGCCTGGTTCCACACGATCGCGGCGTAGGGACCGGACCCTCCGCACGGCACGGAGGGTGCGGCGCGTCGGTACCATCACGGGTGTCCTCGTACCGCGACGAGAGGGGATCCCGTGCCCGCACCTGCACTCCGCGAGACCGACCGCGGTCCGGCCTTCCCCGCCCGCGTCCGGTCCGACGTCGTGGCCGCCGTGGTCAGCGCGGGGCTCGCCGTGCTCCTGCCGGTCCTGTTGCTCGTCGTCGGCTCACTGCTCGGCGGGGCCGGCGGCAACCCGCTCGGCTCGACGGCCGGACTGCTCCGACAGGCCCTGGGCGACGGGCTCGTGCTGGTGGTCCTCGTCGTGGTGGTGTCCGCGCTCGGCGGGTGGCGGTCCGTCCTGACCGAGCCCGCTCGCGCGCGGTCGTGGTGGGGTGTCGGCGTGCTCGTCGTGTTCACCGCGGTGACGCTCGTCGCGTTCACGACACCCCTGCGGGCCGATGCCGGTGGGTACCTCGGCGCGCTCCTCGTCGGTGTGCTCGCCGTGGCCCTCGTCGAGGAGCTCGTCTTCCGTGGGGTCCTCGTCGCGGGGTTCCGCCGGGTCGCGCCCGAGTGGGTGGTGTGGCTCGTCGCCACCGCGACCTTCGCCCTGGCACACGCCTTCAACGCGGACGGCAGCGCGTTCCAGGTCCTCACGACGTTCCTGCTCGGTTCCGCCTGTCACCTCGCCCGTCGGGTCACCGGGTCGCTCCTCGGGGCCGTGTTGCTCCACGTGCTGTACGACGCGTTCCTCGGTTTCCGGAGCCAGACGGTCGACGGGATGCCGTTCCTGCTCAACGCCGGGGCCACCCTGGCGGTTGCCGTGGCTGCCGTCATCGGCTTCGTGGTCGCACTCCGCACCCCGGGTCCGCGCCGCGGTTCCGGCACCGGCGCCTGAGGCACGAGGCCCGCGTCCGGGGTCGGGCGCCGGTGCCCGGGTTCAGGGGAACCCGAGGAACCAGAGCAGGACGACCGCGACCGCCTGCAGGCACACGCCGACCACGAGCCACCCGGTCGCCCGTCGTCGGGTCGCGGTGAACGTGTCGGCGGCGAGCAGTGGCGCGACCGGCATGAGCAGGCGGGGCAGGCTCTGCTGCGGCAGGAACACCGCCACCAGGTACGCCACGTAGGCGACCGTGAAGCCGAGGACGTCGGGCCCGAGCGCGCGGACGCCCCGTCGGCAGGACAACCACGCGGCCCCGGCGAGCACGAGCACCACGAGCACGATGCCCGCGGGCCCGAGCCACGTCCCCGCCATGAGGAACCACGGCGTCAGCGGTGCGAAGTGCTGCCGGCCGACGAACCCGACCCACCACGACAACTCCGTCTCGAGGTACGCGTCCGGACGACCGGTCACCGCGCTCGCGACCACGGGCCACGCGAGCCCCGCCGCCGCGACGACGAGCCCTGCGGCGACGACCGCGCCGCGATCCCGCCACCGGAACGGCTCCCCGCCGGGTCGGCCGCCTCCCGCACGCCGGGCGGCGACCTCCCGCACGACGAGGTGCACGGCGAGGGCGACGGCGAGCGCCAGCACCCCCGGGCGGGCGGCCGCCGCGAGCACACCGAGGACGGCGACCAGCCAGTACCGCCGGCGCACGAGCGCGAGCAGTGCGCCGAAGAGCAGGACCAGGATCATGCTCTCGGCGTACGCGACCTGCAGCAGGAAACCCGTCGCGCCGAACGCGAAGAACGCGGTCGCCCACCGCGCACGTCGGGCGTCCGCGACCGCGAGGACGAGGCGGAACAGGACCACGCACGCCCCGGCACCGCACAGGGTGGCGACGACGAGCCCCGCCACCCAGAACGACGACCCCGTCAGCGCCATGAGGACCCGGACGACGCCGGGGAACAGCGGCAGGAACGCCCACGGGTTCGGGAGGACGTGCCCGTCGCCGTCGGTGGGCAGGTCGCGCGGGTACCCGTGCTCGGCGATGGTCCGGTAGAAGGACGCGTCCCACGAGCCCGAGAAGGTGGCGAACGACGGGTCACGCCGGTACGAGCCGAAGTGCCACCCGTTCGCCGTCGCGAGCCAGTAGACCGAACCGAGGAGCACCGTGCTGACGATGCGCGAGGCCAGCCACAGGAGGAGGGGAGTCGTCCACCCGCTGTGGCGGGCCTCCAGGACGGCCGTCACCGTCCGCCCCACGCGGGCCCGCCGGGAGGCTCGGGTCGTCGCCGCCGGGTCCGTCACCTGCCCGATCCTGGCAGACGGTCCGCTGTCCGTTCGCCGCACCGGCCAGGTCGCGTCCAGAGGCCGGGCGTTGCATCGCGGTCGTTCCCTGGAAACCACCACCACGGAGGCAGCATGCCGTTCATCACCGTCGGAGCCGAGAACGGGCACGACATCGACCTGCACTACGACGACTTCGGCACGGGCGACCCCGTCGTCCTCATCCACGGCTGGCCGCTGTCGGGCCGCTCGTGGGAGGGCCAGGTCCCGGCCCTCGTCGCCGCGGGGCACCGCGTCATCGCCTACGACCGCCGCGGGTTCGGTCAGTCCTCGCAGCCGTGGAACGGGTACGACTACGACACGTTCGCCGCGGACCTCGACAAGCTCATCACGGAGCTCGGGCTGACGGACGTCACGCTCATCGGGTTCTCGATGGGCGGCGGCGAGCTCGCCCGCTACGTGTCGACCTACGGCACCGGCAAGGTCGCGAAGCTCGTCTTCGCCAGCGCCGTCCCGCCGTACCTGTGGAAGTCCGACGACAACCCCGAGGGCGGCGTCGACCAGGACCTCGCCGACTGGTTCGCGACGGGCATCACGGGCGACCGCCCGGCGTTCCTGCACGAGTTCGTGGACATGTTCTACACCGCCGGCGGCAAGGTCTCGCTGACCCACAAGCCGCTCGTGAGCGAGGACCAGCGCGCCTACGACCTCGCGATCGCCGAGCTCGCCTCGCCGAAGGGCACGCTCGACTGCACGGCGGCGTTCGCGACGACCGACTTCCGCGACGACCTGACGAAGGTCGACGTCCCGACGCTCGTCATCCACGGCGACGCCGACGGCATCGTGCCGTTCGAGGTGTCCGGCAAGCGGACCGCCGAGGCGATCCCGGACGCGCAGCTGCACGTCATCGAGGGCGGCCCGCACGGCGTGCTCGCGTCGCACCGCGACGAGTGGAACGAGGCGGTGCTCCGCTTCCTCGCGGCGTAGGCGCGTCCGTCGGCGCCTCGGTGCCGGCAACGGACGGGAGGCCCGTGACCGACCGGTCACGGGCCTCCCGTCCGTTCCGCCACCCGTCGGTTCCGCCACCCGTTCGGCGGACCGCCGCGGTCAGCGGCCGAGCACGGCCCGGCGGATCCGCTCGATCGGCTCCTTCGGGCTCCGGTCCGCGTTGAGCAGACCGTTCGTCTCCTGCATCGTGTCGGTGAGCTGGGTCCAGCAGCTGCCGGCGAGGAACGAGCTCGCGCGCACCGCGTCGTAGAGGGCGGTGATCCTGGCGATCCAGTCGTCGCCGTCCGCCGCGGTCGTGTACCCCCAGGCGTCGTCGCGCTGCACGCCCGGCTGGTGGTTCACGCCGCCGAACTCGGTCAGCATCACCGGCTGGCCGCGGTCCACCGCCCCACCGACCAGGATCGGACGGTCCGCCGGACCGATGCCGGCGAGCAGCCGGGCCCGCGCGGTGTCGTCGGCGTACGTGCGGGCGAGCCGCTCCCCGTCGCCCTCGTAGTCGTGCACCGACAGGATGTCCGAGTCGGGGTGCTCCCACCCGTCGTTCGAGATCACCGGCCGGGTCGGGTCGAGCGCCCGCGTGACGTCCGCGAGGGCACGGGCGTACGCCTGCTGCGCGGGGTCCGTGGCGATGTGCTGCACGCCCCAGCTCTCGTTCGCCGGCACCCAGGTGACGACCGAGGGGTGCGAGGCGTCCCGCTCCACCGCGTCCATCCACTCGCGCATCAGGCGTTGCACGGCCGTGGGGGAGAAGGCGTACGCACCGGGTGCCTCGCCCCAGACCATGAGGCCGAGCCGGTCGGCCCAGTACAGGAACCGTGGGTCCTCGATCTTCTGGTGGTTCCGCGCCGCGTTGAAGCCGAGCTCCTTGATGAGCTCGACCTCGCGGCGGAGGGCCTGGCGGGTCGGTGCGGTCAGGTGCGACTCCGGCCAGTAGCCCTGGTTCAACACGCTGCGCACGTCGATGCTGCGGTCGTTGAGCAGGAACCGGCCACTGCCGACCGCGGTGGTGCGGATGCCGAAGTACGAGCTCACGGCGTCGAGCGGTGCGCCGTCGGCGGACACCAGGGACACCACCGCGTCGACGAGGTGCGGTGCGTCCGGGCTCCACTGCAGCTCCTGCTCGGCCTGCCCGTTCGCCTGCCGGGCGATCGGCACGACGAGGTCGACCTCGTGCGCGGTCGGCTGGACGGCGACCTCCACCGTGGCGAGGTGCTCGTCGTGCTCCGCCCAGTGCGCCTCGACCCGGAGCCGCGTGCCGGCCGGGTGCGGGCCCGCCAGCCGGACGGTGAGCCGCATCGTCTCGTGGTCGACGTTCGTCCACCGGACGGACCGGACGGCCGTGGTCGGGACCGCCTCGAGCCAGACGGTCTGCCAGATCCCCGTGGTCCGGCGGTACCAGATGTCGTGCGGCTGCTCGTGCCAGTCCTGCTTGCCGCGGGGCTGGGTGAGGTCGTGCGGGTCGTCCTCGGCGCGGACGACGAGCGTGTGGTCGCCGTCGGTGCCGGTGCCGTCGCCGGTCAGGGCGTCGGTGACGTCGAGGGTGAACGGGGTGTGGCCGCCCTCGTGGTCGCCGACGAACCGGCCGTCGACCCAGACGCGTGCGCGGTGGTCCACGGCGCCGAAGTGCAGGAGGAGGCGCGGTGCGTCGGCGCCGTGGCCGGCGGCCGCGAGGTCGGCGGCGGTGATCGTCCGCGCGTACCAGACCACGGGGTGGAACCCGGGCTCGTCGATGCCGGACGCCACGGACTCCGGCGGGAACGGGACGACGATGTCCCGGGCGTCGGGGAACCCGTCCCGCCACGAGGGGTCGTCCCCGGTGTTCCGGAACGACCAGGTGCCGTCGAGGTCCGCCCAGTGGGACCGCATCATCTGCGGCCGCGGGTACTCGCCGTCCTGGCGGGTCGCGACGGGGAGTGCGGGTGCGGCGTCGTTGCCGGGGTACGCGTTCATGGCTCCATGCTGGTCGTGCGGTACATCGATGTAAAGGCGGCGCATGCAAACCGGACAGCGCCCGGGAGTGGCGGGCGGACGGCACGGAGTGGCCGAACCCCCGGACCGGTGCAGCCGCGACGGGTACCGTCCCCGACATGACCGACGCCGTGCACGCCGACCCCCTCGAGACAGCCGTCGCCGGCTGGATGGCCGACCAACGCTGGTACGCGGCGAAGGGCGGGACCCCGCGGGTCCGCGTCCTCGCCGAGGACAGCGACGACACCGCCGACGCCCGCATCCGCACCCTCTACGTGCTCGACGACGCCCCGACCGGAGCGGTCCTGTACCAGGTGCCGCTCACGATCCGGCAGACGCCCGTCCCCGAGCTCGCGCACGCCCTCGTGGCCGAGGTCGACGGCGCACACGTCTACGACGGCCCGCACGACGTCGCCTACGCACGCTGGTTGCTCGGACGCATCGAGGCCGACGGCGACCACATCGGCCCCGTCTCCGACGCCCGTGTGCTCAGCGGCGAGCAGTCGAACACCTCGGTGATCTGCGGGACCGAGGAGAGCGGCCAGGTCATCACGAAGGTCTTCCGTGTGCTGCACGACGGCGCCAACCCCGACGTGACCACGCAGCGGGCGCTCTCGGCGGCCGGGTCCGAGCGCGTGCCCCGGACCTTCGGCGCGCTCGCCGGGGAGTGGCCGGACGACGGGCAGCCGGGCGGCACCGCACACGGCCACCTCGCCTTCGCGCAGGAGTTCCTGCCCGGCCTCGAGGACGCCTGGCGCGTGGCCCTGACCGCGGCCCGTGGCGGCGAGTCCTTCGCGAGCGCCGCGGACCGCCTCGGTGCGGCCCTCGCCGAGGTGCACACCGTCCTCGCCGACGCCATGCCGACCGCGACCGCCGGCCCGGAGCAGGTGGACGAGGCCGTCGCGACCATGCGCCGCCGACTCGAGACCGCCGCGGCCGAGGTGCCGCAGGTCGCCGACCACGCCGCCGCCGTCGCCCGCGTGTACGACCGTGCGGCGTCCGTGCCGTGGCCGACCATGCAGCGCATCCACGGTGACCTGCACCTCGGGCAGGTCCTGTCGGCCCCGGAGCCCCGCGGCTGGGTGTTCCTCGATTTCGAGGGCGAGCCGCTCCGCCCGATGCCCGAACGCTCGCGTCCGGACGTCGCGCTCCGGGACGTCGCCGGCATGCTGCGCTCGTTCGACTACGTCGCGGGTGCGCTCGCACACGACGACGATCCCGTGGACACCGGGGACTGGGCGCAGGAGGCGCGGAACGCCTTCCTCGACGGCTACGCGCGGGGCAGCGGTGCCGACCTGCGCGCGCACCGGGCACTGCTCGACGCGTTCGAGCTCGACAAGGCCGTGTACGAGGTCGTGTACGAGGCGCGCAACCGTCCGACGTGGGTCGGGATCCCGGTCGCGGCCGTGGACCGACTGGTCGCACGCTCGGCGGGCTGACCGCACACCGGACGGGAGGCCCGTGGCGACACCGCCACGGGCCTCCCGTCCGTCCACGTCCGGTCCGTCCGCGTCCGGTCCGTGCCCGGGTCCGACCGGGGAGGTCCGGGGCTAGTTGACGGGACCGGTGTACTTCTCGCCCGGCCCCTTGCCCGGCGCGTCCGGGATGGCCGAGGCCTCGCGGAACGCGAGCTGCACGGAGCGCAGCCCGTCGCGCAGCGGACGGGCGTGCTGGTCGCCGATCTCGGTGGCCGCAGCGGTGACCAGGCCGGCGAGCGAGGTGATGAGCTTGCGGGCCTCGTCCAGGTCGGTCTGTCGCTCGGGGTCGTCCGCCAGGCCGACCTTGACGGCGGCGGCACTGAGCAGGTGGACGGCCACGGTGTTGACGAGCTCGATCGCGGGGACCTCGGAGATGTCCCTGGCGGCATCGCCCGCGCCGTCGAGCCCGTCCTCGTCGGATCCGGGGGCCTGGTTGCTCGGGGTGTCGGTCACGGTGCTCCTCTGCTAGACTCGCCGACGGCAGACGCTGTCCGCGCGCCCGGATCCTTCCGGGAGTCAGGACGGTGTCACGAAAGAGGAGTTCCTCCCACCCGTGGCTGCACCAAGGCTACCGGGTCACCACCGCTCCGCCGGTGCTCACGACGTGGGCCCCGGTCGGCCGGACCGCAAGGGTCGGCGTCGGGCGGCTGCCGAACGGGTCTGCGATCCGTGCGTCAGATCTCCTCTCTCGTGCCGTCGTCCCGGGCACACGCCCCGGACGGCCACCACCTGATTGAAGGAGCTCCGCATCACCGATCCCCGTACCAACGACCGAATCCGCGTCCCCGAGGTCCGACTCGTCGGTCCCCAGGGCGAGCAGGTCGGCGTTGTCCCCATCGCCGTCGCACTGCGCCTCGCGCAGGAAGCCGAGCTGGATCTGGTCGAGGTCGCGCCGAACTCGAAGCCGCCCGTCGCCAAGATCATGGACTACGGCAAGTTCAAGTACGAAGCCGCTCAGAAGGCCAAGGAAGCCCGCCGCAACCAGGTCAACACCGACCTGAAAGAGGTCCGCTTCCGCCTGAAGATCGACGTGCACGACTACGAGACGAAGCGCAAGCGTGCCGAGGGATTCCTCCTCGGTGGCGACAAGGTGAAGGCGATGATCCTCTTCCGCGGTCGCGAGCAGTCGCGTCCCGAGCAGGGTGTCCGACTCCTCCAGAAGTTCGCGGAGGAGATCGCCGAGTTCGGCGTCGTCGAGTCGCGTCCGACCCAGGACGGCCGCAACATGACGATGATCATCGCGCCGCTGAAGAACAAGTCGGACGTCAAGGGCGAGCTCAACGCCAAGCGTGCCGCCGAGAAGGCGGAGCGCAAGGCCTCCGAGCACTCCGCGAAGACCAAGCCGGCGGACGAGACCACGTCCGGGACCGCCGCAGCAGCTCCGGCCGACTCCTCGGCCGAATAGGTCCTCCCAGACCGATCCCGCGCTCGCGCGGCCCCCATCCACCCCACGGAAAGGCACACGATGCCCAAGCAGAAGACCCACTCCGGGTCGAAGAAGCGCTTCAAGGTCACCGGCAGCGGCAAGATCATGAAGCAGCAGGCCGGTATGCGCCACAACCTCGAGGTCAAGTCCGCCAAGCGCAAGGCCCGCCTCAACGAGGACCAGGTCCTCGCCAAGGCCGACGTCAAGGCCGTCAAGAAGCTCCTCGGCCACTGAGCCGTCCCGGAACGTAAAGGAACAGATCAATGGCAAGAGTGAAGAGAGCGGTCAACGCCGCCAAGAAGCGCCGCGTCATCCTCGAGCGCGCCGAGGGCTACCGCGGCCAGCGTTCGCGCCTGTACCGCAAGGCGAAGGAGCAGGTCACCCACTCCCTCGTCTACGCGTACCGGGACCGTCACGCGAAGAAGGGCGAGTTCCGTCGCCTGTGGATCCAGCGCATCAACGCCGCGTCGCGTGCGAACGGCCTGACCTACAACCGCCTCATCCAGGGTCTCAACCTGGCCGGCGTCGAGGTCGACCGTCGCATCCTCGCGGACCTCGCGGTGAACAACGCCGAGACGTTCGCGGCGCTCGTCGAGACCGCCAAGAAGGCCCTGCCGGCCGACACCTCGGCGCCGAAGGCAGCCTGAGTCACGTCACCGTGCACCGGGACCCCCACTCCGACGGAGTGGGGGTCCCGTCGTTCCCGGGGTCGGGTCGTTCCTAGACTGAGCACGTGAGCGATCTCCTCGAGAACCCCCGTGCCGGCCGTGTCAAAGCCGTGGCCGCCCTGGCCAAGAAGGACGTCCGCGCCGAGACCGGGCTGTTCCTGCTCGAAGGGCCGCAGGCCGTGCGCGAGGCGATCGAGTACCGCCCCGAGCTCCTCCGCGAGCTGTACGTCACCCCGACCGCTGCGGCGCGCCACGGGCTGGACGACGCTCCCGTGGACACGTGGTTCGTCACCGAGCAGGTGCTCGACGCGATGGCGGACACCGTCACGCCGCAGGGCGTCGTCGCCGTGTGCCAGCAGTTCCCGACGTCCGTGAAGGACGTCTTCCCCGACGCCCGCGCGGAGGCCCGGGTCGACGCCGACGCCGACGCCTCGGAGGCCCTGCCCGGACTGGTCGCGATCCTCGAGGAGGTCCGTGACCCGGGGAACGCCGGCACGATCATCCGGGCCGCCGACTCCGCCGGCGCGGACGCCGTGGTGCTGACCGGACGCAGTGTCGACCCGTACAACCCGAAGGTCGTGCGCTCGACCACGGGGTCGCTGTTCCACGTGCCGGTCTCCGTCGGGGTGACCCTGGCCGACGCGGTCGAGCGTGCCCGCGGGCTCGGCTACACGATCCTGGCCGCCGACGTCTCCGGCGACGACCTGCCGGACGTCCGCGCCGACGGCATGCTCGACGGGCCGACCGTGTGGGTGTTCGGCAACGAGGCCCGCGGACTGACGGCGGAGGACCTGGCGCTCGTCGACCGCGCGGTCAAGGTGCCGATCTACGGGCGGGCCGAGTCGATGAACCTCGCGACCGCGGCGTCGGTGTGCCTCTACGAGAGCGCGTTCGCACAGCGGACCCGTCCCTCCACAGCCACGGACTGACGGCGACCGTCCGCCTGGTGCAGGACGGCGGTATCCCGACGGCCGGTAGGCTTGGGTCTCGTGTCAGAACCTCTCGAGATCAGCGAATCGGCGGTCGCCGACGCCGTGGACGCGGCCCTCGCCGCCGTCCGCGCCACGACCACCGTCGCGGAGCTGAAGCAGGCCCGTGCCGAGCACACCGGTGAGCAGTCGACGCTCGCCCGGATGAACGCGTCGATGCGCAGTGTCCCGCCGGAGCAGAAGGCCGCGGCGGGCAAGCTCGTCGGACAGGCCCGCGGACAGGTGGCCCAGGTGGTCGCCGCGCAGGAGTCCGTGCTGGCCGAGGCCGAGGAACGTGCGCGGCTCGAGTCGGAGCGCGTCGACGTGACCGCGCTGCCGTCCCGCCGGACGCCGGGCTCGCGCCACCCGCTCTCGCTCCTCAACGAGACCGTGGCCGACGTCTTCGTCGGCATGGGGTGGGAGGTCGCGGAGGGGCCGGAGCTCGAGCACGAGTGGTTCAACTTCGACGCCCTGAACTTCGACCAGGACCACCCGGCCCGGGCGATGGCCGACACCGTCTTCGTCGAGCCGGTCGACCGGCACCTGCTCATGCGGACGCACACCTCACCGGTGCAGATCCGCTCCCTGCTCACGCGCGCGCTCCCGCTCTACGTGATCGCGCCGGGCCGTGTGTACCGCGCCGACGAGCTCGACGCCACGCACCTGCCGGTTTTCACCCAGGTCGAGGGCATCGCGATCGACAAGGGCCTCACGATGGCGCACCTGCGCGGCACGCTCGAGCACTTCGCGCGTCAGGTGTTCGGGGCCGAAGCGCAGATCCGGCTCCGCCCCAACTACTTCCCGTTCACCGAGCCGAGCGCCGAGATGGACGTCTGGCAGCCGAACGCCAAGGGCGGCGCGCGGTGGGTCGAGTGGGGTGGCTGCGGCATGGTCAACCCCAACGTCCTGCGCGCCGCGGGCATCGACCCGGACGAGTACCAGGGCTTCGCCTTCGGCATGGGCATCGAGCGGACGCTCCAGTTCCGCAACGGCCTGAACGACATGCGTGACTTCCTCGAGGGCGACATCCGCTTCTCACAGCAGTTCGGAACGGTGGTCTGATGCGCGTCCCACTCCGCTGGCTCGGCGAGTCCGTCGACCTGCCCGACGACGTCTCGCTCGAGCACGTCCACGCCGCCCTGGTGTCGGTCGGGTTCGAGGAGGAGTCCGTGCACACCTTCGACCTGACCGGGCCCGTCGTGGTCGGTCGGGTGCTCGAGCGCGTGCCCGAGCCGCAGAAGAACGGCAAGACCATTAACTGGTGCCAGGTGGACGTCGGCGAGTCCGAGCCCCGCGGCATCGTGTGCGGTGCCCACAACTTCGACGTCGGCGACCTCGTCGTCGTGACCCTGCCCGGCGCCGTGCTCCCCGGTCCGTTCCCGATCGCGGCCCGGAAGACGTACGGCCACGTGTCGGACGGCATGATCGCCTCCGCACGTGAGCTCGGTCTCGGCGACGAGCACGACGGCATCCTCCGCTTCGCCGACCTCGGCATGGAGCCCGAGGTCGGGGCGGACGCGATCGCGCTGCTCGGCCTCGACGACGCCGCGGTCGAGATCAACGTGACGCCCGACCGCGGCTACGCCATGAGCATGCGCGGCGTCGCCCGCGAGTACGCGCACGCCACCGGTGCGACCTTCTCCGACCCGGTCGACCGAGTCCTGCCGCGCACCGGCGACGGCTTCACGGTGACCGTGGACGACGCCGCCCCGATCCGTGGTCGTGTCGGCGCGCACACCTTCGTCACCCGGGTCGTCCGCGGCATCGACGCGACCCGGCCGACCCCGGCGTGGATGGTCGCCCGCCTGACCCTGGCCGGCGTGCGTTCGATCTCGCTGCCCGTCGACATCACGAACTACGTCATGTTCGAACTCGGGCAGCCGCTGCACGGGTACGACCTCGCGACGCTGCAGGGCGGCCTGACCGTCCGTCGGGCCACCCCCGGGGAGCGCCTGACCACCCTCGACGACGTCGAACGCACGCTCGACACAGAGGACCTCGTCATCGCGGACGACGCCGGCGCCGTCGGTCTCGCGGGCGTCATGGGCGGTGCCCGGACCGAGATCACCGCGGCGACCACCGACGTCCTCATCGAGGCCGCCGGCTTCGACCAGGTGTCGATCGCCCGCTCGGCCCGGCGACACAAGCTGCCCAGCGAGGCCTCGCGCCGGTTCGAGCGCGGCGTCGACCCGCTCGTCGCCGAGGCCGCGGCGAACCGGGCCGTCGAGCTCCTCGTCGACCTCGCCGGCGGCACGCCGGACCCGCTCGGGTCGACCCTGGTCGACGACCGCCCCCGTCCGACCGTCGCGATGCGCGCCGGTCGGGCCGCCGAGCTCATCGGTGTCGCCTACACCGACGCCGAGGTCCTCGACACGCTCCGGGCGATCGGCGCGACGGTGGAGGTCGACGGCGACGTGCTCGCCGTCACGCCGCCGACCTGGCGCCCCGACCTGGTGGACGACGTCTCCCTGGTCGAGGAGATCGCCCGCATCGTCGGGTACGACCGCATCCCGAGCGTGCTGCCCGTCGCGCCTCCCGGTCGTGGTCTCACGTTGCACCAGCAGGCCCGCCGTCGGGTGTCGGCAGCCCTCGCGGCCGCCGGGCTCACCGAGGTCGTGACCGCTCCGTTCGTCTCCGCCGCGACCGCTGCCGCGTACCCGGGCATCGACGCCGCCGGCGGACCGAGCGTCGTGCTCGCGAACGCGCTCGACAGCGCGCAGGACCACCTCCGCCGCAGCGGCGTGCCGGCCCTCGTCGACGTGGCGCGTCGCAACGTGTCGCGCGGACTCGTCGACCTCGCCGTGTACGAGACGTCCCGTGTCTTCCTGCCCGAGCAGGGTGTCGCGCTCGGGACCGCGGAGGTACCGGTCGGCGCGCAGCGTCCGACACCCGAGATCCTCGCCGCGCTCGACGCAGCCCTGCCCGCGCAGCCGTTCCACCTGAGCGCGCTCCTGCTCGGCAACGCGGTCGTGAAGCAGCCGGGCGTCGTCGCGGAACCGTTCGGCATCGCCGACGCCCTCGACGTCGCGCGGACCGTCGCCTGGGCGGTCGGGGTCGAGCTCACCGTGGCGCAGACGACCCACCCCTCGCTGCACCCCGGTCGTGCGGCGTCGCTCCTGGTCGGGGACACCGTCGTCGGCGTCGCCGGCGAGCTGCTCCCGGAGCTGGCGGCGGACGCCGACCTGCCCCGGGTGGTCGCGGTCGTCGAGCTCGACCTCGACGCCCTCGTGGCCGCGGCGCCGGACGTCGTCGAGGTCGCGGCGATCGTCTCCTACCCGGCGGCGACGCAGGACCTCTCCCTCGTGGTCGACGTCGCGACCCCGGCCGGCGACGTCCTCGCCGAGGTGCGCGCTGGTGCCGGGGAGCTGTTGGAGTATGCTCGGCTCGTGGACGACTACCGCGGCGCCGGCCTGGACGAGGGACAGAAGTCCCTGACGTTCGCGCTGCGCTTCCGCGCCACGGACCGCACGCTGACCGCTGCCGAGGCCTCCGAGGCCCGTGACGGCGCTGTCCGACGTGCCGGCGAGCGATTCGGGGCGACCCTGCGCGACTGATCCACGACGGATCACCGCCCGGGGTCGCCGCCTCCGACTCCCTCGACGAACAGTCCGACCAAAGGTGGAACCCATGTCCGTATCCGTCGCCGTGGCTGGTGCCAGCGGCTACGCGGGTGGCGAGTTGCTGCGCATCCTCTCCGCTCATCCCGAGTTCGACGTGCGGACGGTGACGGCGTTCTCGAACGCCGGACAGCCGCTCATCGCGACGCAGCCGCACCTGCGGTCGCTCGCGCACCTGACCCTCGTGGAGACGACCCCGGAGAACCTCCGTGGGCACGACGTGGTGTTCCTCGCCCTGCCGCACGGCCAGTCCGGCGCGATCACGGCGGAGCTCGACGCGGACACGCTCGTCGTGGACTGCGGCGCCGACCACCGGCTGACGGACGAGGCCGCGTGGGCCGCGTTCTACGGCGGCGAGTACCACGGCGCCTGGACCTACGGGCTGCCCGAGCTCCTGCACGCGCCGCCCGCCCCCGGTGCCGCGGACGAGTGGCGGGACGTCGACGACATCGTGCCGCAGGGCCGGCAGCGCACCGAACTCGCGGCCACCAAGCGGATCGCCGTCCCCGGGTGCAACGTCACCGCGGTCACGCTCGGCATCCAGCCCGGGGTGCAGGCCGGCCTCGTCGAGTCGGACGACATCGTCGCGGTCCTCAGCGTCGGACCGAGCGGTGCCGGCAAGAAGCTCGAGTCCACCTACCTGGCGGCGGAGATCATGGGGTCCGCCAGCGCGTACGCCGTGGGCGGGAAGCACCGCCACGTCCCGGAGATCCAGCAGAACCTCCGCGTGGCCGGTGCGTCGGACGTCCGCGTCTCGTTCACGCCTGTCCTCGTACCGATGGCCCGCGGCATCCTCGCGACCACGACCGCTCGGCTCGCCCCCGGGGTGACCGCGCACGACGTCCGGCTCGCCTGGGAGCAGGCCTACGCCGACGAGCCCTTCGTGCACCTGCTGCCCGAGGGCGTCTTCCCCCGGGTGGCCGACACCATCGGGGCGAACACCGCCCTCGTGGGCATCGCGGTCGACGAGGCCGCCGGCCGGGTGGTCGCCGTCTCCGCGCTCGACAACCTCGCCAAGGGGACCGGCGGTGCCGCCGTGCAGTCCGCGAACATCGCGCTCGGGCTCCCCGAGACCCTGGGCCTCAGCGTGGACGGAGTCGCCCCGTGACCGACCGCAACGACAGCGCCGACGCGACCACGGGCCTCCCGGCGACCGACGGTGCCCTGCAGGGCGTCACCGCCGCCGCCGGCTTCCGTGCAGCCGGCGTCACCGCCGGCCTGAAGACGAGTGGCAAGCCGGACGTGGCGCTCGTCGTCAACGACGGCCCCTCGGACGCCGTGGCGGCCGTCTTCACCACGAACCGTGCGCAGGCGCACCCGGTCATCTGGTCCCGCCAGGTGGTCGGCGACGGCATCGCCCGTGCCGTCGTCCTCAACTCGGGAGGCGCGAACTGCTTCACGGGTCCCTTCGGCTTCCAGACGACCCACCTCACCGCGGAGGCGGTGGGCGACGCGCTGGGCATCGGAGCGGGTGACGTCGTCGTGTGTTCCACGGGGCTCATCGGCGTCGGCGACCAGACCTTCCGCGACGGCGTGCTCCGCGGCGTGACGCTCGCCGCCGACGCCCTCGACGGTGCCGGCGGACCCGACGCCGCGGCCGCCATCATGACCACCGACACGAAGCCGAAGCAGTCCGTCGTCTCGGTCGACGGCTGGACGGTCGGCGGGATGGCGAAGGGCGCGGGCATGCTCGCACCCGGCCTCGCGACGATGCTCGTGGTGATCACCACCGACGCGGCACTGCCCGCGGACGAGCTCGACCGGGCCCTGCGCGCGGCGACCCGCGTGACCTTCGACCGCGTGGACTCCGACGGGTGCATGTCCACGAACGACACCGTCGTGCTCATGGCCTCCGGTGCTTCGGGCACGACCCCCGACGCCGAGACCTTCCAGCGGGCCCTGACCGGCGTCTGCGCCGACCTCGCCCGCCAGCTCCAGCAGGACGCCGAGGGCGCAGCGCACGACATCACGATCGAGGTCGTCGGCGCGGTCAGCGAGGACGAGGCCGTGACGGTCGGCCGGAGCGTCGCCCGCAACAACCTGTTCAAGGCGGCGGTCTTCGGCAACGACCCCAACTGGGGGCGGGTGCTCGCCGCGATCGGGACGACCGACGCCGAGTTCGACCCGTACGCGGTCGACGTCTCGATGAACGGGGTGCGGGTGTGCCACGCCGGTGCCCCGGACCAGCCGAGCGACGACGTCGACCTCAGCCCGCGGGACACGCACGTGCTCATCGACCTCGGGGTCGGCACGGCCGCGGCGACGATCCTGACGAACGACCTGACGCACGACTACGTCCACGAGAACAGCGCGTACTCCAGCTGATGAGCGACGCGGACCTCTCGAAGGAAGAAGAGCACGAGCTCGCGACCGTCAAGGCCGCGACCCTCATCGAGTCCCTGCCGTGGTTGAAGCGGTTCTCGGGCAAGATCGTCGTCGTCAAGTTCGGCGGCAACGCGATGGTGAACGACGACCTCAAGCGGGCGTTCGCCGAGGACATGGTCTACCTCCGGTACGCCGGCCTGCACCCGGTCGTCGTGCACGGCGGCGGTCCGCAGATCTCCGCGGCGCTGGAGGAGCAGGGCATCCAGTCCGAGTTCCGCGGCGGCTACCGCGTCACGACGACCGAGGCGATCACGGTCGTCCGCGACGTCCTGGCCGGCGAGGTGAACCGTGAGATCGTCGACCTCATCGACGAGCACGGCGACGGCCTCGGCGTCGGGGTGTTCGGCGACGGCGGGTCGCTGTTCACCGGCGAGAAGAAGGGCGTCGTCGTCGACGGCGAGCACTTCGACCTCGGCCACGTCGGCGACATCACCCATGTCGACCCGTCCGGGGTCCTCGCCGCGATCCATGCCGGCCGCATCCCGGTGGTGTCGAGCATCGCGATCGACGACGCACACCCGGACCAGGCGCTCAACGTGAACGCCGACGCCGCGGCGGCCGCACTCGCGATCGCGCTGAACGCGTCGAAGCTGATGATGCTGACGGACGTGCCCGGGCTGTACCGCAACTGGCCGGACCGCGACTCGATCATCGACCTCATCGCGGTCGAGGAACTCCGCCAGCTGCTGCCGTCGCTCGAGTCCGGGATGATCCCGAAGATGACCGCGTGCCTCGACGCCGTGGTCGGCGGGGTCGGTGGCGCGACCATCATCGACGGCCGCATCCCGCACTCGATCCTGCTCGAGGTCTTCACCCTCCGCGGCGCCGGCACCGAGGTCATCCCGGACCCGAGTCGCCGGACCGAGAACCAGAACACCCACGCCGAGATCGGCCGACGCGCGGCGGTCCACGCCCCGGGCAGCGGCCACGACGACGTCCCGGGCGGCCAGCACGTCGCCCGGCGTGACGACGACTCCACGACTCCGCACGACGACGAGAAGGGCACAGCACGGTGAGCACCGAGACGCAGACCGAGACCTGGAACGACCGGTTCGGGGCGTCGCTCATGCGATCCCTGACCCCGCCGAAGATCATGCTCGAGCGCGGCGAGGGCTGCCGGGTGTGGGACGTCGACGGCAACGAGTACCTCGACTTCCTCGCCGGCATCGCGGTGAACTCGCTCGGCCACGCCCACCCGGCGCTCGTCGAGGCGATCAGCGACCAGGCAGCGAAGCTCGTGCACGTGTCGAACTACTTCGCGACGCCGCCGCAGCTCGAGCTCGCCGAACGCCTCAAGCGGATCTCCGGCGCGGGCGACGCGGGCCGCGTGTACTTCGGCAACTCCGGCGCAGAGGCCAACGAGGCGGCGTTCAAGCTGGCTCGGCTGAACCGCGGCGCGGACGGGCGCAAGACGAAGATCCTCGCGCTGCAGCAGGCGTTCCACGGCCGCACCATGGGCGCGCTCGCGCTCACCGGCAAGCCCGCCCTCCAGCAGGACTTCCTGCCGATGATCCCGGGCGTCGAGCACATCGAGACGTCGATCGAGGCCCTCGAGCGCTCGGTCGACGACACCGTCGCGGCGCTCATCCTCGAGCCGATCAAGGGCGAGGCCGGCGTCGTCGACCTGCCCGAGGGGTTCCTGCAGGCCGCGCGGGCCCTGACCGAGCGGCACGGCGCACTGCTCGTCCTCGACGAGATCCAGACCGGCATCGGCCGCACCGGCGCCTGGTTCGCCTTCCAGAACACGGGCGTGGTCCCGGACGCGATCACGGTCGCCAAGGGCATCGCCGGTGGCTTCCCGATTGGGGCGCTCGTGACCTTCGGGTGGGCGTCCGACCTGTTCTCGGCGGGCCAGCACGGCTCGACCTTCGGCGGCAACCCGCTCGGCACCCGCGTCGCGAACGCGGTGCTCGCCGAGATCGAGCGCGCGGACCTGGTGGCCGGTGCGGTCGTCAAGGGCGAGCGCATCCGCACCGGGATCACCGCACTCGGCTCCGACCTGGTGGAGGAGGTCCGGGGGAGCGGCCTGCTCATCGGTGTCGGCCTCCGTCGCCCGGTCGCCGCCGCGGTCTCCGCCGCCGCGCTCGAGCGCGGACTCATCATCAACGCACCGAACGAGTCGAGCCTGCGCATCGCGCCGCCGCTCATCGTGTCCGACGCCGAGATCGACGCGTTCCTCGCGATCCTCGCCCAGAGCATGGCGGCCGTCGAGGGCGCCGACCAGGAGACCTCCGCATGACCCGCCACTTCCTCCGGGACGACGACCTCACGCAGGCCGAGCAGTCCGCGATCCTCGACCTCGCCGTCGAGATGAAGCGCGACCGGTGGGGCGCCAAGCCCCTCGCCGGTCCGCAGAGCGTCGCCGTGATCTTCGACAAGTCGTCCACCCGCACCCGGGTGTCCTTCCACGTCGGCATCAGCGACCTCGGCGGCAGCCCACTCATCATCTCGACCGCGAACAGCCAGCTCGGCGGCAAGGAGACCCCGACCGACACCGCCCGCGTGCTCGAGCGCATGGTGTCGGCGATCGTCTGGCGCACCTACGGCCAGGCCGGGCTCGAGGAGATGGCGGCGAGCACCACGGTGCCGGTCGTCAACGCGCTGTCCGACGACTTCCACCCGTGCCAGCTCCTCGCCGACCTGCTCACCATCCGCGAGCACCGCGGCGCGTTGGCCGGGCAGACCATCGCGTTCGTCGGCGACGGCGCGAGCAACATGGCGCAGTCGTACCTGCTCGCCTGCGCGACGGCCGGGATGCACGTGCGTGTCGCGTCACCGGTCGAGTTCTCGCCCGCACCGCAGGTCGTGACGGACGCGGAGCACCGCGCCGCCGAGACCGGCGGGTCCGTGCTCGTCGTGACCGACCCGGTCGCCGCGGTGGCGGGTGCCGACGTCGTCGTGACCGACACCTGGGTCTCGATGGGCAAGGAGGACGAGAAGCAGCAGCGGCTCGCCACCTTCGCCGGGTACCGCGTCGACGACGACCTGCTCGCGCACGCCGCGGACGACGCCGTGTTCATGCACTGCCTGCCCGCCGACCGCGGCTACGAGGTCACCGCCGAGGTCATCGACGGACCGCGCAGCATCATCTGGGACGAGGCGGAGAACCGCCTGCACGCCCAGAAGGCCCTGCTCGCCTGGCTCCTCGCCGCCAACGCCCCGACCGCCGCAGACGGGGCGACCGCCGCAGACGGGGCGACCGCCGCAGACGGGGCGACCGCCGCAGACGTGGCGACCCCCGGCAACTGACAACCACCACCACACAGGAGAGAACCCATGGCAGACCGCGTCGTACTCGCGTACTCAGGAGGGCTCGACACCTCCGTCGGGATCGGTTGGCTCAAGGACGCCACCGGCAAGGAGGTCGTGGCGCTGGCCGTCGACGTCGGCCAGGGCGGCGAGGACATGGACGCCATCCGTCAGCGCGCGCTCGACTGCGGCGCGGTGGAGTCGGTCGTCATCGACGCGAAGGACGAGTTCGCGGACGACTACCTCGTCCCGGCCCTCAAGGCCAACGCGCTCTACCAGAAGCGCTACCCCCTCGTCTCGGCGCTGAGCCGGCCGCTCATCGCGAAGCACCTCGCCACCACGGCGAAGCAGCTCGGCGCGGACAGCGTCGCGCACGGCTGCACCGGCAAGGGCAACGACCAGGTGCGCTTCGAGGCCGCCGTGGCCGCGATCGCCCCCGACCTGACGAGCGTCGCCCCGGTCCGTGACCTCGCGCTGACCCGTGACAAGGCGATCGTCTACGCGCAGGAGCACGACCTGCCGATCCTGCAGAGCAAGAAGTCGCCGTACTCGATCGACCAGAACGTCTGGGGTCGCGCGGTGGAGACCGGGTTCCTCGAGGACCCGTGGAACGCCCCGATCGAGGACCTGTACGCGTACACGCAGGACCCCGCCGTCGACCGTGAGGCCGACGAGGTCACGATCACGTTCGAGCAGGGTGTGCCGGTCGCGATCGACGGTCAGCGCTTCAGCGTCCTGCGCGTCGTGCAGGAACTCAACGCCCTCGCCGGCAAGCACGGCGTCGGCCGCATCGACGTCGTCGAGGACCGCCTGGTCGGCATCAAGTCGCGCGAGGTCTACGAGGCCCCGGCCGCGATGGCGCTCATCGCCGCGCACGAGGAGCTCGAGAGCCTGACCCTCGAGCGCGACGTCAACCGCTACAAGCGCGGTGTCGAGTCGGAGTGGGCCGACCTGGTCTACGACGGCCTGTGGTTCGGTGGGTTGAAGCGCAGCCTCGACGCCTTCATCGACTCGACGCAGGAGTACGTGTCCGGCGACATCCGCATGCAGCTCCACGGCGGTCGTGCCACGGTGACCGGTCGTCGCTCCGAGCAGAGCCTCTACGACTTCGACCTCGCCACGTACGACACCGGTGACACGTTCGACCAGTCGCTCTCCAAGGGCTTCATCGAACTGTGGTCGCTGCCGAGCAAGATCTCCGCCCGCCGCGACCTGGCGAACTGACCGACCGAGGGCGGCGGGACCGGTCGGTCCCGTCGTCCTCGCCGGACGGGAGGCGCGGCACGCGCCCGTCCCGTCGCCGCCAGTCCGGCAGGCGCACCGCCCGGACCGCGCCGACCCCGGACCGCATCGACCCCCGACCCCCGACCGACCCGACCCGAGACGACGCAGGACCCTCATGACGGACGCCCCCCGAGCCTCCCGGCCGGACGACAGCAGCAGCAAGACCGACGCGACGAACACGGGCGCCCTGTGGGGTGGCCGGTTCGCGGACGGTCCGAGCGCGGAACTCGCCGCCCTGTCGAAGTCGACGCACTTCGACTGGCAGCTGGCGCCGTACGACATCGCCGGCTCCCGCGCGCACGCCCGGGCGCTGCAGGTGGCGGGGTACCTGACGGCCGACGAACTCGAGCGGATGCTCGCCGGCCTCGACCGACTCGAGGACGCGCATGCCGACGGCTCCCTGCAGCCGGACGTGTCCGACGAGGACGTGCACGGCGCGCTCGAGCGCCTGCTCATCGCCGACGTCGGCTCGGAGCTGGGCGGGAAGCTCCGCGCCGGCCGCAGCCGCAATGACCAGATCGCGACCCTCGGCCGGATGCACATGCTCGACCACGGCCGTCGGATCGGCCGGATGGTCATCGACCTCGTCGACGCGATCAGCCAGCAGGCGTCCGAACACGAGGGCGCCATCATGCCCGGCCGGACGCACCTGCAGCACGCGCAGCCGGTCCTGCTCGCGCACCACCTGCTCGCGCACGCCTGGCCCCTCGTGCGGGACCTCGAGCGGCTTCGCGACTGGGCGGGCCGCGCGAGTGTCAGCCCCTACGGCGCCGGTGCGCTGGCGGGCAGCTCGCTCGGACTCGACCCGGCCGCCATCGCGCAGGAGCTGGGCTTCGACCGGCCCGCCGACAACTCGATCGACGCGACCGCCGCTCGGGACGTCGTCGCCGAGTTCGCCTTCGTCCTCGCCCAGATCGGCATCGACGTCTCCCGCCTGGCGGAGGAGGTCGTCCTCTGGAACACGAAGGAGTTCGGCTTCGTCCGGCTCCACGACGGCTTCTCGACCGGGTCGAGCATCATGCCGCAGAAGAAGAACCCGGACATCGCCGAGCTCGCACGCGGCAAGTCCGGTCGGCTGATCGGCAACCTGACCGGCCTCCTCGCCACCCTCAAGGGCCTGCCGCTCGCGTACAACCGCGACCTGCAGGAGGACAAGGAGCCCGTCTTCGACTCGGTCGCGACGCTCGAGGTCCTGCTCCCCGCCTTCACCGGCATGATCGCGACCCTGTCCTTCGACACCGCCCGGATGGCGGAGCTCGCACCGCAGGGGTTCTCCCTGGCGACCGACGTCGCGGAGTGGCTGGTCCGACAGGGTGTCCCGTTCCGTGACGCGCACGAGGTCTCGGGCGCGCTCGTCCGGTACTGCGAGGAGCGCGGCATCGACCTCGACGACCCGACGGACGCGGAGTACGCCGCGGTCTCGGAGCACCTGACCCCGGAGGTCCGCACGGTCCTCACGATCGAGGGCAGCGTCGCGTCCCGTCGGGGCGTCGGCGGCACGGCACCCGAGCGGGTCGCCGAGCAACTCGCCGCCCTGACCCGGTCCGTCCGGGAGATCGCGGCCGGGACGCCCTTCACCCGGTGAACCGTGTCCCCTGAGCAGACGCCGACGCCGACGCCGACGCCGTCGGATGCGCTGCTCGCGCTGCTGCGCGAGCCCGCGCCGGTGTGCGCACCAGCGCTCCTCGGCGCGACGATCACGGGCAAGGGCGTGACCCTGCGGATCACCGAGGTCGAGGCCTACTCGGGCGCGGTCGACCCGGGTTCGCACGGACACCGCGGCATGACAGCGCGCAACCGGCACCTGTTCGGTCCGCCCGGGACGCTGTACGCCTACCGGTCGTACGGCATCCACACGTGCGTGAACGTCGTGAGCGGCCCCGCCGGCCAGTCGTCCGGGTCCCTGCTCCGCGGGGCTGCGGTGGTCGCGGGCACCGACGTCGCCCGCGAGCGTCGCGGACCCACCGTGGCCGACGTGGCGCTCGCGCGCGGACCGGGGAACCTCGGCGTCGCGCTCGGCGCGGTCCTCGGCGTGGACGACGGCACCTCGGTCCTCGACGGTTCCGGTCCGTACACGCTGCGGTTGGCTCCCGCCCTGGAGGCCCGGCTCGCCTCCGCCCCGGTGGCGCAGGTCGTCGACGACCTCCTGTCCGGCGGCCTGGTCGCGAGCGGTCCGCGGACCGGCGTGGGTGGGGTGGCCGGGGGAGCGGCGTTCCCGTGGCGGTTCTGGCTGCCGGGGGACTCGACCGTGTCGGCGTACCGCCGGCACAAGGGCGCCATCGGCTGAGGGGGCGCCGAGCAGGCCGGTACGATGACGGGGTGTCCAGTGATACCGATCCCGACGTCCTGACGCGCCAGCAGAACGACCCCACCTTCGCCTCGGTGTGGGACGAACTGCGCTGGCGTGGTCTGGTGCACGTCTCCACCGACGAGACCGCACTGCAAGAGGCCCTCGACGCCGGACCGGTGACGTACTACTGCGGGTTCGACCCGACCGCCCCGTCGCTGCACTGCGGGAACCTGCTCCAGCTGCTGACCATGCGTCGACTGCAGCTGGCCGGGCACAAGCCGCTCGCGCTCGTCGGCGGGTCGACCGGTCTCATCGGGGACCCGCGTCCCACGGCCGAGCGCACGCTCAACACCCGCGAGACCGTCGAGGAGTGGGTGGGACGGCTGCAGGGCCAGGTGTCCCGGTTCCTCAGCGCCGACGGGGACAACGGCGTCCGGCTGGTGAACAACCTGGACTGGACCGCGCCGCTGTCCGCGATCGACTTCCTGCGTGACATCGGCAAGTACTTCCGCGTCAACTCGATGCTCAAGAAGGACGCCGTCGCCGCCCGGCTGAACTCGGACGCCGGCATCAGCTACACCGAGTTCAGCTACCAGATCCTGCAGGGCCTGGACTTCCGCGAGCTCTACCGCCAGTACGGGTGCACGCTGCAGACCGGTGGCTCCGACCAGTGGGGCAACCTCACCTCGGGCACGGAACTCATCCGTCGGACCGAGGGTGTGTCCGCGCACGCGCTGGGGACGCCGCTCATCACGAACTCGGACGGCACGAAGTTCGGCAAGAGCGAGGGCAACGCGATCTGGCTCGACGGCACGATGACCTCGCCGTACGCCTTCTACCAGTTCTGGCTCAACACGGCGGACGCCGATGTGGTCGCGCGCCTGCGCGAGTTCACGTTCCTGTCCCGCGCCGAGGTGGAGCGCCTCGAGCAGGCCGTCGCCGACGAGCCGTTCCGCCGGGAGGCCCAGCGCACCCTGGCCTTCGAGGTCACCGCACTGGTCCACGGGGAGGCCGCGACACAGGCCGCGATCGACGCGTCGGCAGCGCTGTTCGGGAACGGCGACCTGACCGCGCTCGACGCCGACACCCTGCGCGCCGCGATCGCCGAGCTGCCCGGCACGGTGTCGCTGGGCGGGGATGCCGATGTGGCGCGAGCCCTCGTGGAGACCGGACTCGTCAAGTCCCTCGGGGAAGCACGGCGTGCGGTCGACCAAGGTGGCGTCCACGTCAACAACGAGCGTGCCGAGGACGCGGCCGCGACGCTGGCGTCCCTGGCCATGCCGGGTGGCGTGCTCGTCCTCCGTCGCGGGAAGAAGACGCTGGCCGGCGTCACGCTCGGCTGACGCAGCCGGTCCCGACCAGTCCCGACGCCCGGTCCCGAGAGGGGCCGGGCGTTCGGCGTCCCGGGGAGCGGCACCGGTGTTGCATGGTGCGACACGCCCGGGATGTGGGGTGGGTTGGTGGTGGGTGTGGGGGCTGCGTAAAGTAATCCCTCGTCACCCCAAAGGTGCGGCGGAGCGGCTGGAGCGGAAGCCCAGAGCACGTCGGCCCTCAAGCGGGACCATCCTCCACTGGAGTTCAGATCTGGCCTTGTGCTGGGTCGCTTCGACGCTTAGGATGACTACTCCACCGGTTCTCTCCTTCCGGATGAGCCACTGGATCTGACTGCACGGTTCGTGTTGGCGGGTTCGACGACATCGGTGGGATCGAGAGCGACAGCCTCTCTGGCGAAGCATCCTGGTGGTGTGGAGTGGGGAGTGCGTCTGGTCCTTGAGAACTCAACAGCGTGCACA
>NZ_QKLJ01000012.1:0-77267 GCF_003224415.1 Curtobacterium sp. MCBD17_023
GGCACCACCGTCCACATCTCCCAGGACGCCGCGGACCTGCTGAACCAGACCTTCAAGACCGACGCCGTCAAGCGCGGCCTGCTCGTCGGCACCGCCACCATCACCGCCCAGATCAAGTAACACCCCCGCACCACCCAGCACCACCACCAGGACGCCGTCCCGCACACCGCGGGACGGCGTCCTCGCGTCCCCGGAACCAGACGCCCGGGTTCCACGACACCCCGCCACCGTCCCTCCCGGTTCCGGAATCCGCGCACCTCGACCGTCGAGATGCGCGAATCACGGAACCACGGCAGGAGCGACGGGAGGCGACCACTGCCGACGGGAGGCTCGTCCGCCGTTCCCGACGCCGCTACACTCCGGGAGCGGAGTGCGACCGAGCCCTCCAGCGGAGGTGGGACGTGTTCGGGAACCTGGCTGTCGGAACGCACGCCGCGGTGCTGCTCGTGATCATGCTGCTCGAGGTCGGGGCGCTGGTGGTCCTGTGGCGCGACCGGACGCGGAGTCAGCTGGCGAAGGTCGTCTGGACGGTCGTCATCGCGGTGCTCCCGGTCCTCGGCGCGCTCGGGTTCCTGCTCAACTGGGCACTCGGGCGGCTCGCGGACCGGCTGAACCGCGCGCACTGACCGAAGCCACCGACCGGCCCGAGCGCCCCGCGCGGCGGCTCACGCAGGTGTCCGTGCCAACCGCTCGCGCAGGCGAGCCGCCAGCTCGCCCTCGTCGGCCATGACGAGCCTCCCGTCCCGCACGACCACGCGGCCACCGACGACGACGTGGCGGGGCCGCCGCCCCGGGAAGGCCCACAGGAGGCCGGCGACCGGATCGGCGACCCCGGCATCCGCGACGCCGGAGACGTCCCAGACGCAGAGGTCCCCGGCCGACCCGGCGCCGAGGTGTGCGAGTTCCGGCCGCCCGAGACCGACGGCGGACCCCTCGGTCGCCGTGCCGAGCACCTGTCGGGCGGGCAGCTGCGGCCCGACGAGCGCGGAGACCTGCATCGCCAGGCGGGCGTCCGCGAGCAGGTGTCCGGCGTCGTTGCTGCCGCCGCCACTGGTGCCCAGACCGACCGGGACGCCCGCGGCGAGGAGCCGCGCGACCGGCGCGATCCCCCACCCCATCGGCACGTCGCACCCCGGTGCGTGCGTGGCCGTGACCCCGGCAGCCGCGATGCGGGCGACCTCGTCGTCGGTGACGTCGCACAGGTGGGCGATCGTGACGTCGGGCGCGAGCCACCCCCACTGCTCGAGCAGGTCGAGCGGGCGTCGTCCGTACCGCTCGAGGGCGATGGCGGTGTCGACCTGTTCGTTCGCCTGCGTGCGTCGGCGCAGGCCGTGCTGGGCGGCGACCTCGCCGAGGGCACGGAACGTCGCCTCGCCGTCCGAGTGCACGCCCGCAGGACCGACCGCGACCTGCAGTCGTCCGTCCGGGTCGACGCCGCCGACCGCGTCCTCGTGGAGCAGTCCGGTGACGATCGCGTCCGCCGACGCGGCCGCCCGCTCAGGGTCGTCCCGGGCGCTCCCCCGGACGAACACCAGCCGCCCGCCGAGTCCGCGGACTGCGTCCACCGTGGCCGCGGCGAGCGCGACCGTGTCGTCCGCCGTCGCGTCCGCCGGCCAGTTGAGGTGGTGGTCGGCGATGGTGGTGACCCCGGACAGGAGGCCCTCCGCGGCCCCGACGGCAGCGGCCAGTCCGTAGAGCTCCGGGTCGTGGCCCACCCGGCCGTACGCACCGGCCATCGCCGGCAGCCAGTCCGCCATCGGTACACCGCGGGTCCCGGGGAGGGTCCGGAACGCCGTCTGCAGCAGGTGGTGGTGTGCGTTGACGAGGCCGGCGGTGACGACACATCCCGAGGCGTCGAGCGTCGTCGCGACCGCACTGCCGTCGTCGACCACGACGTCGCCGTCACGCTCGGTACGCGGGTCGACGAGGACGCGGTGTGCGCCGGTGACGGAGAGCATGCAGCGTTTGTAGCAGCGCGGTGTTTCGGGACGGTGTCGAACAGGGACCTCTTCGTCATCCCGCGGCTTCGTCTCATCGCTGAGACAGCTTGCCGATCGTTCTCAGCAGTGAGACGAGGGGTCGTCTTCCACAGCGCCGAGCGGCATGACCGAGGTCCTCGTCCGGCTACGGAGCGGGCTCGATCGATCCTCAGCGCGCGACCAGACGGGCTCGGATGTGTTCGGCGACACGCTCCGGATCACTGCACTGCACCACGTATTCATGATTCCTCCGGGTCCGCAGGACGACTGCCGGCCGGTTCCCGAGGATGAGCCCCGTCGCGGCGCCGTTCCACCGCAGGCCGACACCACCGAACCGGAACCAACTCTGTTCTTCGACCCTGACGGATTCCAACTCGGAGTACTCGAGCTGACGACGCCAGAGGGGGAAGAACCGAAGGTCGACGCTGTCAGCGACGTCCACGCGCACGGAGGCGGTGACGAGGACGAAGCCGGCACCGAGTACGAGCACGGCGGGGAGCATCGTCAACGTCGCGGGACCGATTCCGATCTCACGGACGAGGAGGACCATGAGGGCGACCATGCCACCGAAGCTGAGCAGGAGGAAAGCGCCGAGCACCCTCATCCAGGCAGGTCCGTTCGTCGTCTCCGTCATACCGGTGTCTCCTTTTCTCTTCCCGAGCGGATCCGGTACATCCTCGGTCGAACGAGTGACCATCCGACCGGGACGACCAAGATCAACAGCGCGGCACCCATCACGAACGCGAAGCTCGACACGCCGAGCACCAGCCAGATGGCGAGATGGAACAGGAGTGCGATCGGCAGCAGTATCCGCAATCGGAACGGCGTCGGCAGGAGCACGGCGATCGCGAGACTGAACTCCAGCACGAGCGTTCCCCAGGACGAAGCGGCGACCAGCACTGGGCGCATCGTCACCCATTCCGCCACCGGCCGGAGGAGCGGCGGTGCCCCGAACACGTTGTTCCGCACCCAGTAGAAGAGGGCAGTGCCGTTCACCCACTCTGCACTGCTGAGCTTCCCGAGACAGGCGACGAGGTAGACAATCGCGATCTGCAGCTTCGCGAGCGCGAGGGCGGAGTACGCGACGAGGACGCGCGCGCCCAGAGCACGCTCCGGCTGTACGGCCGTCCACGAGGTCCGCCGCCAGTCGGTGAGACTCACCGGCAGCAGTAGTAACCCCAGGATCCCCGCGAGCTGATCTCCGCCGTCAGGTGCCGCACTCGTCAGCGGCAGCGCGATGAGGAGTACGGCCATGGGGACGGCAGTCAGCGCTGGGAACCAACCAGACGCAGCGATGAGACACAGCACGCCGGCAGTCGCCTGCCCACCAGCGACGACCCCTTCCGGGAGCCAACACGGCCAGGCCATCCAATGCACGCTGGCAGCGCAGCGACCGGGCAAGGCCCCGTCGACCGGGGTGAAGAGCACCGTGGTCGGGCTGAGCAAGTACGTCAGTCCCGCACTCAGGAAGAGCAGACTCCGCGCCGCGCCGAGGGTCGCGGTCCACGGCATCGGTAGCCGCAATGTCCGCCTGAGCCAGTAGCGCCCGAGGCGGTTCAGCATGCGACATCCAGGAAGACGGCCTCTTGGGGCAGTGGCCTCGCCCGCAGATTCCTCCACTCCCACGGAACGGGCTTCTCTGCGACGAGGAGGACCTTGCCGCAGAGCGTCGGCTCCTTGTGCGGGTTCTCCACCCGCAGCGGTTTCGCGTCCTCAGCCACCGCATCACAATCTTCCTCGGTCTCACAGTTCGTCCATGTTCGTTGTCCGACGCCGTGGAGGAAGGTTGCGATCTCAGCTCCCTGCGACCGGCCCGTGCGATTGAAGCCGAAGGCCCAGTTCGAGGACGCACCGACGGCGACGGATCGATCGACAAGCCTTCCTCCGGACACCTCGAAGGGGACGATGTAGGCGCTCTGGGCGTCCTTCGTGAAGAACGCCCAGCCTTGCGGCGCCATCTGCCGGGTCACATGGGCGATCTCGTTCCGGGCCGGAGGCACCACAGCCGGCGTGAAGCTCACCGCTCCTTGCATCACGTAGAAGGCAAGCGTCAACCCCACCATGCTCGCCGTGACGACTGCCCCTCGCGACACCAGGACCGATCGTCCCCCCCACCCATGTCAGCTGTGGCAACTCAGTGGCCGAACTGCTCGATGACGGCTGCCACGATCCCGTCCGAGAACCGGGCGCTGGTGCCGGCGTTCGCCGCCGACTTGCTCTTGACCGCGATGTGTTGGTACGCCACGTTCGCACCGGCCGCGACGTTGAATCCGAGCGCGATGTTGGCTGCGAGAGCGTAGTTCACCGCCGCGACCGCAGTCACTGCGATGACGGCTCCTAGTGCCACGACGACGGCGACGCCGCAGTCCGTTCCGACTTCTCCCGGGACATGTGTACTCTCTGCCTCCAGCGACTTGACCGCCTGCGCCATCGTCGGCGTCCGCAACATCTCGTCGTAGGCCCCGGTCAGCTGCCGCTGTACCCGGACAGGATCACCAGAGAGGACCGCCGCTCCGATCTCCGTGAAGTACTCCGGATCGCGCTCGATCAGTTGCTTCTCGATCTGTCGAACCTTCGCCACGGACGTCGGCGTGCTGACCTGGAGCAGAACGGCTTCGATCTCGTTGTCAGTGAGCGTGGAGACGGCGGTGTTCTCGAGCAACATCCGTGTGCGTTCTCCGCCTTGCAGGAAGAACAGGCTCTCGAACACCTGCCGACCGCGCTGCGTAGCGACGGACCCGGGGGCGTCGCCGTCCGTACCGACGTGCTGCTCCTGAACTACTGGAAGTGCCTTCTGTGTCGGCTGCACAGCCATCGCTGGGACCGCTGTCCCGGCGATGAGCGCAGCAGTGACCAGCCCGACTCCTCCGGTCGTCATCAACGTTCGGCATCGGCTGTGTTCCGCGAATCTGGCCATGGCGTCGATACTTGTCGTCTTACATTCAGTATGTCAACCATGACTAGGGCTCAGAACACCTGCGGATCGGGACACGACCTCCTTCCCGCAGGACTGTGACCCCTTCAGCCGTTCTCCGCGTCGTTCCGCCGGCGCCCGCCAGCACCAGTGGGAAACCGGACGGGAACACCCGCGAAACACGGGGTCCCTAGGTTCTCCCCATGACGCAGACCCTGATCCGCGGCGGGTGGGTCCTGACCGCCGCCCCCGACGCCTCCGCCACACCGTCCGCGATCCGGGACGGTGCGGTGCTCCTCGACGGGACCCGGGTCGCCGCGGTCGGCACCTTCGCCGAGCTGTCGGCGGCGCACCCGGAGGTGGCCGTGCGTGGCGGGGCGAACGACGTCGTCACGCCCGGCTTCGTGAACACGCACGGGCACTTCAGCGAGGGGCTCATCACGGGGATCGGCTCGCAGTACACGCTGTGGGAGTGGTTGAACGCGCTCATCGCGCACGTCAACCCGGTGATGACGCGCGACAAGGCGTACGCGGGCACCATGCTGCAGGGGATCCAGATGCTCCGCAGCGGCGTGACGACGGCGAACGACATGTTCTGCTCGGACCCGATCCCCGGCGAGCCGGCGACACCGGGGGTCGTGCAGGCGCTCGAGGAGCTGGGGCTCCGCGGGGTCGTGTCGTTCGGCTCCGGGGACGTCGACCGGGGCTTCGGTGCGACCCCGATCCTGGAGGAGTTCGACGCGCTTCGTGAGGCCGCCGAGGCGAGCCGCTACAGCTCGTTCCGAGTCGGCGTCTCGTCGATCGGCCGGTACACCGACGCGACGTGGCAGGAGCACGTCGACTACGCGGTCGCCGGCGGCCACGGCGTGCACGTGCACTTCCACGAGGTGCGCGAGGAGGTCACCGCCGCCCGCCAGCGCACGGGGAGGACGGCGATCGGGTACGCCGAGGCGACGGGCATGTTCGAGGTGCCGGTCATCGCCGCGCACAGCGTGTGGATGGACCGTCAGGACCGCGAGACCTACGCGGCGAACGGCGTCGGCGTCGCGCACAACCCGGTGGCGAACGGGATCCTGGCGAGCGGCATCGCCCCGGTCGCCGAACTCCGCGCGCTCGGCATCCCGGTGGGCATCGGCGTCGACGGTCCCGCGTCGAACGACTCGCAGGACTTCCTGCAGGCGATGAAGACCGCCGCGCTCCTGGCACGCATCCGCGACCTGCAGGCGACCGCGATGAGTGCGCGCGAGGCGTTCGAGATGGGCACGATCGGCGGCGCGCGGGCCCTGCGCATGGAGGACGAGATCGGGTCGCTCGAACCCGGCAAGCGCGCCGACCTCGTCGTGTTCGACGGCGAGAGCCCGACCCTCGCCAACGTGCACGACCCGTTCCAGGCGGTCGTGTTCGTCGCCGGCAGCCGTGAGGTCAAGGACGTCTGGGTCGACGGCGAACTGAGCCTCGCCGACTTCGACGTCACCCGCGTCGACGTCCGCGAGGCGGTGGCGCGCGCCCGTCCGTTGGCTCGCGAACTCGTCGAGCAGGCCGGCCTGGAGCGCCTGTCGGCGCTGACGGGCGCGCCGCTCGACGACACGGAGCGCCCCTGACCGAGCGCCCCTGACGGAGCGACCACGCGCCGGACGGGAGGCCCGGACCACGTCCGGATCCGGGCCTTGCGTCCGGCGGTCAGAGCTCCAGGACCAGGCGCGGGCACCCGGCCGCCGCGCGGCTGACGCAGACCATCATCGTGCGGTCGTCGGCCTGCTCCGCGGGACTGAGCACGGTGTCCCGGTGGTCGACCGACCCCTCGAGGACGGGCGTCTCGCACGTGCCGCAGGTGCCCTCGCGGCAGGACGACAGCACGAACGCGCCGGCGTCCTCCGCCACCTCGAGCAGGGTCCGGTCGGCGGGGACGGTGACGGTCGTGCCGGTGATGGTGAGCTCGACCTCGAACGCCTCCCCCGGGGCGTCGACGTCCGCGGCGGGCTCGAACCGTTCGACCCGGACGCTGCCGGCCGGCCAGTGCGCGGCGGCGGTCTCGACCGCGTCCATCAGCCCGCGGGGGCCGCAGCAGTAGACGACGGCGTCGCGCGGTTCGGCGAGCAGCCCGACCACGTCCAGCCGGGGTGCCTCGTCGGCGGCGGCGAGCGTGACCCGGTCGGGGTGTGCCGCGAGGAGCTCGTCGGCGAACGCCATCCGGTCGCGGGACCGACCGGCGTAGTGCAGCTCCCACGGCGTCCCGGACCGCTCGGCCGCGGCGATCATCGCGACGATCGGGGTGATCCCGATCCCGCCGGCGACGAACACCGCGGGACGCCCGGGGTCGAAGCCGAAGTGGTTCCGCGGGCCGCCCACGGTCACGTCGTCGCCGACGCGGAGCAGGTCGTGCACGGCCACCGAGCCACCGCGTCCGGTCGCCTCGCGGAGGACCGCCACCCGCCAGTGTCCGTCGTCCGTCGTGGTGACGAGCGAGTACTGTCGCTCGACGCCGGGCGCCACCCCGAGGTCGACGTGGGCACCGGGCTCCCATGCCGGCAGCGGCGCCGTGTCGAGTGGGGCGAGGTCGAGCGTCACGACGTCCGCAGCCACCTGCCGCCGGGCCGCGATCCGCATCCGGTGTCGCGCCTCTGTCTGCGGCACGGCGGTGCCGAACGCGCCGTTGCTGATGCCCGCGCTCATGCGCCGGCTCCGGACCGCGGGGTCTCCTTGACGACGATGAGGTGGAACGCGCTGCCGTCGGCACTGCACCACCGGTGTCCGGTCCCGCCGCGGTAGTACGCCGAGTCGCCGGGGCCGAGCCGCAGCACGTCCTGGCCGCGCAGGTCGAGCACGACGGCACCGGCGAGCACCGTCAGGAACTCGTCCTCGTGGTGCTCGAAGTACTCGCCGAGGTCGGTGTTGTCGCCCTTCCACTCGAGCGGCTCGAAGGCGTGTGGTCCGGCGTGCACGAGCAGCCGCGCCTCGCCGCTCGAGAACGGGCCGCGGGCGCCCTCGCCGGCGCGGAGCACCTCGGGCCGTCGGTCGTCGGGCTCCTGGCGGACCGGTGCCCCGGCGGCGAGGAGGGCGACCTGCGTGGTGTCGAGCGCACCGGCGATCTTCTCGAGCGACACCATGCTCGCGCGGGAGTGACCCCGTTCGACCTGGCTGAGGAACGGGTGCGACAGGCCGGTGCGCTCGGCGAGCTGCACGAGTGTCATCCGTGCCGCGCGGCGGAGCGTCCGGACGTGCGCGCCGATCCTGCGGGCCTGTTCGTCGACGACGCGATCGGTCGTGGGCTCGACCGCGGGGGTCGGAGCGGTGGCCGGTCCGGTGTCGGTCATTTCGGTGGGCATCGCGCTCCGATCGGGGACGGGAGGGGCTGGGCGTTCCGTGCACGTCATCTCGTCACAGGCGGCAACCGGCGCGAAACCGGAGGGAAACACGGCCGCCCTAGCATCGAAGATGTTGATGCGATCAACATTGTCACACACGATCGAGAGGGTCCCATGGAGTCGTCACTGCCCCGTCGGGTCGCCCTCCTCCGCTCCGCGCTGCTGCCGGACGGCAGGCTCGTGGACGTCGCGATCGACGGCGACACGGTCAGCGCGGTGGCTCCGGCCGACACGCTCGCAGCCGGCGACGCGGACACGCTCGACCTGAGCGGACGCCTGCTGCTCCCCGCTCCCGCCGAGCCGCACGCCCACCTCGACAAGGCCCTCAGCGCGGACCGGATCCGGCCGCCGCTCGGCGACCTCGGATCAGCCATCGCGGCCTGGGCGGCGCACGCTTCGACCATGTCGGTCGCGGAGATCGCCGACCGGGCGCGGACGCAGGCGCTCGCCATGCTCGCCGCCGGGACGACCGCGATCCGGACCCACGTCGACGTCCTGAGCGACGGTGGCACCGCGAGCGTCGCCGACAGCGTCCGCGGAGCACGGGCACTCGTGCAGGTCCGCGAGGAACTCGCCGACCTCATGGACATCGAGCTCGTCGCCCTGGCCGGACCGCTCGCGCCGGACGAGCACGTCGAAGCGGTGCTCGACCTCGGCGTCGACCTAGTCGGCGGCGCCCCGCACCTCGCCGAGGACCCGCTCGCCGACGTCGACCGGTTGCTCGCGATCGCCCGGCGCCGCGGCCTCGGGGTCGACCTGCACGCCGACGAGAGCCTCGACGGGCCGGTCACGCTCGACCACTACGCCCGGGCGGTCCACGACTGGCCGCGCGACCGCCAGTACTCCGCCGGCCACTGCGTCCGGCTCGGCACGCTCGGCCCGGAGGGGCTGGCCGAGGTCGTCGCCGACGTGGCCGCCGCGGACATCGGCGTCATCACGCTGCCGATCACGAACCTCTACCTGCAGGGCTGGCAGCACCCGGTGTCGACGCCGCGCGGCCTGACGGCGATCCGCGCACTCCTCGCCGCCGGGGTCCGGGTGGCCGCCGGCGCCGACAACGTCCGCGACCCGTTCAACCCGGTCGGCCGCAGCGACGCGCTCGAGACCGCATCCCTCCTCGTCACCGCCGGACACCTGACGCCGGACGAGGCGTACGCGATGGTGAGCGTCGCCGCCCGGAGCGTGATGGGCCTCCCGGCCGCCGGCCCGGTCGTCGGGGCGCGCGCCGACCTGCTCGCCGTCGCCGCGACCAGCGTCACCGACGCGGTCGCGAACGCGCCGGCCGACCGCATCGTCCTGTCCCGCGGGCGGCTCGTCGCCCGCACCGAGGTGCAGCGCAGCGTCGCCGCCCCCACCCGCGCCCAGGCACCCGCCGTGCCCGAGCCCGCAACCGTCCCCGTTCCCTGACCGCGCACCACCATGCACGAGAACACGAGGTACCCGTGACCACCACCGCACCAGCCCCCGTCACCGCGACGGACACGCTGCTCGACTTCCGGAACGTCGAGATGACCTTCCCCAACGGCACGATCGCGCTGCAGGGCGTCGACCTCACCGTCGACCGCGGGCAGTTCGTCTCCGTCGTCGGCCCCTCCGGCTGCGGCAAGTCGACGCTGCTGCGGATCGCGTCCGGCCTCGAGACCGCGTCCGACGGCGCGGCCGGGGTCGCCGCCGACCGGATCGGGTACGTGTTCCAGGACGCCACCCTCCTGCCGTGGCGCACCGTGCAGGGCAACGTCGAGCTCCTCGCCGAACTCGGGGACGTGCCGAAGGCCGAGCGGGCCGCGAAGGCGGCGCACGCGATCGACCTCGTCGGGCTGAACGGCTTCGAGACGAACCTGCCGAAGCAGCTCTCCGGCGGCATGCGGATGCGCGTCTCACTCGCCCGGTCCCTGACGCTCGACCCGGAGCTGTTCCTGTTCGACGAGCCGTTCGGCGCCCTCGACGAGATCACCCGCGAGCGCCTGAACGACGAGTTGCTCCGCCTGTTCGTCGAGCAGCAGTTCGCCGGGCTCTTCATCACCCACTCGGTGTCCGAGGCGGTCTACCTGTCGACCGAGGTCGTCGTCATGTCCGGCCGTCCGGGCGGCATCGTCGGGCGCTTCGCGGTGCCGTTCCCGATGCCCCGTGACCCCGACATCCGCTTCACGCCGGAGTTCGCCGAACTGGTCGGCGAGGTCTCGCACGCACTCCGGGAAGGACACCGCTGATGGTCACGCTGCAGGAGGTCGCGGACGGCCGCACCGCGCGCACCGCCGCCCGTCGCTCCACCCCGCGCACCCGCCGGTCGGTCACCTGGTGGCAGCCCGTCGTCGTCCTCGCGGTGCTCGTCGGCGTCTGGTACGCCGCGGCCGCCTACTACGACCACGTGCGGGGCCTGGCGTTCCTCGTGCCGTACCCGCACCTCGTGCTCAAGGCGATCGTCGCACCGACCGGGATGAACGGCGCACCCTCGACCTTCGGCAGCGACCTGTGGACGGCACTCGGCCGGACGACGGTCGTCTCGCTCACCGGCCTCCTGTTCGCCATCGTCATCGGTGTCCTCTGGGCGATGGCGATGGCCCAGGCGAGGTGGCTCGAGAACTCGCTCTACCCGTACGCGGTCGTGCTGCAGTGCGTGCCGATCCTGGCGCTCGTGCCGCTCATCGGCGCCCTGTTCGGGTACGAGTTCACGAGCCGCGTCATCGTCACCGTGATGATCGCCCTGTTCCCGATGGTGTCGAACACGCTCTTCGGCCTGCAGTCGGCCGACAAGGGGCAGCGCGAGCTCTTCCGCCTGCAGCGTGCCGGCCGGTTCGCCCAGCTCGTGAAGCTGCAGGTCCCCGCCGCCCTGCCGTCGATCTTCGTCGGCCTGCGCACCTCGGCCGGCCTCAGCGTCATCGGTGCGATCGTCGGCGACCAGTTCTTCCAGCGCGGCAACCCCGGCCTCGGCGTCCTCATCCAGGTGACGGCCTCGCGGCTGATGGGACCCGAGCTCTACGCGACCATCATCATCGCCTCGCTCTACGGCGTCGCGGTGTTCCTCGTCTTCGGCCTGCTCGGTCGTCTGGCCGTCGGCCGCTGGCACGACTTCGGCTGAGCCGATCCCCGTCTCCCCTCCCCTCCCACAGCACCCGCCCCCAGCACCACGAGACCCGCACCACGAACGGAGCCTCCATGCGCACCACCACCCGACTCGGCGCTGTCACCGCCGCCCTCACCGTCTCCGCGATCGCCCTCACCGGCTGCGCGAGCGGTTCGGCGACGAGCGCCACCACCACCGCTGCGACGAGCGCCGCCACCGGCCCGGCCGTCGACCTGTCCGACGTCTGCCCCGCGACCGTGGTCGTCCAGACCGACTGGAACCCGGAGGGCGAGCACGGTCACCTGTACCAGATGCTCGGCGCGAACCCGGCGATCGACGCCTCCGGCAAGACCGTCACGGGCGACCTGGTCGCGAACGGCAAGCCGACCGGCGTCAAGCTCGAGATCCGTGCCGGCGGCCCGGCCATCGGCTACTCCAAGGTCAGCTCGCAGATGTACCAGGACAAGTCGATCACGCTCGGCTACGTCTCCACCGACGAAGCGGTCATGTTCTCCGGCGAGCTGCCCACGACGGCCGTCTTCGCCGAGAACGACCAGTCCCCCATGGCGATCATGTGGGACCCGGCGACCTACCCGGACGTGGACAGCATCGAGAGCCTCGGCAAGGCACTCGAGGAGAACGACGGCGTGGTCCGCTACTTCAACGACGCCGCCTACATGTCGTACCTCGAGCAGTCCGGCATCCTGCCGAAGAGCGTCCTCGACGGCAGCTACGACGGCACCCCGTCCAAGTTCGTCTCAGCCGGCGGCAAGGACGCCCAGCAGGGCTTCGCCACCGCCGAGCCGTACGTGTACAAGAACCAGGTCGCCGCCTGGGGCAAGAAGGTCGAGTCGGCCCTCATCTCGAGCACCGGCTGGAACCCCTACCCCGAGACGATGTCCGTCCGCTCGGACCAGATGTCCGAACTGAAGCCGTGCCTCGAGAAGCTGGTGCCGGTCATGCAGCAGGCCGACGTGGACTACCTGGAGTCGCCCGCCGCGACGAACGACCTCATCACGCAGCTCGTGCAGCAGTACAACAACGGCTGGACGTACGACTCGAAGGTCGGTGCGTTCGCGGCCGAGCAGATGCAGAAGCGCGGCATCGCCACGGACGGTGACAACGGGTACGTGGGCGACATGGACGAGCAGCGCATGGCCGACTTCATCGAGAAGGCCACGCCCGTCTTCTCCGGCTCCGGCGGGAACATGAAGAAGGACCTCGCGCCCTCCGACCTGTACACGAACGAGTTCCTCGACGACTCGATCTCGCTCGGCTTCTAGCCGGTCCGGCCCGGCCGACCATCCACCGACGGGAGGCGCGACACCGCACGCGTGTCGGGCCTCCCGTCGGTCCCCCACCTCCCTCGCAGCAGGAGCAGCCATGACCATCGTCACCCCCGTCTCCGTCTCCCCCACCACCATCGAGGCGCTCCGCGCCGAGCTCGTCGACCTCCTCGGCGAGCGCGGTGTCAGCGCCGACGAACGGACGCGCGCACGCGCCTCCGTCGACGAGGCGACCATGAGCCCGATCCTCAGCGAGCAGCTGCCGCTCGGGCTCGCCGACCTCGTCGCCTCCCCCGCGAGCGCCGACGAGATCGCCGCCACCCTGCAGGCCGCCGTGCGGCACGGCGTCCCCGTGACCACCCGGGGCAAGGGCACCGGCAACTACGGGCAGGGCATCCCCCTGCACGGCGGCCTGGTCCTCGACACCTCCCGTGCCCGTGCCGTCGTCGAGGTCGGGGACGGCTGGATCACGGCCGAGGCCGGCACGTCGATGGTCGCCCTCGAGCAGGCCGCCGCGGCCGCCGGGCAACAGCTGTGGATGTACCCGTCCACCGCGCAGTCGACGATCGGCGGCTTCCTGTCCGGCGGCTCCGGCGGCACCGGGTCGATCGCGCACGGGTCGAACTGGCAGGGCTTCGTCACGGCGCTCGACATCGCGCTGCCGGGTGAGCCGGGTCTGGTGCACGCCGAGGGTGACGAGGCGCAGCCCTTCGTGCACACGTACGGGACCGCCGGCGTCATCGCCCGGGCGACCGTCCGGCTCGAACCGCTGCAGGACTGGCGTGCCGTCTACGCGACCTTCCCGACGTTCGAGCAGGCGCTCGTCGCGGTGCGCACCCTGCGCGGCCTCACCCCGGTGCCGCGGCTCGTCAGCGCCGACCGCGCGGCGATCGCGGCCACCCTGCCGACGGACCCGGCCATCGCCGCCGACCGGGCCAGCCTGCGCGGCATCATCGACGCGGCGGCGCTCGACGAGGCGCAGGACCTCATCACCTTCGCCGGCGGCACCGTCGAGGACGTGCGTGAGGGGCTGCAGCAGATTACGAAGGTGTCGATGCTGTCGTACAACCACCCGATCTGGTGGCTGAAGCGGAACACGCCGGACACCGAGTACTTCCACGTCGAGGTCGGCGGTGAGGCGCTCATCGACCGGATCGCCGAGGTCGAGGCCGTCTACCCGGGCGCGATGCTGCACATCGAGGCGGCGCACCTCGGCCCGATCGGCATGCTCACCGCGCCGTACACCGGGGCGGAGGACGTCTACGCCGGCTACCCGCTGCTCCGTGACCTCGGCGTCCGGGTGCACAGCCCGCACCAGTACTACGTCGACCACGGGGTGGAGGAGCTGCTCGCGCTGAAGCAGCAGACCGACCCCGAGGGGCTCCTCAACCCCGGGCACGTCATCGACCCGGCGCTCGTCGAGTCCGGTGGGTCGACCGCGTCGGCACAGCCGGCCGTCCCGGGCTTCGGCAAGTGAGCGGCACACGGAAGCTCGCCGAGTTGTCCGGACCGGCCGTCGCCGCCGTGTTCACGGCGGACACGATCGTCGTCCAGCCCACCGGCGCCGTCGAACACCACGGCCCGCACCTGCCGCTGCTCACCGACTTCCTGCTCGCCGACCACATCGGCGGCGCGGCGGTCGAGCAGGCCGCGGCCGAGGGGCTCGACGTCTGGCAGCTGCCCACCCTGGCGTTCACGAAGTCCGACGAGCACAGCTGGGCGCCGGGCACCGTGTGGCTCGACGCGTCGACGATGTTCGAGACGGTCGTGCAGATCGGTCGCGCCGTCGCCCGCACCGGGGCCGGCACGCTCGTGTTCGCGAACGGGCACGGCGGCAACGTCGCGCTGCTGCAGGTCGCCCTCCGCGAGATCCGGAAGCGGTACGGCCTGAAGACGTTCCTCATGCCGACGCTCGCCCGCGTGCCGGGTCCGGACGGCGAGGACGCGGACGAACTCGGACTCGGCATCCACGGCGGTGCGGCGGAGACGTCGATGATCCTGCACCTGCGCCCGGACCTCGTCGACATGACGCTCGCGGAACGCTGGGTGCCGGAACACATCGCCGGGTTCTCGAAGATCGCGTTCAACGGCGGCCCGGTGTCCTTCGGGTGGCTCTCGGACGACTTCGGGACACCCGGCGTGGTCGGGGACGCGAGCCGCGCCTCCGCCTCGTACGGCGCGGCCCTGTGGGAGCACTCCCTTGCCGAGGCGGTGGCCTCGCTGCACGAGATCGCCCGCTTCGACCCCGCCGGTCCGCGGTGACCGTGCTGCCGGGCGAGGCCGCGGCGACCGTCGACGGACCGCCGCCCGCGGACCCGCTCGTGCTCGCCGCGGCCTGGCTCCCGGTGGACGGGTCGGCACCGGGCCCGACGATGACCCTGTCCACGATCGGGCTGGACGGCTACCCGTCCGCCCGCACCGTCCTGCTGTCCCGGTTCGACGGACGGCGCCTGCACTTCCACACCGACACCCGGAGCCGGAAGGCGGCCGAACTGGCGGCCGTCCCCCGGGCCTCCGTGACGATCGTCTGGCCGGAGGCCGCCCGCCAGCTCGTCGTGACCGGGGACGTCGCGCCGGTCACCGATCGGGAGGCCCGGCTCGCCTACGACGCGCGGACCCGCTACCTGCAGATGCTCGCCTGGGTGAACGACGCCGACCTGGCGGGTGCGACGGCCGAGGTCCGTCGCGAGCGGTGGACGGCGTTCGGGGAGGAGCGTGGCGACGGCCCGCTCGAGCCGCCGACGACGTGGGGCGGCTACGCGCTGACGCCACTGCGGATGCTGTTCTGGCAGGGTGCGACGGACGGGCCGAGCAACCGGCTGGCGTACGAGCGCGACGCGGACGGCCGGTGGCGGCGCGAGGTCTGGCCGGGGTGAGTCGCTGGGCTGGCCGGGGTGAGTCGCTGGGCTGGCCGGGCTGAGTCGCCGGAGTGGCCGGGCCGCCCGCCCGCTACCGCACGTCGCGCATGACGCGGATGGTGCCGAGGCTGCCGTCGGTCGGGTCCGGCAGGACCATGCCCGCCTCCAGACCACTCCGCAGGTACTCGATGACCTCGGTGGTGATCCGCTCCCCCGGCACGTACGCGGGGATGCCGGGCGGGTAGGGCGTCGCCTGCTCGGCCGCGATCCGTCCGGCCGCCTCCTCCGCCGGCACGGACTCGGCCGGGGCGAAGAACGCCTCGCGCGGTGTCACCACCGACTCGAGCACGATGCCCGCGCGGCCGGGCAGCTGCACCGGCGGGTCCTGGTCGAGTCCGGGCGCCGCGGCAGCGAGGGCCTCGAGGGCCTGCACGAGCCGATCGGTCGTGAACTCGTCGTCGGCGATCGAGATGTCGACGCCCAGGTGCCGGTGGTCGGACAGCCCGAGGTCGATCTGGTGGTGCTCCCGGATCCAGTCGAGCGCGTGGTACCCGTTGATCCCGAGCGCCTGGACGTCGAGCAGCATGCGCATCGGGTCGAGCTCGTGCGAGGCCTCCGCGCGCAGGAGCTCGTCGTGCAGCACGCTGATCCCGTCGATGGCGTCGATGCGCTCCCGGGTGCGGTCGGCGAGTTCGATCGCACGCGCGATCCGCTCGGCACCGTCCTGCACCATGTGTCGCCGCCAGCCGTCCATCGCGGCGTAGACGAGCACGTTCGGGCTGGTGGTCATGAGCATGTCGGCGCAGGCCCAGAGGTGGTCGTGGTCGACGAGGTCGCCCCGGAGGTGCAGGACGGAGCCCTGCTCGAAGCCGAGGCCCATCTTGTGCACGCTCGTGACGCACACGTCGGCGCCCGCACTCATCGCCCAGGAGGGCAGGTGTTCGGAGAACGGCAGGTGCGCACCCCACGCCTCGTCGACGATGAGGGGCTTGCCGCGCTCGTGACAGACCGCGGCGATGCCCTCGATGTCGGCGCAGGTGCCGTACGGGGTGGGACTGACGACCAGCGCAGCGGCCGCGTCCGGGTGGGCATCCCAGACCGCGGCGTAGTCCTCGGGCGACGGCGGGTGCGAGATCCCCTGGTCGGCGTCGATCCGGGGTTCGACCCAGTAGGGCTGCAGCCCGGAGAACACCAGGCCGGCCGTGACCGACTTGTGCGCATCCCGGCCGATGACGATCCCGCCGTCCACCCCGCCGACCGAGAGCATCGCCGCCTTGACCGACAGCGAGCTGCCGCAGGTCGAGAAGAAGACCTTGTCCGCGCCCACGGCGTCTGCCATCAGGGCCTCCGCGGTCGCGAGGTAGCCGTTCGACGACGTCCGGTCGTCGAGGCCACCACTGGCGAGCACGTCGTTGCGGAACGGGTCCGACCCGAGCACCGACAGCGTCTCGGTGTCGACCCCGCGGCCCTGCCGGTGTCCGGGCGGCGAGAAGCTGTACCGGTTCATGGCGTGGTGGTCCCGCAGCGCGTCGAGGAACGGAGCGGCCGTCTGGTCGAGATCGTCAGGCATGGTCCCCGTGTAGTCCGGCGACCGTGGTGGGTGATCCAGCCTCGTGTGCCCCGGAGGACGACGAAGGCCCCGGAGGTGGTCTCCGGGGCCTTCGTGGTGTTGCGGTACTGTGCGCTCGAAGGGACTCGAACCCCCAACCTTCTGATCCGTAGTCAGATGCTCTATCCATTGAGCTACGAGCGCGTGGCCCTTGCGAGCCGTGGAAGACTCTACAATAGCTCCGGTCGCAGCGCCAATCGAGCACCGTCCACCCGCGCGCCCGGCGTGTCGCTGGCGGTCAGGCGAGCGTCGGTTCCTCGTCGAAGACCTCGGCGAGGAACACCTGCAGCGCCTGCCACGAGCGACGGTCGGCGCGCTCCTGGTACTGCGCACCGTGGTCGGGTGCGTTCGTCCCGGGGACGGCGAACGCGTGCATGGCGTCCGCGTAGGTCACGACCTGCCAGTCCACCTCCGGAGCGCCGCGCATCTCGTCCTGCCAGGCGTGCACGGCCTCGTCCGGGACGACCGGGTCGGCGCCGCCGGTGAGCACGAGGAGCTTCGCGCGGATGTCGTGCGCGTCGGAGGGGTCGTGGGTGAGCAGGCCGCCGTGGAACGCCACCGCGCCGACCAGCTCGGCACCGGTGCGGGCGAGTTCGAGTGCGCCGGTCCCGCCGAAGCAGTAGCCCATGACGACGACCTTCGTGGCGTCGACGTCCGGGTCCGCGAGCAGGCGGTCGAGTCCGGCGCGCAGGCGCGTGCGGAACAGGGCGTTGTCGCCGTAGAACCGGCCGGCGACCTCGGCGGCGGTGTCGTCACCGGGGCGGATGCTCGCGCCGTAGACGTCCGCGCCGAAGGCGACGTAGCCGAGGCGGGCGAGCATGGTCACGCGTGCCTCGACGTGTTCGTTGACGCCGTGCCAGTCGTGGACGACGAGCACGGCCGGACGGGGGCCGGCGACGGCGGCGTCCTTCGCGAGCACGCCCTCCAGGTCGGTGCCGTCGGAGTCGTAGTGCACGGTCTCGACACGGATGTCGGCACCGGCGGGTTCGGGAACGGTCTGCAGTATCGCGTCGATCGTGGTCACGCCTGCGGACGTTACGCTCCCGTCCCGGGGACCGTCCCGTCAGCTGTCGACGTTGTCCCAGCTGTCCGGCCCGCCCGACCCGGCGGCGTACTCGTCGAGCGGGGTCGTCCCGGCCCGCCAGGCGGCGAGGAACGGCTCGACGACCTTCCACCCCTGCACGGCGCTGTCCCCGCGTACCGACAGCGTCGCGTCCCCCTCCAGGACGCCGGCGAGCACCTCGCCGTAGGCACTCAGCCGTCCGGGGTTGAACGTCGTCGTCAGCGCGGTGTGGTCGACCGTGTACGGGTCGCCCGGGCCGTTGACGTTGAGCTCGAGCTGCATCTCGTCCGGGGCGATCCAGATGCAGAGCCGGTCCGGCAGCACCGCTCCGGTGAGGCCGTTCGGGACGTGCGGCGAGTCCTTGAACGTGATGAGGATCTCGCGGCGCTGCTTCCCCAGGGCCTTGCCGGACCGCAGGGTGAACGGCACCCCGGCCCAGCGCCAGTTCGCGATCTCGAGCTTGAGCTGCGCCAGGGTCTCGGTGCCGAGGGCGGGGTCCACGCCCTCCTCGTCCACGTAGGACGGCAACGACCGGTCCCCCACCGAACCGGCCGTGTACCGCGCGCGCTTGCCCGCGGCCGCGACGTCCCCATCCCACGGCCGGACGGCGCGGAGCACGAGCTCCTTCTGCGTGCGGAGGTCGTCGGCGTCGATCGAGGCCGGGGCCTCCATCGCGACGACGGCCATCACCTGCAGCAGGTGGCTCTGGATCATGTCGACGAGCGCCCCGGCCTTGTCGTAGTAGCGGGCGCGACCCTCCAGGCCGAGGGTCTCGTCGTAGACGATGTCGACGCGCGCGACGTGCTGCGAGGACAGCAGCGGCTCGATGATGCGGTTGGCGAAGCGCAGCCCGAGCAGGTTGAGGACGGTCGACCGGCCGAGGAAGTGGTCCACCCGGTGGATGCGCTCCTCGGGCAGGAAGGAGTGCAGCAGGTCGTTGAGGTGCCCGGCGCTCTCGGCGTCGGTGCCGAACGGCTTCTCGAGCGCGAGCCGCGTCCGGGCCGGCAGGTCGATGTGGGCGAGCTGCTCGCAGCTCTTCTCGGTGACGGCCGGCGGCAGGGCGAAGTAGATCGCCGGGTCGTGACGGCAGTCGCCGAGCAGGGTCCGCAGGTCGTCGGCGTCCGTGACGTCGGCTTTGCGGTAGGACGATCCGTCGACGACGGCCTGGAGGCGCGGTGACAGCTTCCCCTCCCCGGTCGCGCCCTCGTCCTCCTCGTTCTTCGACGCCTGGGCGTTCTCGAAGGCCTCGTGCACGAGGTGCTTCCAGTCGGCGTCGGACAGGTCCTCGACCCCGGCGCCGACGAGCTGGACGTCCCAGTCGTCCTTGACGTCGAGCAGCGTCGCGAGGCCGGGGAGCAGCAACCGCTTGGACAGGTCGCCGCTCGCTCCGAGGATGAGCAGGGTGGTCTGGAGGCTCGCCATGCCCCAGACCGTACTCACCGGCTCCCGAACACGGCCGGGTCCGCCCGCTACGGTGGTGCCGACGCACAGGAGCGTCGACACGGCGCGAGGGAGCACCATGACGACAGAGGGCACCGTCCACGCACCGGACGTGGACCAGCAGCTGGCCGGGCCGCCGCGGTCCGCGTCCCGGCAGGGCGGGCGTCTCCGGGTCGCCGTGGTCGGCACCGGGATGATCGCGGCCGTGCACGTCCGTGCCGCGCGGGCCGCCGGCGCCGAGGTGCTGGGTGTCCTCGGCCGGAACCGGAAGCGCTCCGCACAGGTCGCCGCGCAGCTCGGGCTCGACCGCGGCTACGACGACCTGGACGCGGTGATCGCCGACCGCCCCGACGTCGTGCACGTCTGCACGCCGAACGACCAGCACCACCCCCAGACGCTCGCGCTCGTCCGCGCGGGCATCAACGTCGTGTGCGAGAAGCCGCTCGCCGTGTCCGCCGCGCAGGCCGCCGAACTCGAGCAGGCCGCCGCCGACGCCGGGGTCGTCGCGACGGTCCCGTTCGTGTACCGCTACCACCCGATGGTGCGGGAGATCCGCTCGCGCATCGGCGCCGGGGAGCTCGGACGCGTCCTCGCCGTGCACGGCCACTACCTGCAGGACTGGATGCTCGACTCGGACGCGTCCTCGTGGCGGGTCGACTCCGGTGCCGGTGGGCAGTCCCGGGCCTTCGCCGACATCGGCTCGCACTGGTGCGACCTCGTCGAGTTCGTCACCGGTGAGCAGTTCGCCTCGGTCAGCGCCGTCACCGACATCGTCCACCCGACCCGTCCGGCTGCCTCAGGCATGTCGTTCTCCGGCACACCCGACCCCGACCCGATCGCCGACGCTGCCGAACGGGCCGAGGTGACGACCGAGGACACCGCGGTCGCGACGTTCCGCACCGGCGCCGGGCGCATCGGCAACGTCGTCATCTCGCAGGTGTCCGCCGGCCGGAAGAACCGCCTGTGGTTCGAGGTCGACGGCACGCTCGGGTCGGCCGCGTTCGACCAGGAGCAGCCTGAGACCGCCTGGTTCGGCAACGAGACCGGGGCGCAGATCGTCGTCCGGGACCCGTCCCAGGGCTCGCCCGACCAGCGGCGTCTGGCTGTCGTGCCGTCCGGACACCCGCAGGGCTACGTCGACGCGTTCGCCGCGTTCGTCGCCGACACCTACACCGCCGTCACGACCGGTGCCGCACCGGAGGGTCTGCCGACCTTCGCGGACGGGGCCCGCTCGGCGCGCATCATCGACACCGTGGTCGCCAGCGCCGGCGACGCCGCCTGGAGGGAGATCCGATGAAGCTGGGGATGCTGACCGCGTGCCTGCCCGGGTGGGACCTGGCACACATCGCGGAGTTCGCGAGTGCCGAGGGCTACGAGCGGCTCGAGGTCGCCGTCTGGCCCGGCACCGGCGGACGCGACTTCGAGGCGGCGCACCTGCCCGTCGCCACCTTCACCGACGAGGACGCACGGGCGACCCGGGAGCTGCTCGACCGCACCGGCCTCGAGATCAGCGCGCTGGCCTACTACGAGAACAACCTGCACCAGGACCCCGCCCGCCGCGAGGAGGTCCGCACCCACCTCAGGCACGCGGTCGACGCCGCGCAGCTGCTCGGCGTGCCGTACGTCGGCACCTTCGTCGGCCGCGACATGACGAAGTCGGTGCGCGAGAACATGGCCGAGGGCGACCGCGTCCTGCCCGAGCTCGTCGACTACGCCGGCGAGCGCGGGGTGCGGCTCGTCATCGAGAACTGCGTCATGGAGGGCTGGCACCCGGACGGCTACCCGGGCAACATCGCGTACTCGCCCGAGCTCTGGGAGTGGGTCACCGGACTCGGCTTCGGGCTGAACTGGGACCCGTCGCACCTCACCTGGATCGGCATCGACCCGGTCGAGACGATCCTGCCGTTCGCCGAGCACATCGTGCACGCGCAGGCGAAGGACGTCGAGCTCTTCCCCGGCAGGCGGAACGAGTACGGCTTCTTCGGCAAGGTCGACAAGGGCGAGGACCCGTGGGAGATGGGCTGGTGGCGGTTCCGGGTCCCCGGCCGCGGGGTCGTCGACTGGCCCCGCGTGGTCGACCGGCTCTACGAGGCCGGGTTCGACGGCACGCTGTCCGTCGAGCACGAGGACCCGCTCTGGGGCGGCGAGGACGTGAAGGTCCTCGAAGGTCTCCGGATCGCCCACCGGACGCTCCGGCCGCTCATCGCCGCCGAGTAGCGGCGTCGCCGCCGGACGGGAGGCCCGGATCGCGGGACCGACGTCGGTCGCGTGACCCGGGCCTCCCGTCCGGTGACCGGGTGCTGGGAACGCACGGACACACCGCGAGCACCCTGGTCCCATGAGCCAGAACGTGAGTGAGTTCGTCCTCGACCGGATCAAGGCCTGGGGCGTGACCCGGGTGTACGGCTACCCGGGCGACGGCATCGGCGAGTTCGACGGCGCGCTCGGCAAGGCCGACGGCAAGGGCGAGGGCGTCGAGTACATCCGCCCCACGCACGAGGAGATCGCCGCGCTCATGGCGACCGCGCACGCGAAGTTCACCGGCGAGGTCGGCGTCTGCATCGCGACCTCGAGCCCCGGTGCGTTCCACATGCTCAACGGCCTGTACGACGCCCAGATGGACAACCAGCCGGTCGTCGCGATCGTCGGGCAGCAGGGTCTCGCCGCGGTCGGCACGTTCACGCAGCAGGAGTCGAACCTCGAGCGCGTGTTCGCCGACGTCGCGTGCTACGTGCAGACGATCGCATCGCCGGACGCCGCCGGGGTCGTCATCGACACCGCGTTCCGCACCGCGATGCTCCGCAAGCAACCCGCCGTGGTCGTGCTCCCCCACGACGTGCAGGCGATGACGTGGTCGGAGCCCGGCGCGGAGCACTGGGTGTCCCGGTCGAGCGACGTCCCCGCGTCGACGCGCATCACACCGCCCGCCGAGGACATCCGGAAGATGGCGGACATCATCAACGCCGGGGAGAAGGTGACCTTCCTGGTCGGCGCCGGTGCCCGCGGTGCGACGGACCAGGTCCTCGCGGCCGCCGAGAAGGCCGGCGCCGGCGTCATCACGGCGCTCCGCGGCAAGGACGTCGTGCCGTCCGACGTGCCGTACCACACGCAGCAGGTCGGGCTCCTCGGCTCCCGCCCCAGCCTGACGCAGATCAAGGAGTGCGACACGATCGTGCTCCTCGGCACGAACTACCCGTACGGCGAGTACCTGCCCGCGGTGGGGCAGGCGCGCGGGATCCAGGTCGACATCAAGCCGGAGCAGCTCGGCCTGCGCTACCCGAACGAACTCAACATGTGGGGCGACGTCGGGGCCACGCTCGACGCCGTGCTCCCGCTCCTCGAGCAGAAGACCGACCTGGGATGGCAGGAGCAGCTCGCCGACGAAATGCGCGAGTGGGAGGCCGAGATGGCCCGCCAGGCCGAGGTCGCCTACAGCGACGGGGTCAACCCGCGCCGGGTCGTCCGCGCCGTGAACGAGCGGCTGCCGGAGGGCGTCACCGTGACCTGCGACGCCGGCACCACCGCCGACTGGTACGGCCACCACATCCGGCTCCGCCGGGGCATGCACGGGGACATGTCCGGTCGGCTCGCGACGATGCTCGCCGCGATGCCGTACGCCGTCACCGCGAAGTTCGCCTTCCCGGACCGCCCGGCCGTGTGCACGATCGGCGACGGCGCGTTCCAGATGCTCGGCATGAACGAGCTCATCACCGTGAAGAAGTACATGGACCGGTGGGAGGACAAGCAGCTCGTCATCGTGGTGATGCACAACGACGACCTCGGCCAGGTCTCGTGGGAGATGCGCACCGAGGACGGCAACCCGATGTGGCGCGGCTCGCAGGACGTCGAGACGATGGACTACGCCGGGTACGCCCGACTGCTGGGCTTCCAGGGCATCGCCGTGCACAGCGACGACGAGGTCGACGCGGCCGTGGAGCGGGCGTTCGCGTTCCCGGGCGTGACCCTCATCGACGCGTACGTGAGCCGGAGTGTGCCCCCGCTGCCGCCGCACATCACCGCGGAGTACGCCGTCAACACCGCGAAGAGCCTGCTCAAGGGCGACCCGGTCGAGTTCGACGTGGTGAAGGACTCCGCGAAGGCGATGGCGGCGGAGGTCGTCGAGCGTGCGAAGGGCGCCCTCCGCCGCGACTGACGACCGCGGTCGCACGGGGCGGGTCGTGCCCCACAGTTGAACACCGTGTTACGGAGGCGACGCCGTCCTGGCGTGTCGGCTGTGGGTCCTCGTAGGTTCGTGAGGTCGTGTCCCCCACCCGGGGGCAGAACCACCACACCAGGAGTCCTCACACCGATGAGCCCGTCCCACTTCCCCGAACCCACTCCCAGGCGGAGGCGCGGCATCGTCGCCGGTACCGCCCTCGCCACCGCGGGCGTCCTCGTCGCCCTGGGCGCTCCGGCCACCGCGGCCGAGGCCCCCGCCGGCGCGACCGCACCCGTCACCGTGGCCGCCGCCGGTGACACCACGATCGACCTGTACAACGTCAACGACTTCCACGGCCGCATCGTGCGGTCGATCTCGCAGACGGCGGGCAAGCCGACCCCGCGCGACGGGGACGCCGCCGGCGCTGCGACCCTGGCCGGCGCCCTCGACCAGCTCCGCGGCCCCGACCGGTCGACGTCCGCCTTCGTCAGCTCGGGCGACAACATCGGCGGTTCGACGTTCGAGTCCTTCATCCAGCAGGACCAGCCCACGATCGACGTCCTCAACCAGATGGACCTGTCGGTCAGCGCCATCGGGAACCACGAACTCGACAAGGGCCAGGCCGACCTCCGCGACCGCGTGATCGGTGCCGACGGTGCGCGCAACGCGCAGTGGGACTACGTCTCCGCGAACATCCTCGACAGCGCGACCGGCGAGCCCGCGTTCGACCCGTACTCGATCCAGGAGATCAGCGGCAAGCGGGTCGGCTTCATCGGTGCCACCGTCGACCTGGTCGGCCAGGGCCTCGTCAGCCCCGACGGCATCGAGGGCCTCGAGATGGGTGACATCACGACCGAGGTGAACAAGGTCGCGACGCAGCTCACGGACGGGGACCCGTCCAACGACGAAGCCGACGTCCTCGTGCTCCTCGTGCACGACGGCGCGGAGTCCAGCGCGGCAACCGACCTCGACGGCGCCTCCGACTTCGCCCGCGCGGTGCGCGGCGTGAGCCCGGAGGTCTCCGTGATCCTGTCCGCGCACACGCACCAGACCTACGTGCACCAGGTGCCGGTCGGGGACGGCACCGCCACCCGCCCGGTCATCCAGACCGGGTCGTACGGCTTCAACCTCGGTCACGTGCAGCTCACGGTCGCCGCGGACGGCACCGTGACGGCGACGAAGGCGGAGAACCTGAAGCTCGTCGACGAGGGCGCGTACCCGAAGAGCGCCGCGGTGCAGGCCACGGTGGACGCCGCCGTGGCGGAGGCCGACGAGCTCGGTGCCGTGGAGCTCGGCACCGTCGACCGTGACCTCGAACGCGCCGTGCAGACGAACGGCTCCGAGAACCGCGGTGGCGAGTCGCTGCTCGGGAACTTCGTCGCCGAGGTCCAGCGTGCCCAGACCCAGCGTCAGGGCTCGCAGATCGCGTTCATGAACCCCGGCGGACTCCGCGACGACATCGCCGCGGGCGCCGTGACGTACAAGGAGGCGGCGGCCGTCCAGTCGTTCGCCAACACCCTCGTCGTCCTCGACCTGACGGGCGAGCAGATCCGGCAGGCACTCGAACAGCAGTGGCAGCCGACGACCGCGAGCCGTCCGTTCCTCAAGCTGGGCGCGTCCGAGGGGTTCTCGTACACCTACGACGCGCAGGCTGCGGCAGGGTCGCGGATCACCTCGATGACCCTCGACGGGGACCCGATCGGCGCCGACACCACCTACAAGGTGACGGTCAACTCGTTCCTCGCCGGTGGCGGCGACAACTTCGGCGCCTTCAAGCAGGCCGCCGTCAAGCAGGACAGCGGCAAGGTCGACCTGGAGGCCCAGGTCGAGTACTTCCAGGCCCACCCGGCCGTCGAGGTCGCGGTCGACCAGCGCGCCGTCGGCGTCACCACGACGCCCGAACCCGAGGGCGGCTTCCAGCCCGGCGACGAGGTGACCGTCGACCTCTCGTCGCTCGTCTTCAGCAACGCCGGTGACCAGAGCGGCACGGTCTCGGTGTCGGCCGGCGGCACGGAACTCGCGTCCGCCCCGATCGACACCACGGTGGTCGACACGACCGACGAGCAGGGCCGCGCCTCGCTGACCTTCACCGTCCCGGAGCCCGGCGCCGCGACGCCGGGCGAGCCCACCACCCCGACCGAGCGCGCACGCCCCGCGGCCGCCGCGGTCGAGACCTCGGACGAGCCCCTCGTCGTCGAGCTGCCGAGCGGACAGCGGATCACGCTGGCCGTGACCGTGCCGGTGCTCGTCGCCCCGGCACCCGGTGAGGAGCCGGTGCCGGTCCCCGGCACCGACCCGACGGTCCCCGCGGACCCGACCGACCCGACCACGCCGGCCGTACCCGTCCCGACCGACCCGGACGGCGGCCTCGTCGCGGTGCCGATCGCCGGTGGCGGCTCCGACGACGCCGACGGTGGACCGCTGGCCTACACGGGCGCCGAGGTCGCAGGTCCCGCACTCGCCGCGGTGCTCCTGCTCCTCGCGGGCGTGACCGCCCTGGTGCTCGCCCGCCGCAAGCGAGCCGCGCACGACGCGACGGTGCACGCCGACCGCTGACGGCCCTCCCGGCCACGTCCGACGGGCCCTCCCACCGACCGGTGGGAGGGCCCGTCCCGTCTGCTCGGCCAGGAGGCGCGGTCCCGGGTCCGCCGGTCGCCGTCCCGGGGTCCCCGGGTCGGTTTCCGCACCGCGCCGCGGTACGCTGCTCCCGTCGCATCGCGATGCATCGCGCCGGGTCGCCGGACGGTGGTTCCGTCCGTCGAGACCCCGCGGTGCGGGTGTCCTCCGCCTCCAGGGAAACGGCGGAGGGCACCCCCCTCTCCGTCCGGTGGGCGGCGCACGTGCGGTTGGATGGTCTCCATGAACGTGCTGACCGTGGACGGCCTCGCCGCCGTGACGAACGTGCTCGACCTCACCGGGGTCTTCGCGTCCGCACTGCTCGGCGGGTCGATCGCGCGGACGATGGACTTCGACCTGTTCGGGTTCCTCGTGGTCGGCTTCGTGTCCGGCCTCGGCGGTGGGCTGCTGCGGGACGTCCTGCTGCAGAACGGGCCGCCCGTTGCCCTGACCGACCCGCTCTACCTGCCGGTCGCGGTCGCCGGCGCCCTCGCGGCGTTCTTCGTCTCCTTCTCCGAACGCACCTGGGACCGGCTCTTCACCGTGCTCGACGCCGCCGTCATCGGGTTCTGGGCGGTGGTCGGCGTGCAGCGGACCTTCGACGCCGGACTGGAGTGGCCCGCCGCGATCATCATGGGCACCGTCACCGCGGTGGGGGGCGGGGCCATGCGCGACATGCTCCTGCGCCGTGTGCCGGCCGTCTTCGGCGGGAACGCCCTGTACGCGACGGTTGCGGTCGCCGCGTCCGCCGTGATGGTGGTCGCCTCGTACCTCGGCTCGCCGTCGATCGGCATCCTGGTCGCGATCCTGCTCTCGCTCGTCCTCCGGTGGGGCGCGGTCCGGCGCGGGTGGGGCCTGCCGAACGGTCGCGACTGGCAGCCGCAGTCCCGGCTGGCCTCCCTGCTGCGCCGCGGGCGCGGGCGTGGTCGTCGGTTCGTCCGCCCCGAGGCCGTCCGGCTGCTCCGCCGTCCCGGTCGACGAGCCGGCGCGGGCAGCGTGCACACCGACGGCGAAGCGCCGCATCCCGCGGACCCCGCCGGGGACTGAGATCGGCACTGGGATCCGCGGCGGCGCCGTCGTACACTCGAGACCGCCGGGTATCGACCCGGCCGCACACCCGGTCGTCGCACCGACGTGACCCGAAGACGGCGGTCCCGTCCGGGACGTGCGGGCACGAGGGGCTGCCGCCCGCGCGGCGACCGACGCACGGCGCGGCTCCCCGGCCCGCACGCACCGCCGTCACCACCGGCGATGCCCCGGCACCGACCCGCAGAGTCCCGGAACAGGATCCGATGACCGACGCACCCGAACCGCACACCACCGGCCCCGACCGCACGAGGTCGGTCCCGCGCACGCCACGCGCCGAGGTCCGGGAGCGCCTGCTCACCGCCGGCGCCCGGGCCTTCGCCGAGCAGGGCGTGCACGAGGCCCGGCTCGACGACATCGCCGCCGCCGCCGGGTTCAGCAAGGGCGCCGTCTACTCGAACTTCTCGTCGAAGGAGGACCTCGTCGGGCAGGTCATGCAACGGGCCACGAACCTCGTGCTCCGCTCGCTGCAGGAGCTCGTCCGCGTCGACATCGAGGCCGCGGACGTCGGGGACGTCGTCCGCGCCGCGTTCGGCCGGCATGACCAGAGCGCCCAGTTCGCACTGCTCTCCGAACTGCGGGGCTACGCGATCCGCCACCCCGAGTTCATGCCCGAGTTCGTCCGACAGCGTCGACACCTGCACGACGGCGTCCGCGAACTCGTCCACCGGTGGTTCGCCGCGCACCCGGAGCTCGACCCCGGCATGCCGCTCGACACCTTCGCCACGCTGCTCGTCGCGGCCAACTCCGGGACCGTGTTCGACGCCCCCGCGCTCGACGACGCCAACCCGGGCGACGTGGTCGCCGCCCTCGTCGAGGCGGTCATCCGGCCGCGTTGACCGGTCTTCCGTGTGTCCACGCCGACGAGGGAAGCAGGCTCGGCGGGAGCAGCCGCGACCGCAGCACCTGCCGGCGGGCCACGGCCGCGTCCAGCACGGTCCGGGCCTCCCGGAGTGCCGTCACGAGCACCTGCGGGTCGGCCGCACCACCCGCCGCGTACCGTTCCCGGTCGACCGCGTCGACGACCGTCTCCAGGTGCGGGACCACCGCGGACGGGACGGTCGCACGGAGCCGTCCGAGCACCGCCCGTGCCGTCCGCGCGGCGGCGGCGGCGTCGCCCGGCGGCGCGGACACCGGGGCGAACCCGTGGTCGTCGAGGTCGTCGAGGAGTTCCCGCCACGCGGTCACGGCCGGGTCGCGGCCGGCGGACACCGCGGCCGTCCGACGGCGACGACGGACCGCCCGCAGCAGGCCCGGCGCGACGAGGAGCACGAGTGCGACGAGCAGTCCGACGAGCACGCCCCAGGCCCGGGAGGCTCCCCCACCGCCCGTCCCGCCGGTTGCGTCCGCCCCGGCCCCCGCACTCGGCTCGGCGCTCGGTGAGGCCGAGGGCGCGGTGGTCTCGCCCGGAGCGGGCAGCGGCGTCTCGGAGGGGGCGGCCGACGGCGTCGACGTCGGGGTGGACTCGGCCTGCGCGGCGGCGTCCGACGCCGGTGTTGGCTCGAACGCGACCCAGCCGGCCCCGCGGATGTACAGCTCCGGCCACGAGTGCAGCTGCCGGTTCGACACCGTGAACTCGCCGTCCTCCTTCGCGCCTCCGGCCCGGTACCCCACCGCGATGCGGGACGGGATGCCGAGCGTGCGGGCCATGACCGCCATCGCGGAGGCGAAGTGCACGCAGTAGCCCGATCGCTCCCGCAGGAAGGTCGCGACGACGTCCATGCTGTCGCCGTCGTACCCGCGCTCGACGGGGGCCGTCTCCGAGTACTCGAACAGCCCGCTGCGGAACCACTGCTCGAGCGCACGTGCCCGCTCGTAGTCGCCCGTCGTCGACCCCTCGACCCGGGCGGCGGTGTCGGCGATCACCGCCGGCAGGTCGTCGGGGAGCGCGGTGTCGGTCCGGAGCTGCGCCGCGGACGGGGTGCGGAAGCCGCGGCCGTCCGCCTGGCCGAGCCGCCCCGACGCGGCCACGGCGTCGAGGTAGGCGTTCGCCGACACCGATGCGCCGTACGCCTCGTACGTGGCGCCGCGCGCGGTCGCCGGCCCGGCGGACCGGACCGTGTTCGTGTCGCCCGACCAGCGCCACTGGGTGAGGTCCAGGTTGGTCGACTGCGACTCGACCGACATCGCCCCCGCCGGCAGCGGCAGGTAGTTGCTCGACAGCCCGGTGATGCGGACCGTCACGTCGGTACGGCCGGCGAGCCGCGGGTTCACGCCGATCGCCCACCGGGACTGGTCGGCGGTGTCGGCGGTGCTGGCGTCCGTCACGGTCGGGACCCAGTCCCCGGTCCCGAACTCGTCGAGGTCGGCGAGCTTCAGGTACTGCGGCTGCCCGTCGGCCGACCGGTACCGGAACACCTCGAGCTCGCTCGGGCGACGGAGGTCCTGCCCGAGCTCGAGCAGCGTCCCCGGACGGCCCGGCTGTATCGGCGACCGGACCGAGCCGGTGACGCCGGAGAGCCACCCCGAGTCGAGCGGCACGAGGGTCGGCAGCCCGACCGCGACGACGAGCCCCATCGCACCGACCACGGCGGCCGGGAGCGCCCGCTGCACCGGACGGACGGACGTCCAGAGGAGCGCGAGGAAGGCGAGCGCGGTGAGGACCACGAGCCACACGGACGGGGCCTCCCCTGTGATGATCCCCGGCACGAGCAGGATCACGAGCGCGGGCACGGCAGCGAGCGCCGCCGTCGGGGCGATCGCGGCCAGGAACAGCGACGCGCCGGCGACCCACGCGATCGCGACGGTGACGACGATGCGGATCGCGTCGGTCTGCGGCAGCGGCGCGGGGTTGAGCCGGATGGCCGCGAGCGTCTGTCCGAGCGCACCGCTCTGGTCGAGCCAGCTGAGCGGTGCCGAGCCGTTGAGGAGCGCGACCCCGCACGAGGTGACGATGAGCGTGGCGACGAGCGCGACGAAGCGGACGCCGCGCGGGCGGGACCGGAACGCGAGCACGACGGCGACGAGCACGGCGGTGACGAGCACGCCGGACACCCACCACGCGGTCCCCTGCACGAGCGGACGGATCGCGAGGGCGGCGACGAGCACCGGCACCGGGGCCAGTGCGACGACGCGGGCGTCGGGACGGTCCGGCAGGCGGTCGTCGCGGGCGAGGACCTCGCGGACGTCGACGTGGGGCCGCGGTCGGCTCGGGGTGGTGGCGGTCATGCGTGCTGTCCGTCCGCGGTCGGGTCGGCGGTCACCGGCCATGCCCCGCCGTCGTGCTGCCCGGCACCGGGACGACGAGCACGCGCCATCCGGCCCGGTCGAGGACGCCCCGCACGGCCGGGTCCGGCGGCACCACGGTGACGAGCAGGCCGCGGCTCGACCCGTTCGTGGCGGACACGAGTTCCGCGGCCTGGTCGAGGGTGCAGTGTCCGGTCACCACGGCCGTCATCCCGTGCACGTCCCGGCCCCGGACGCCGTGCAGCACCTCGGGCACGTCGCGGGCACCGCTCCGCACGGAGACGTCCGCGAGCCCGACGAGGACCTCGGACAGCCCGCCGGCGTCGCCGCTGTGCCGGACGTCCCCGCCAGGTCCGTCGGTCACGAGGGCCACGCGCGAGGTCCGCGCCGACAGCGCCCGGGCGACGCTGGCGGCCACCACGACGGCGTGCTCGAAGGCCTGGTCGCCACCGAGGTCGGCGAGTTCGGCCAGGTCGTCCCGGCCGAGCTGCTGGTACGACTCGCGTCGCACGTCCAGCGCGACGACCGCCTCCGGCGGCTGGGCCTGGGTGGTCTGGCGCACGTGCAGGTCGCCCCGCTTGGCGCTCTGTCCCCAGTGCACCCGGCGGATCGGGTCGCCGGGCCGGTAGGGGCGCAGTTCACTGTCGTCGGCGGACCCACCCTGCCCGACCCGCCCCTCGTCGGCGGACACGGCCCCGGCGAGCGCAGCGGAGTCGAGCGCCGCGAGCGGGACGGACCCGGGCACGACGACGACCTCCTCCGCGGACACGACGGGCCGGTCGATCCGCAGCAGGCCGAAGGGGTCCTCGACACGGACCGTCACCGGCCCGACCAGGCCGCGCCCCCGGGAGATCGCGAGGGCCTCGACGTCGAGCACGGCCGGCGGCGTCGCCGGCCCGACGGCCAGGAGCGACGTCGGCTCCGCCGTGCTGACGAACAGGTCGTCGAGCTGCTCGGTGACGAGCAGCGTCGACCGTGGTGCGAACCGCATGCCGGAGCCGCGGAGCGTCACCCGCTCCCGGTAGACCTCGCCGACCTGCACGACCGCGCGCGGTGCCGACCGGGAGGCCCGGAGCGGCGCCGCCACGGCGAGTGCGGTCACGACGCCGAGCACGACGAGGACGACGAGGAGCAGCCCGGCGGTCACGGCGACGCTCATCGACGTCGCCAGTCCGGCGAGGACGAGGCCGACGCCGGCCACCGTCACGGTCCAGCCGCGGAGCGTCGGGCGGGGGAACGGCGTGCGCCGCAGCATCCCGAGCCCCCGCCGTCCGTACCGGGACAGCACCGAGCGCGTCGCGCCGGTGCGACGCGCGAGCCGCCCGGCGAGGGGACGCAGGTCCGCCATCAGGACCGGACGGGCGTGGCGGTGAAGGGCACCGCGGTGTCGGCGACGATGCGGACGACGATCTCGCGAGCGGTGTCCTCTGCCGCGCCCCCGAGTCCGCGGGCGACCGGGACGAGTCGGTGGGCGAGGACCACCGGCGCGAGCGCCGCGACGTCGTCCGGGGTGACGAACGGGCGTCCAGCGAGGGCCGCGGCGGCGCGGGCGGCCTGCGCCAGGTGCAGGGTCGCACGGGGGCTCGCGCCGAGCAGCAGGTCGGGGTGCGTGCGGGTGACGCGGACGATCTCGACGATGTACGCCGCGACGTCCGCGGCGACGTGCACGGTGCGGACGGCGGCGATCATCGACCGCAGGGTGTCGACGTCGACGACCGGGCGCAGGTCGCCGAGCGGGTCGTGCGCGCCCCGGGCCGACAGCATCCGCCGTTCCGCGCCGGCGCTCGGGTACCCCATCGCGATGCGGGCCATGAAGCGGTCGCGCTGGGCCTCCGGCAGTGGGTAGGTGCCCTCCATGTCGACCGGGTTCTGCGTGGCGACGATCATGAACGGGGACTCGAGCGGCCGGGTGACGCCGTCGACGGTCACCTGCGACTCCGCCATGGCCTCGAGCAGGGCCGACTGGGTCTTGGGACTGGTGCGGTTGATCTCGTCGCCGATGACGACGTTCGCGAAGACCGGCCCGGGTGAGAACCGGAAGGTGCCGGACGACTGATCGTAGATGTTCACGCCGGTGACGTCGGACGGGAGCATGTCGGACGTGAACTGGATGCGGTTGACCGACCCCCCGACGGACGCCCCGAGCGCCTTCGCGAGCACGGTCTTGCCGACGCCGGGGACGTCCTCGACGAGCAGGTGGCCCTCGGCGAGCATGACGGTGAGCGCCGTGCGGATCGCGTCGGGCTTGCCGTCCACCACGGTCGCGACCGACGAGGCGATGGCCGCCCCGGCTTCCTGGATCACGCCGATCGGGACGGTTCGGTGGGTCAGGTCCGGCACGCAGGTCTCCTCGCCACGGGGTCGATGTGCGGCGATGCTACCCCGGCGCGATGACAGCCAGCGGAGGATGTGTCACCGGTTGCGCGGACGGTCCTCCGGCAGCGGCATGGAGTCCAGGGACCACATCGCGACGCCGTGCAGCGAGAGCTCGCGGGCCAGGTCCTGGCGCACCCGGTAGGAGCGGGCGTCGGACCAGTGCAGCTCCCGACCGTCCGCCAGCGTCGCCGACCACTCGCCGTTGCGCGCCGACCACCGTGCCCGGTCCCCCGCCAGCCGGGCCGCGTGTGCCACGGTCAACGAGCGGTCCACGGCTCCGGGTCCCCACACGTACCCGTACCCGGCGACGCCCAGGTCGATGTGACCGCGCGGGACGCCGGCGGACTGCGCCGCCCGGACGACCTGCCGCGTCCACGGGAGGGCACCGATCGTCCCCGGACCGCTCTACGGCCCGTGCTGGTCGTAGGTCATGAGCACGACCCGGTCGACACGGCGGGCGATCTCCCGCAGGTCGTAGCCGGTGTCGCGGTAGCCCGCCCGGTCCGTCGAGGCCATCACGGCGATGGACGTCCTCGCGCTCGGGCCCAGTCGCTCGCGGACCGCCGCCCGTACCGCGTCGATGAACGCGACGAGGCCCGGTCGGTCCTGCTCCCGCAGGGACTCGAGGTCGATCTGCACGCCGTCGAAGCCGTCGCGCTGCGCCGTCCGGGCGAGCGCGCGGGCCACGCGGTCGCGGTTCGTCGCGTCGGCGAGCAGGGCCGTGCCCGTCTCGGGCGAGAAGTCGCCCAGGGTCTCCGAGAAGTTGCTCACGAGCAGCTCCGACCGGGCACCGGCCGCGTGTGCCGTGCGGGCGAGACGCGCCAGGCCGTCGGGTGCCGCGGCGAGGGCCTTCCCGTCGTCCCGGAGGGTGACGCCGTCCACGCCGATCGTGGTCGCCCGCTGTCCGGCGTCCGCGACACGGGACACCGCGTGCGGACCGGGGCCGATGTACGCCTCGGTCGTCACCGCACCCGCTGTGGCACCTCCGCCGAGCACGAGGCCCGCCGCGAGCACGCCGGCCGTCACCACCACTGATCGTCGCTGCACGCGCCGACTGTACCGTGCGGTCGGGACGTGCCGCCCGGCGGTGGCGCGCTCCGCCTACCCGAACCGGCCGTTGACGTAGTCGGCGGTGCGCGGGTCCTGCGGCGCACCGAACATCGCGTCGGTCGGACCGTGCTCGACGATCGCGCCCGGGGTGCCGGCCTCGGCCAGGAAGAAGGCGCACCGGTCGGAGACACGCTGGGCCTGCTGCATGTTGTGCGTGACGATGACGACGGTGACGTCCCGCGCCAGTTCGGTGATGGTCTGCTCGATGCGGCGCGTCGACGTCGGGTCGAGGGCGGAGCACGGTTCGTCCATCAGGAGGACCCGCGGCCGGACCGCCAGCGACCGGGCGATGCAGAGGCGCTGCTGCTGGCCGCCGGAGAGCCCGCCGCCCGCCTGCCGGAGGCGGTCCTTGACCTCGTTCCAGAGCCCGGCCTTCGTCAGGGTCTCCTCGACCAGGTCGGTCTTCGCGTTCTTGTCGAGTTTGACCCCGGTGAGGGCGAGGCCGGCGAGGACGTTGTCGGCGATGCTCATCGCGGGGAACGGGTTCGGCTTCTGGAACACCATGCCGATCTGGCGTCGTGCCTCGGTGATGCGGCGGGAGGCGTCGTAGATGTCGACGTCGTCGAGCAGCACCTCGCCCGCGAGCGACGCCGTGGGGACGAGTTCGTGCATGCGGTTGAGCGTCCGGAGGAACGTGCTCTTGCCGCACCCGGACGGCCCGATGAGCGCGGTGACCTGACCGGCCGGCATGGTCAGCGAGACCCGGTCGAGGACCTTGTGGTCACCGAACCAGGCGGACACGTCACGGGCGTCGAGGGTGGCCGGGGTGAGCGTCGGGATGAGCTCGGTCGGGGTGTCGGTGCCGGCGGCGAACCAGCTGTCGAACTCGTCGACCGTGGTGGCGGTGTCGGTCATGGTGGTGGCCTTTCCGGTCACATCAGGTTGGGGAGCAGGAGGGTGAGCTGCGAGGCCGCGAAGAGTCCGACGGCGAGCACGACGGGGACGGCCACCACGACGGTCTGCCGGTGGCCCCACAGGCGCATCCCGACCGTGAAGAGCGCGACCATCGCGGCGAGCACGATGAGCCCGAGCACCACGAACGGCCAGACCGTCCCGTCGCCGGCCATCGTGAGCTCGCGGGGTTCGAGGCTGGAGTAGCCGAAGGCCGGGGTGGGGGTCGGCGCCGGGTCGGACACCAGCTCGGCGTCGACGCGGACGACGGAGTGCGGAAGGAACGGCAGCCCGGCACCGGAGACGAGTGTCAGCCGACCGTCACCGACCGCCATCGGGGCCGGGACGGGGTCGCCGGTCCGGCGCACGTCGGTCACGCGGTACCGGGCGGTGCCCTGGCCGGTGGTGGCGGTGAGGGTGTCGCCGCGGTGCAGCTCGGCGATGCGGCCGAACGGGCCGCCGTAGGCCGTCTGGCGTCCGTACACGACACTCGCCCCCGCCTGTCCGGGGAGCGGGGTGTCCCGCCGGTGACCCGGGCCGGACCGCGTGACGTCCGACGTGGTGCCCTGGAGGACGACCGAGCGCAGGCCGATCGCGGGGACCCGGAGGAGGGCGACCGGGGTGCCGTCCGCGACGAGACGGCCGTCGGGCCCGGTCTGCCCCACGGGGGCGGTCGCGTTCGCGAGGTCGAACCGGTAGGCGTCGAGGGCGAGCTGCTGGTCGCGGACGTACGAGACCTGCGAGACGGCGATGAACTGCAACGCGAACCCGACCAGCAGCAACCCGACCACGACGAGCGCGGACCCGCCGAACCGCCACCGCTCGGGCCGGCCGAGTACCGGGAGTGCCCGGGCGGCGGGACCGACGGGCTCCGTCGACCACCCGCTGGTCGGGCGGCGGACGGCAGGTCGACGGACCGTGCGTCGGGAGGTCGGCCGGCGCAGGACGGGCAGCCGTCGGGCCGGCCGGTCCCGTCGGGAGGGGGTGCTGGTCATGGTCTCGTCCATCGCAGTGGTGGGAGGGGCCCGGTCGGCCGCGGTGCGGCCGACCGGGCAGGGGGTGTTACTTGGTGACCTTGAGGGTCGCGGCCTTGCTGGCGCTGTTCCAGGTCGTGCTGCCGCCGTAGGACACGGTCAGCTTGTGGGTGCCGGCCTTCAGCTTCGGCAGGGTGACGGTCACGCGGCCGTCCTTGCTCGACACGGTGCCGGAGGCGAGCTTCTTGCTGCCCTCCTTGACGGTGACGGTCCCGGTCGGCACCGAGCCGGCGCCGGAGACCCGGACGGCGACCTTCGCCTTGGCCGAGGCCTTGACCGACTTGATCGCGCTGACCGTGACGGTCGCGGTGCCCTTGGCCGCCGCGGCGGACGCGGTCGGGCTCGTCACGGTCGTGCCCGACGCCTTCCCGACGTAGACCGCGCTGAGCTTGTACGAGGCCGCCTTCGGGACGAACGAGACGGTCGCGGTGCCGGCAGCGGCCACCTGGGCGGTGCCGAGGGTCTCTTTGCCGTTCTTCAGCGTGACCGTGCCGCCGGCTGCGTCCGCGCCGGTGACCGTCACGGCCACCTTCGCGGTCTTGCCGACCGTGAGCTTCGGGGCGGTCAGTGCCACGGCGGTCGCAGGGGCCACGTCGACGGTGGACGGCGCGGAGCTGCTGGACGCGACACCGGCGAGCGCCGGGACGAACAGCGCCGTGACCGAGGCCGATCCGGCGGGCAGGGTGACCGAGGCGGTGCCGGTCGTGGCGCCGCGCGCGATCGTGCCGATGCCCACGACCGTGGTGCCCTTGAACACCTTGACCGTGCCACCGCCCGCGCCGAACGAGTCGACGGAGACCGATGCGGTGACGGCCTTGCCCGCCGTGGCCGTCGCCGGGACGGTGAGCTTCGTGGTGCTCGGGGACGCGGTGACCGAGCGCAGCTGGTCGTAGCCGCAGGTGGTCGCCGGCGTGGTGGCGGGCTCCGGGAGGAAGCCGTAGGCCGCGATCGTGGCGGTCTGCTTGCAGACGAGCGAGTCCTTGCCCACGAAGGTCTTCGCGATCGCGCTCGACGGGTCGTCGGCCAGGCGGGACGGCACGATGTTGTAGACGTCGCGGACGAAGCCGGCGTACGCGGGGTTGGTCGCGTACGACGAGCCGCTGCCGGTGGTGGCCGGGGCCTGCTTGCCGTCGACGACGCTCAGCGGCGCGAGCACCACGCCGTGGCGACGGTCCTTGACCGAGCCGACGCCGTTCGCCTGCGCGACCCACTGGCTGACCGAGAACGGGGCGAGGGCGAGCGTTCCCCCGGTGGTGCTGTCGACGATCGCCTGGCCGTTGTGCTCCTCGATCGGCTCACCGGCCACCGTGTCGGACACGAACGGGCTGGTCGAGGTGAAGCCGGAGGCGTCGGTGAGGCCGAGCTTGCCGAGGAAGTAGCTGCGGGTGCCCGAGCCGAACTTCGGCAGGAGCGGCTTGATCTTCACGGCCGTGGTGCCGTCGGGGCCGGTGGCGGACGAGCCGACCGAGTCGTACGAGCCGTCGGCCCTGAAGTAGGCGTGGGTGACGTCGCCGCGGTACACGTTCCACAGGGTCGGGGCGGTCTTCGCCTGGGTGCCGTCGCCGACGAAGAAGGGGACCTTCGCGAGCTTGCTGCCGGGGGCGTACGCCACGTCGACGGCGTCGCGGGCGAACGGGACGTACGCGACGACGCCGTCGGACGCGGTGCTCGACGGGCCGCTCGAGGACCGGGCGAAGTCGAGCTGACCGACCACCGAGGAGTCGACCGTCGTGCTCGTGCCGTCGGCCAGCGCGACGCCGGACTTGCTGGCGATCGCACCGATGGCGACGAGGAGCGCGTCACGACCGGCACCGGATCCGGACACGCGCGGGATCGCCTTGCCGCCGGCACGGGTGACCACCGAGGGACCGGCGTTCGCCGCGTCGTAGGAGGCGATCTGTCCACCGCCGACGGCCGTCGCCACGCCGTTCATGACGTCCTGCGTGGTGTCCGAGCCGAGTCCGACGAGGGTGCCGAACGCGTTGCCGGCCGGGTCCGCCTGGGCGGCTGGCACGGCGAGGGCACCGACGATCAGGGCGGTCGCCCCGAACGTGACGCCGATCTTGCAGAAGGTGTTCGCCTTCATGGCTGGTGGTTCCTTTCGTGGGTTCCGACGCGGCCCAGGTGGCAGCAGTCGATGGGGTGGAACGGGGTCACACGTGGGCGGCGGCCAGCATCGCCAGCCTCCGTCCGCGGCGGATCAGGAACGGACCGATGCCGAGGGCCGGCACGCCGGCCCCGAGTGCGGCGGCGAGTCCCATGCGGGTCGCGGCCAGGGGCTGGTCCGTGGTGCGGTGGTCGGGTCCGTCCGCGGCGGCGGCCTGGTCGACGTCGTTCGACGACGGCTCCTGGACGGCCGGGACCTCGGGAGCGGACACCGGACCGGTGGACGTCGAGCCGGTGTCGGTCGTCCCGACGGGCAGCGACTGGTCCTCCGGTGCGGAGGCCGGTGGGGCCTCCGCCTCCGGCGTCTCGCCGGTCCCCGGAGCGGCCGGGGCGGCCTCGGGGCAGGCGGCGGCGACGGCACGGGTGTCGACGAGGTCCGCTGCGACGGTCTCCGCCTGGGTCGTCATGGCGGCGGGCAGCGGCACGTACCCGGCGGGCAGTTCGCCCTGCCGTTCGCCCTGGACCTGCCCCTTGCCCGCCGCGTAGCCGATGAACCCCGCGTAGGCGCGGCGTTCCTCGGGCGTCGCGGCGCAGACGTTGACGGCGGCGTAGCTGAGCATCGACAGCGGGTAGGCGCCGGGGGTGCGGTCGGCCGGGTCCGCGACGACGACCCCGGGGACGGTCGACGCGCGCATCGTGGCGACGCCTGCGGCGACCGACTCGGGTGTCGGTGCGACCGCCTCGCCGGCGCCGTTCACGAGCTTCGCGGTCGGCAGGCCGTAGCGCGCGGCCGACGCGGCGTCCGTGATCGTCAGGACGAACCGGCTGCCGGGTACCTGGGCACCGAGCGAGGTGTAGCCCTTCGGCTGCCCGAACGGGTTCCAGGAGCTCTTCTCGTTCGGGTCGGCCTTGAGGGTGCGGTACGCCCCCTCGTGCATGTCGTTCATGTAGGGACGCATGTCGAGCGTGCCGTAGCCGGTCTCGTCGGGGTCACCGCCCTTCGCGATGGTCAGGTCGGCCTTCGGGAAGCTGTCCACGCTCGTGTCGGTGGCGAGCGCCAGCGACCGGTACGCCGGGTTGATCCGCATCCCCCACTCGTCGGGACGGCCGTCGAGGAACGCGGCCGCCACCGGGTCGGAGCGCAGCCACGACCACACCCGGCCGTTCGCGTCGGCGTTGCCGAGCGCGACCATGAGCCCGGCCGGGGCGGTGTCGCTCTTCGACCCGACGAACGTCGGGTTGAGCGCGAGGAACTCCGGGTCGGTGACGAGGCTGGCCGCGTTCCCCTGCAGGGTCGTGTTCCCGCTGCCACGACCGGGGACGTCGGCCTGGTACGACTGCGTCAGCAGCTTCGCGACGAGGCGGGCGTCGAGCGTCAGGTCGAGGGCCTGGAGGCCGTCACGCACCTTCGCGGGTGCGTCCGGGTACAGGCGGTAGTCGATGGTGAACGCGACCACGACGGCGGACTGCGCGACGGGCGCGTACCGGATGGTGTTCTCCGCCGCGACGGCCTTCGCGAGCGGACTGGTCACGAGGGCGAGACGGGAGGAGCCGTCCACCTCCGAGACGATCTGGTTGGCGGCCTCGCCGTCGCCGATCTGGGAGAACCCGTAGGTGGTCCCGAGGCCGCAGAGTGCCGGTTGCCAGGCGGTGACGGCCTCGGTGGCGGTCTCCGACCCGACCAGTCGCTCCTCGGCGTTGCCGATCGGGCAGGACTGCGCGACGGACTGGAACCCGAGCGGGAACACCACGCGGTTGCGCCACGCGGAGGCCGACAACGGGGACCCGGTCACGCGACCGGCGGCCGTCGAGTCGGCGGTGCTGCCGTCGAGGTTGTGCGAGCCGCGCGGGACGACCACGAGCCAGCAGGACCGGGGCGTGCTCGTGCCGGCGACCTCCTGGCCGCACCCGAGCTGCGGCGCCTCGAGCCCGGACTGCGTCTCGAAGACGACCTGCCCTGTGCCGTCACCCGCCGTGCGACCGGCCGTGACCTCGTTCGAGGTGTTCGCGTCGAACTGCTTGGACAGCTCCGTGGAGGTCTTCGCCAGGGTGCCGTCGACCGCGCGGAACGGCATCCGGTACGCCTTGAGGAACGGGTTCTCGGCGGGCGGTTCGAGCATGAGGTCCGGGTCGGCCTGCTCGCCGACGAGGGTGGTGTCCTGCACGGGGTCGTCGCCGCGGACGAGGTCCCGCTTGGCGGCGCCGACGCCGGTCCGGCTGCTGACAGCGGCCGACGGCGCACCCCACACGCACTGCTGCGGGGAGGGACCGGCCGGGTCGTCGCCCCAGCACTGCATGATCTGCACGTAGTCGGTCGCGTACTCGCTCGGCGAGGTCGTCTTCGCTCCGCTCCAGCTGACCGTGATGCCCTGGTCGGTGAGCTCCTCCGTCTGGCTCACCCGGAAGGTCATCCCCGAGAAGGTCTCGGCGTCCGGGTCGGGCGTGCCGGTGCCCGGGGCCTGACCGCCGCCGAGCGACGCCTGGGCCTCCTCCCACGTCAGGGTCATCGCGGAGCTGTCCGTCGGGGCGGTGGCCGAGGCGGGCGCGGTCACGACGAGCAGGGACCCGGCGACCGTCGTCGTCACGATGCCGAAGGCGAGCGCGGCGGAGCCGAGCCGGACGAGGTGCTGGTTCTTCACTTGCGGACCCTCCGTCGGGAGACGAGCACGCCGATGAACGGCGGCAGCAGCACGAGGGCGAGCAGGGCCGCGACGGCGACGAGCATGAGCGTCTGGCGCGAGCTCCACCCGTGCAGCGCGTCGACGGACACCGGGAGCGCCGCGACGTTCTGGCAGACACCGCTGTCGGCGTCGCACTGCACCGGGGAGCCGTTGCCGACCGCGTTCGCTGCGACACCGGTGCCGCCGGGACCGCCGCTGCCACCGCCGGACAGGGCCTCACCGCCGGAGCCGGAGGCTCCGGAGGACGAGCCTCCGGACGTCGCCGTGGCGCCCTCGCCGGAGCCGCCGGAACCGGACGCGCCCGTCGCTCCCCCGCCCTTCGAGCCGGCCTGGGTCTGCCTCGGCGTCTCGGTGGCCTTCGCGCCGCCGGTGCCCACGGTGCACTGCTCCGCACCGAGCTTGTCGCAGGCCGGAGGCTGCGGGGCCTTGGCCGCCAGCGTGTTCGTGCCGTCCGCCGAGAACGTCGGGTTGTTGCACTTCCGGATGTCGACGTCCTTCGCGACCGCCCCCGGGATCCGGCGCACCTGCTCGAGACCGGCCTGCACCAGGTTGATCGGCAGCGGCGAGTAGCCGAGTACCTCGGCCTGCTGCTGCCCCTCGCACAGGAAGTAGTAGTCGAACGCGGCGAGGGTCTTGCCCTTCGCCGGGGTCAGGCTGGCGTCGGTGGTCGTCGGGATGACCATGTAGGAGTACGACGACAGCGGGTACGTGCGCGCGTCCGCGTTGTCGTAGACGCCGTCGAGCACCTGCGTGAGGTACGCCGAGGAGTTCTTGTCCTCGTTGATCTTCGCCCCGAGGAGCCCGACGGCGACGTTCGAGGCGGTGGGCTCGACGTAGTAGCCCGCCTTGTTGAGCACCTTCGCGACCGGGTATCCGGTCTTCAGTGCGTAGGAGTACTCGACGTACGTGATCGTCCCGACGTTCGCCTTCTGCGCCACGTAGCCGGAGACACCCTGCGAGTTCGGCTGGGCGATGAAGCCCTTGCCCGGGACCGTCGGGTAGTTCGACGTCACGCCGCACGGCAGCGGACGTCCGGCCTGCTTGCAGTACGCGTTCCACTCGGACGGGTACTTCTTGCTCAGCCAGGTGGTGAACTGCGCGGTCGAGCCGGAGCCGTCGGAACGGACGACGGGCACGACCGGACGCTTCGGGAGCTCGAGGCCGGGGTTGTCCGCCTTGATCGCCGGGTCGTCCCAGCTCGTGATCTTCCCCGTGAACACCCCGGCGAGCACCGGACCGGACAGCCGCAGGTTCGTGATCTGCTTGCCACCCGAGCTGAGGTTGTACATGAACGACGTCCCGCCCGCGACGACCGGCATGTAGCCGTACCCCACGGTCGGCGGGTCGTCCGTGACCCCACCGTCCTTGATGCCGTACGGGATCTCGGACACCGCGAAGTCCACCGTGCCGGCCTTGAACTGGTTGCGGCCGTCGGACGACCCCGTGCTCGCGTACCGGACCTTCATGCCGTACTGCTGGACGTTCACCGCCCACTGCTGGATGGCGACGGAGCTCCACGAGGAACCGGCGCCCGAGATGGGCACGTAGTTCTCCGCCGCGCTCGCGGCGGTGGTGGGCAGGGTCGTGAGGGCCAGCACGGCGGCGGCCAGGAGCGCACCGATCGTGCGTCTTCTGCGGGTGGTCACGAGAGGTCCTTCGGGGAGGAGTCGGTCAGGCGGGAGTTGAGGCTGTCCACGTGGCGGTCGACGAACCGGCGGGCGGAACGGACGGCGGGTGCGACGGCGGCCAGACCGCGGCGGACCAGTCGACCGGCGGCACGGATGCGGTCGTTGCGGCGTTCCCGGGTCGCGACGGTCTGCGCACCGATCACGCGGGCGATGACGAACAGCACGAGCACGAGGGACATGAGCACCGCGGCGGCGCCGAAGCCGCGGGCGATCATGTTCGGCTCCGGCGACTTGACGAACTCGAAGATCGCCAGGGGCAGCGAGATCATCGGGCCGTTCGTCGGGTCGATGTTGAGGTCCGGCGCGTACCCGGCGGTGAGCAGCACCGGGCTCGTCTCGCCGATCCCGCGCGCCGTCGCCAGGATGATCGCGGTGACGAGACCGGACCGCGACGTCGGGAGCACGACGCGCCAGACGGTCTGCCACTGCCCCGCGCCCAGCCCGATCGACGCCTCCTTGAGGGTCGACGGGACCAGACGGAGCACGACGTCGGCGGACCGGATCATGATCGGCAGCATCATCACGCTGATCGCGAGGGACGCCGCGAAGCCGGACTTGTCGACGCCGAGCCCGACGATGACGCTCGCGTAGATGAACAGCCCGGCGACGATCGACGGGAGGGCCGTCATCGCCTCGACGATGGTCCGGACGAACCGGGCGAACGGCCCCGGCACCTCGGTGAGGAACAGCGCGGTCGTGATCCCGAGCGGGACGGTGATGAGGAGCGCGATCGAGATCTGGATGAGCGACCCGGCGATGGCGTGCAGCACCCCGCCGGAGGTCATCGGGTCGAGCGGCCCGGTGAGTGCCATGTCCTGCGTGTAGAAGTTCGCGTGCGGCAGGGCCCTGGTGGCCCGGACGACGCTGAACCCGACGACGAAGACGAGTGTGGCGACGACGACGAACGCCAGGGTGTGGACGGCCGCCGACACCACGCGGTCCCGCACCACGGCGGCGTTCTCGGTCGTCGCGACCAGCAGCGCGTAGAACACGAGGAACATCACGTACGCGACGGCGGCGAACGCGATCGGACCGGACACCGGTGCCAGGTCGGTGAAGACCACGACCGTGACGGCGAGGGAGGCCAGGCCCGCGCCGACGTGGCAGAGCAGGTCGCTGATCCGCACCCCGCCGACGCGGCGGTCCTCGGGACCGCGGTCCGGCTCGGAGGCCCGTTCGGCCAGCGGCAGGACGGTGCCGGCTCCGGCACCGGACGGGCCCGCAGCGGTCGGCGGGCTGGTCGGGACCGCTGTGCGGCGGGTCGTGGCGGGCAGGGGCGTCGTGGCGCCCGACGGCGCCTGGGTGATCTCGGTCATGGCTAGCTGCTCGCTCCGGACCGTGAACGGGCGACGACCGCGGACGCGGCGAAGTTGATGCAGAGGGTCATCAGGAAGAGGGTCAGGCCGGCCGCCATCAGGGCGGACATCCCGAACGGGGTCGCGTCGCCGTAGCGGAGGGCGATGAGCGACGACACCGAGCTCGCGCCGGCCTGCAGGACGTGCGGCTGGATGACGAACACCGGCGAGATGATCATGTAGACCGCGATGGTCTCCCCCAGCGCACGGCCCAGTCCGAGCATCGTGCCGCCGATGATCCCGCCGCGGCCGAAGGGCAGCACGACCGAGCGGATCATGCCCCACTTCGTCGACCCGAGGGCGAGCGCCCCCTCCCGCTCGCCGAGCGGTGCCTGCGAGAAGACCTCGCGCATGATCGAGGTGACGATCGGGGTGATCATCAGCCCGACGACGATGCCGGCGATGAAGGTCGACGCCGTGTAGACGGTCGAGGACGCGAGCGGGTCGTCCAGGTCGATCCCCTCGACGCGGAACAGCGGGATCCACCCGAACCACTGCGAGATCCACCGCGACACCGGGGTGATCTGCCCCTGCAGGAAGAAGAACCCCCACAGGCCGTAGACGACGCTCGGGATCGCGGCCATCAGGTCGACCAGCCCGATGAAGAACTTCCGCACACGGGTCGGTGCGTACTCGGTGATGTAGAGCGCGGTGCCGAGGGACAGCGGGACGGCGAGGGCGATCGCGACACAGGCGATGAGGATCGTGCCGACCAGGACGGCCGCGATGCCGAAGCGGTGGGCATCCGGGTCCCAGGCCTGCGTGGTGAGGAAGCTGAAACCGGCGACGCGGAGGGCCTCGGAGGCGCGGAACGCCAGGAACAGGCCGACCAGCGACATGATCGTGAGGACCGCGACCCCGCCAGCACGGGCGATGAACCGGAACCTGACGTCCGACGGGTCCCGCACGACCGTGAGGAGGCGGGGCGAATCTGTGGACAACGTGATCCTTCGGGAATCCGGGGCAGCTGCTCGGGCGACCGACGGAGTGCTGCTCTCCGGTTCGGCGGCATCACAGTGGCAGTCGGATGGCGAACCGCAGCCCTCCCGAGATCAACTGATCCGTGACCCGGAAATGAACAACAGGGGACTCCTAGCGGATTCTGGGGAATCTCCGATGCACCAGTCCCCGGATCGGGGGTCAGGATCTGTCCCCCGGGGTACGCGGACCGCGGGCATCCTGCAGGTCCGCGGCAAAGCCCTGGTCAGGAGGCAGTTTCGTTCCGGGTGCTAACTTGTTCCGCGTCGTAGCCCGCGCACCGAGGAGCTCGGCCGACGACGAAGCCCCGGTCCGCTGCTGCGGAACCGGGGCTTCGAGGAGTGCGGAGACGGAGGGATTTGAACCCTCGGTCCCCTAGAGGGGACTCCACCTTAGCAGGGTGGTGCACTCGGCCTGACTATGCGACGTCTCCAGGTGCCTGACGGCACTCCCACCACCATACAGGAGGACGAGGGCCGGGACGAAACGGCCCGTCAGCGCTCCACCTGACCCTGGGCGCGGTCGGTCCCCCGAAGTGGGGACGGCGGGGGCTTGCCAGCGTGTACCCCGCTGCATAGTCTCGTCGGGACGTGGCGATCACATTCCGGGGCATCCGTGCCCTGTCGCTACGACACAGCACCCAGACGTCGCTCCCCGTGGCCTGGGCCCGGCGTCCCCGATCGCCCGGTGCCCGCCCGGGGAGCGACGTCGTCTCTGCCAGCACGCAGCAGCGACCGCGTGCCCGGCGGCACTAGGCGGACTCCGCGCTCCGAAACCGTTCGGGCAGGGCGATGAGGAGTTCGGCGAGCTCGATCAAGCGGGCCGCACACCGGAGGACGTCGTCGGCCAGGGCAGCGGCACGGGCCGCCTTGACCAGGTGCATGCGACTGGTCCAGTCCGCGGCGACGTCGATGCCGTTCGCGCGGGCGATGTCGTCCGTGTGGAAGACGTCGAGCACCGGCTGCTGCGACCGGAGCCAGTCCGCGCTCACCGGTGCTCCCGAGCGGCGGAGCACCCACACGGCGAGTTCGACGAACGCCCCCGCCTCGGACTGGCAGTCGCGCAGGACCACGGCGTCGAACGGCTCGTCGGTGGGCGCACAGCTGGTCGGCGGGTCGACGAGCATCGACCGGGCGATGCGCGTGCGCTCCACCATCTGCCCGACGGTCCACGGCGCGATGACGACGCCGACGTACCGCTGGACGACCACGAGCCGCATGGCCTCCAGCGGGACGAGGGCTTCACGGACGGGCGTCCGCGAGACCTGCATGTCGTCCGCCAGCGCATCGAGCCGGAGGCGCTGGCCGCGCCGGTAGTCACCGCGCAGGATGCTCCGGAGCATCCGCGCGAAGACGGCGTCGCGCAGCAGGTTGCGCGGGACGGCGATGGGGTCGCCGGCATGGGCGACATCACGATCGGGGCGCAGGAGGCCGGTCATCACGTCACCGTCACGCATGGCGGCCCTGACGGGACACCACCCCGACGGCACGGTGGACAACGGCCCTGTTCAGTTGCATGTGGAGGGCGACGGCCCGTTCGGCCGTCGCCCGTCGTCCATTCGTCGTTCTCGCGTTCCGCATGGTGCCTCCGTGACCACGGCCCTCCAGGACGGGCCGTGGCCACGAGGATCACAGGACGTGACGCTCACCGCTAAACATGTTGCATCAGGAGTTTCGCGAGGACGACGCCCCCGCCCCGTCCTTCGCGGTCAGGACGGACAGCGGCTGCGTGATGTCCTCGAGTCCCTTCCGCGCGGCGTCGACCCCGAACACGAGTGCCACGACGCCGCCGAGGACCATCACCCCGGACCCGAGCAGGTAGCCCCAGAAGAGCGGCTCGCGCGACGACCCGTCCCCGATGAAGGCGCCGTAGACCAGCGGAGCGATCGCGCCGAAGACCTGCGCGAGGGCGAAGAAGTACGAGATCGCCTGCGACCGGAGTTCGAGCGGGAAGATCTCGCTCACCGTCAGGTAGGCGCTCGACGCTCCGGCCGACGCGAAGAAGAACGACACGCACCAGAACGCGACCTGGACGGTGGCGCTGATGGCGTCGGCGCGGAACAGGAACGCAGAGGTCGCGAGCACGAGCCCGGACACCAGGTACGTCAGGAAGATCATCTGCCGCCGACCCCAGGTGTCGAAGAACCGGCCGAGGATGAGCGGACCGAGCAGGTTGCCGATCGCGAACGGGAAGAAGTACAGGCTCGTCTGCGCGGTCTCCATGTCGAAGAAGTTCGTCAACACCAACGCGTACGTGAAGAAGATCGCGTTGTACAGGAACGCCTGCGTGATCATCATGGTCGCGCCGACCAGCGTGCGGGTCGGGTACTGCTTGAGCAGCACGCGGGCGATGGTGAGGAACCCGACGCGGTCCATCGGCGTCACGGTCATCGCCTTCGACTGCGGCACCACTTCGAGCTTCCGCCCCGACTCCCGCTCGACCTCGGCCTCGATGCGCGAGACGGTCTCCTCCGCCTCCTGCTCCTTGCCGTGGGTCATCAGCCACCGGGGACTCTCGGGGATGTGCCGACGCAGGAAGATGATCGCGATGCCGAGCACCGGGCCGAGGAAGAACCCGATCCGCCATCCGACGTCCTCGGCGAAGTGCGCGGTGTCGAGCAGGTAGATGTTCGCGGCCGCGCCGAGTGCCGCGCCGCCCCAGTAGGTGCCGTTGATGGCGATGTCGACGTGCCCGCGGTACTTCGACGGGATCAGCTCGTCGATCGCCGAGTTGATCGCCGCGTACTCACCACCGATCCCGAGCCCGGCGACGAAGCGGAACACCGCGAGGAACCAGAAGTCCTGCGCCAGGCCCGCGACGCCCGACCCGATGAGGTAGATCGCGAGCGTCAGGATGAAGAGCTTGCGTCGACCGAGCCGGTCGGACATGCGTCCGAAGACCAGGGCACCGACGACCTGGCCGACCAGGTAGACACTGCCGAGCGACGTCACGTCCTGGTTCGACAATCCCAGGTCCGCCTTGAAGCCGGCGTTGGAGACGATCTGGATCTCGAGTCCGTCCAGGATCCACGACACCCCGAGGCCGACCACGACGCTCCAGTGGAACTTGGTCCACGGGAGCCGGTCCATCCTCGCCGGGACCAGGCTCGTGACCGTGCCGTCCCTCGTTCCGCTGGCGCTCGTCATGCGCATGCTCCTCCCGCGGCGGACGCCCTCGGCCTGCCGCAAGGCAGGACCGTACGCCTGCGCCACCGCCCGGGTTCTCGGCCAGGACGTGCGTATCGACCGCGCCCGTCGACCGGCAGGAGGGGGTCGAGCGGGGCGGAGCCGGATCCCCCTATGTCGATCAGGCTCCGCCGCTCTGGCCTCATCCTCCAGGATGCTAGGGATCCTCACAACTCCCGGATCGCTCGGACCGCCGGCCGGGAGGCCCGTGGCGGACCCCGCCACGAGCCTCCCGGCCAGTAGCGTGGTCGCGTGCCGCTGCAGAACTCGACCGACCGCATCCTCACGACCCACACCGGTTCGCTCCCCCGGACGCCGGAGCTGACCGCCCTCTTGGTGGCCCGTGACCAGGGGAAACCCTTCGACGAGCGGGCACTCGGCGAGGAGACGGCCGCCGTGCTCGCCGCGACCGTGGACGCGCAGCTCGATGCCGGGCTCGACGTCGTGAACGACGGCGAGGTCCCCCGCGTCGGGTTCTCGACCTACATCCGCGAACGACTGACCGGCTTCGGCGGGACCGGCCACCGCAAGCCGACGCTCGACTCGGTGAAGTTCCCCGGGTACGCCGCGTTCCAGGCGCGACAGATCGACGAGGGTGCCGAGTTCGCCCGTGTGTGGGACACCCCGGTGGCGCAGGGCCTGCTGCAGTACGACGCGGAACGGACCGGGATCCGCGAGGACCTGGACGGGTTCGAGCGCGAACTGGCGCGGAACGCCGCGGCCGGACGTGTTCCTGAGGGGACCTTCATCTCCGCCGCGACGCCCGGCATCGTCGCCACGACCCTGCTGCTCGACGACGCCAACCCGCACTACGCCGACCACCGCGAGTACGTGTTCGCCCTCGCCGAGCAGCTCCGGGTCGAGTACGAGGAGATCGTCGCCCGCGGCCACGTGCTCCAGCTCGACGCCCCCGACCTGGCGATGGAGCGCGTGATCCACTTCGGCGACGCGACCCTCGACGAGTTCCTCGCGGCGGTGGACCTGCACGTCGACGCCCTCAACCACGCCCTGCGGAACATCCCGAAGGAGCGGACCCGACTGCACGTCTGCTACGGCAACTGGCAGGGTCCGCACCAGGACGACGTGCCGGTCGACGTGCTGCTCCCGCACCTGTACCGGGCAGGAGTCGGGTCCTTCAGCATCCCGTTCGGCAACCCGCGGCACGCGCACGAGTTCCCGGCGTTCCGCGACCTGCCGCTGCCCGAGGACGCCGTGCTCGTGCCGGGCGTCATCGACGTGACGACGAACTACCTCGAACACCCGCAACTCGTCGCGAACCGCATCGTCGAGGCCGCCGAGGCGGTGGGCGACCCCACCCGTGTCATCGCCGGCACGGACTGCGGACTGGCGACCTTCGCGAGCTACGAGTTCGTCGCGTCGGACGTCGCGTGGGCGAAGCTGCGCGCGCTCACCGAGGGCGCCGAGATCGCGTCGCGCCGCCTGTTCGGCTGACCCCGCTCCGGCGGACGCGGCCCGCGGCCGGAGGGTCGCCAGCGTCGGCGGGCAGGCGTACCGTGGCGCCCGTGAACCGACCTGACATCTCCACGGTCGGCGAGCTCCGCGCTGCTGGGCACGTCCAGAAGTCGGTCCGCGCCGAGATCCGCGACAACCTGCTGACCGCCCTCCGCGAGGGCCGCGACCCCTGGCCCGGCCTGCACGGCTTCCGGACCACCGTCATCCCGCAGCTCGAGCGCGCTCTCATCGCGGGGCACGACGTCGTCCTGCTCGGCGAGCGCGGCCAGGGCAAGACCCGACTGCTCCGCACGATGAACGGCCTGATGGACGAGTGGACGCCGGTCATCGCCGGGTCCGAGCTCGGCGAGCACCCGTACGAACCGATCACCACGGCGAGCATCCGTCGCGCGGAGGACCTCGGCGACGCGCTGCCGGTCTCGTGGGTGCACCGCGACGAGCGCTACGTCGAGAAGCTGGCGACGCCGGACACCTCCGTCGCGGACCTCATCGGCGACGTCGACCCGATGAAGGTCGCGGAGGGCCGCAGCCTCGGCGACCCCGAGACGATCCACTTCGGTCTCATTCCCCGCGGACACCGGGGCATCGTCGCGATCAACGAGCTGCCCGACCTCGCCGAGCGCATCCAGGTCGCGATGCTCAACGTGATGGAGGAGCGGGACGTCCAGATCCGCGGGTACGTCCTCCGGCTGCCCCTCGACGTGCTCATCGTCGCGAGCGCGAACCCCGAGGACTACACGAACCGCGGGCGGATCATCACGCCGCTCAAGGACCGCTTCGGTGCGGAGATCCGCACGCACTACCCGATCGAACTCGAGGACGAGATCGCGGTGATCCGGCAGGAGGCCCAACTCACCGCCGACGTCCCGGACCCGCTCATCGAGATCCTCGCTCGCTTCACCCGGGCGCTCCGGGAGTCGAGCGCCGTCGACCAGCGCAGCGGCGTCAGCGCCCGCTTCTCGATCGCCGGGGCGGAGACCGTGTCGGCGGCGGCCGTGCACCGCGCCGCCCGACAGGGTGAGCCCGAGGCGGTCGCCCGTCCGATCGACCTCGAGACCGCGGTCGACGTGCTCGGCGGCAAGATCGAGTTCGAGTCCGGGGAAGAGGACCGCGCCGACGAGGTGCTCGAACACCTGCTCCGCACGGCGACCGCGGAGACCGTCCGCTCACGCTTCCGCGGGCTCGACTTCGGTGTCCTCGTGGACGCGCTCGAGGCCGGCACGATGGTCACCACGGGCGAGCAGGTCAGTGCACGGGACTTCCTCGCCGGTCTGCCGTCGCTCGGCGAGTCAGACCTGTACGACCAGATCGGTGAACGCGTCGGTGCCACGAACGACGGCGAGCGGGCGGGCGCCGTGGAGTTGGCGCTCGAGGGGCTGTTCCTCGCCCGCCGCATCAGCAAGGAGTCCGGCGGGGGCGAAGCAGCGTATGGGATCTGACGTCGTGGGCCCGAACAGCGGCGGGGTGTCCCGTGGCTAGTCGACCGAACCGTCGTCTCAGCCGGGACAGCCGCTACGGCAAGTACGAGGGCGGGCCGGACCCGCTGGCACCGCCCGTCGACCTCGCCGAGGCGCTCGACGCCATCGGCGAGGACGTCATGGCCGGCACCTCCCCCGAGCGCGCGATGCGGGAGTTCCTCCGCCGCGGGGGCCGCACGCAGCGCGGGCTCGACGACCTGGCTCGGCTCGTCGCCGAGAAGCGCCGGGAGCTCACCAGCCGGAACAACCTCGACGGCACGCTGCAGGAGGTCAGACGGCTCCTCGACGAGGCCGTCCTCGCCGAGCGCGGACAACTCGCGCGCGACACCGCGATGGACGACGGCGACCGGGCACTCGCCGAGATGCAGCTCGAGAGCCTGCCGGCGTCACCCGCGGCCGCGGTGCGCGAGCTCAGCAGCTACGACTGGAAGAGCCCCGCGGCCCGGCAGCAGTACGAGCAGATCAAGGACCTGCTCGGCCGCGAGATGCTCGACCAGCGCTTCGCGGGCATGAAGCAGGCGCTCGAGAACGCCACCGACGACGACCGGACCGCGGTCGCGCAGATGATGCAGGACCTCGACGACCTGCTCGACGCGCATCGCCGCGGCGAGGACACGCAGGAGCAGTTCGACGCGTTCATGCGGCAGCACGGTGACCAGTTCCCGAGCAACCCGCAGGACGTCGACGAGCTCCTCGACGACCTCGCCGCCCGCGCCGCCGCCGCCCAGCGGATGCGGAACTCGATGACACAGGAGCAGCGCGACGAACTCGACGCCCTCGCCGAACAGGCGTTCGGCTCGCCGGCGCTGATGGGCGCGCTCTCCCGACTGGACGAGAACCTCCGCGCGCTGCGCCCCGGCGAGGACTGGGGCGGGTCCGAGGGCATGGACGGCGAGCAGGGCCTCGGGCTCGGCGACGGCACCGGGATCTTCCAGGACATCGCGGACCTCGACGCCCTCGCCGACCAGCTCGCGCAGGTCGGTCCGGGCTCCGAACTCGACGACCTGGACCTCGACGCCCTCGCGAAGCAGCTCGGCGACCAGGCCGCCGTGGACGCCCGCACCCTGCAGCAGCTCGAGAAGGCGCTGCGGAACTCCGGGTCGATGCGCCCCGGCACGGACGGGCAGCTCCGGCTCACCCCCAGGGCCATGCGGCAGCTCGGGAAGAGCCTGCTCAAGGACGTCGCCGAGCGGATGTCCGGTCGGCAGGGCGCGCGTGACCTCCGCCGGGCCGGAGCCGCCGGTGACCGTTCGGGCTCGACGCGTCCGTGGGAGTTCGGCGACACCGAGCCGTGGGACGTCACGCGCTCGATCACGAACGCCCTGACCAGGACCGCGGGCGACGGAGCGCGGACCGGTGCCGGTGTGCGCCTGCAGATCGAGGACGTCGAGGTGCAGGAGACGGAGGCCCGCACGCAGGCCGCCGTCGCGCTGCTCGTCGACACCTCGTTCTCGATGGCGATGGAGGACCGGTGGGTCCCGATGAAGCGGACCGCACTGGCCCTGCACACGCTCATCTCCACCAGGTTCCGCGGGGACGACCTGCAGCTCATCGCCTTCGGCCGCGAAGCCGAGGTGATGGACGTCGAACAGCTCGTCGGCCTCGACGCGATGTGGGACAAGGGGACGAACCTGCACCACGCCCTGCTGCTCGCGAACCGGCACTTCCGGAAGCACCCGAACGCGCAGCCGGTCCTGCTCATCGTCACCGACGGCGAGCCGACGTCGCACCTCGAGCCGAACGGGCAGGTGTACTTCAGCTACCCGCCGGACCCGGTGACCATCGCCCTGAGCGTCCGCGAGTTGGAGAACGCCCACCGTCTCGGCGCGAAGACGACGTTCTTCCGCCTCGGCGACGACCCCGGTCTGGCACGCTTCGTCGACGGCATGGCCCGCCGCGTCGACGGCACGGTGACCGCGCCGGAGAACGAGGACCTCGGCGTCGCGGTGGTCGGCTCCTACCTGGGGGCCAGGCGCGGGTCCGGCTCGGCCTCCGGCGACGACGGGCTGTGGGGCAGCGCCTTCGGGCGCTTCGCCTGAGCGGCGACGGGACCGACAGGTGCCGGCTGCCGGACGGGAGGCGCGCCTCCCGGCCGGCGACCGGCCAGCGTCAGAAGACGGGCCAGGGCACGGCCGGCCCGGACCCGGCCGGCGGCGGGAACGCCCGCACCGCGGCGAGTGCGGCGCACCGACCGCGGAGGGCGGACAGCTCGTCGTCCGTCAGGTGCTCCCGGAGGGTCTCGCCGAGCTCGCCGCGCAGCGCCTCGGACAGCCGCTGGAGCCCGGCGACCTCGTCGTCGGTGAGCGGCTCGCCGATCCATCCCCAGAGCACGGTCCGGAGCTTGTGGTCGGCGTGGAAGGTCAGACCGTGGTCGACGCCGAAGCGGTGACCGTCCGGCATCGCGAGGACGTGACCGCCCTTGCGGTCCGCGTTGTTCGTGACGACGTCGAAGACCGCCATCCGCCGGAGCACGGCCGTGTCCTCGTGCACCAGGGTGACCGCCTGCTCGTTCTCGTCGACGGCGTCGAGCACCTCGCGCACGGTCCCCTCGGCGACCGCGGCCGCGGCCTCCTCGCTCGGGAGCAGGTCGACGGCGTCCTGCGCCGGGTCGATGTCCTGCCACCGCTGGACCATGCCGGGACCGAAGGGGCCGTCACCGAGCCAGGTCGGCGGGACGACGTTCCACCCGAGGGCCTCGGAGACCAGGTAGGCGGACACCTCGCGGCCGGCGAGCGTGCCGTCCGGGAAGTCCCACAGCGGCTTCTCGCCCTCGATCGGCTTGTACACGACGTTCTCGCCGTCGAGCCGGGCGATGAAGGTGGCGTTCGACGCTTCGCGGATGCGTCCGGTGATCCGGAGCTCTCCCGGTGCGCTCGGCACCGCGGCGCTGGCGGCGTCGAGGCCGGTGGAGCCGTCACCGCTGCCGCGCTGGTCCGTCATCCGAGTTCGGGCGGGTTCGGCCGACCGGCTGCGACGACCTCCCGGGTCCGCTCGACGAACGCACGGGCGGTGCCGACCGGGATCTTGACCTGCAGGAGTTCGGTCGGCTCGGGGAGTTCGACGACCGCTTCGACCTCGTCGCCGTCGCCGGTGGTCTCGGTGAAGACCTCGAGGTCCTCCTCGATCGGGTAGGCCTCGATGACCACCTGCGCGGTCGCGGGGTCGAACCCGAGGCTCAGGGCACCGGCGCGGAACTCGGGCTCGACCGGTTGGTCGAGGGGGTCGCCGTCACGGAGTTCGGCGGGTGCGGCGTCGGGGACGCTGAAGCGGTTGTCCTCCACCGTCGCGACCTCGTCGAGGAGTTCGTCGATCTTGTCGGCGAGGACGGCCGACTGTTCCTTCTCGATGGCGACGCTCACGACGCGGCGGCCGTCGCGGGCCTGGATGTAGAACGACCGCTCGCCCGGGAGCCCGATCGTTCCGACGACGAGTCTGTCCGGCCAGTCGAAGCCGTGGACGATGGGGGGCATACCCGCATTGTAGGAGCGACCGCCTCCGTCCGTTCAGGGAGTCGGTCGCTCGGTGTCCTCGTGCCCCGCGCCGCCACCGACCGGTGCATCCCCCGTCGGCGCCGCTGCCCGTGCCAACCACGAGAGGTCACCCGACTCGGTGTTCGTCGCGACGACCTCGGGCCGCTGCTCGCCGTACCGGACGATCGACACCGAGGCCGGCCCGACGGCGATGCGCTGGAAGAGGTCGAGGTGCATGCCGAGCGCGTCGGCGAGGACGGACTTGATGATGTCGCCGTGGCTCACCGCGACCCAGACCGCATGCGCGCCGTGCTCGGCCTCGATCTGCGCGTCGAGGCGCCGGACCGCCGCGACCGCCCGGGACTGCATGGTCTGCATCGACTCCCCGCCCGGGAAGACCACGGCGCTCGGGTTCGCCTGCACCACCCGCCAGAGCGGCTCCTTCGCGAGGTCGCTGATCGTCCGGTTCTGCCAGTCGCCGTAGTCCGCCTCGATGATGCCCCGCTCGACGAGCTGCTGCGGCTCGCCCGACTGGAAGGCCGTGATCGCGCGGGCCGTCTGTCGGCAGCGCTCCAGCGGACTGGACACGACCGCGGCGAGCGGCACCGCGGCGATCCGCTCGGCGGTCGCAGCCGCCTGGCGCTTGCCGACGGAGTCGAGGGCGACGCCGGCGGTCCGGCCCGCGAGGAGTCCGGTCGCGTTCGCGGTGGTGCGCCCGTGCCGGACGAGGAGGACGGTCGCCATGGGGACGATCCTAGGCGCGCCCGACGGTGCGACCAGCGGACAGGCACGTGCGCGCGATCCGCGGACCCGCGAGAATCGAGGTGTGTTGGTCTCCATCGTCTACATGAGCGTCGCGACGCACGAGTTCCGGGAGGACGAGCTCGCCGAGATGCTCGCCGGTGCACGCCTGCGCAACGATGCGCTCGGCGTCTCCGGGCTGCTCGTCGTCAAGGGCGGCCGGTTCATGCAGCTCCTGGAGGGCCCGGCGTGGAGCGTGGACGACCGGTTCGCCGCGATCGAGCGGGACCCGCGCCACCACACGATCCGGTCGTTGATCCGTGAGGACATCGAGCACCGCCGGTTCGACGGCTGGTCGATGGCGTACCGCGGCCTCGACGACGCCGACATCGCGGCCGAGGAGGGCTTCAGCCCCTTCCTGTCCGGCACGCTCGAGTTCGCGCCGTCCTTCGACCGCACGAGCGCCGCCTGGCTCCTGAAGTGGTTCCGCGACCGGGACCTGGTCGAGGACTGACACCTCCCGTCCACAGGTACGCACTGTCCACCGCGACGCGCTCCACCGCGGCGCGCTCACCGTTCTGTCTGTACGGTCGGCGACATGCCGTTCTTCCGTTCCACCCCAGCCCCGCCCGCGACTCCCCCGACGGAGCCGTTGACCGGCGCACGGGCCGCGTGGTCCGACTCGTTCGGCAAGCTCGCGACCCGGTGCCTCCAGGTCATCATCATCCTGGTCATCGTCGCGGGCATCGTGTACGCGAGCCAGGTGCTCAGCGTCGTCACGATCCCGGTGCTCCTGGCGCTCATCATCGCCTCGGCCATGCACCCGGTCGTCTCCTGGCTCCGTCGGCACGGCTTCCCGTCCGTCTTCGCGACGCTGACGGTGCTCCTCGGTGTCCTCGTCGTGCTCGGACTGCTCGGCTACCTGATCGTCGTCGCCGTCGAGAACCAGTGGTCGAGCCTGCAGAAGTCCGCCGTGCAGGGGTTCCAGCAGCTGCAGGACTTCAGCACGACCCTGCCGTTCGCGGTCTCCGACTCGCAGGTGGACGACGCGGTGAAGACCGCGACGGACTTCGTCACGAGCGCGCAGTTCGGCTCGGGCGCACTCGCCGGTGCCTCCGCCACCGCGAACTTCCTCACCGGCCTCGTGCTGATGATCGTCGTGCTGTTCTTCTTCCTCAAGGACGGGCCCCGCATCTGGGAGTTCCTGCTCCGTCCCTTCACCGGCGCCTCGTACACCCGCGCCCGCCGCGTCGGTGACCGCGTCGTCTCCACCCTGGGCGGCTACGTCCGTGGCACCGCCACCGTCGCGGCCGTCGACGCGATCGGCATCGGGGTGGGCATCGCCATCGTCGGTGTCCCCCTCGCCCTGCCCCTGGCCGTCATCGTGTTCATCACGGCGTTCATCCCGATCGTCGGCGCCACCGCGGCGGGCATCCTGGCCGCGCTGGTCGCCCTCGTCGCGCTCGGTCCGGTCCAGGCGCTGTTCGTGGTCGGCATCGTCGTGGTCGTCAACCAGCTCGAGGGCAACTTCCTCCAGCCGGTGCTCATGGGCAAGACGCTCCGCCTACACGGTCTGGTCATCCTGATCGGCCTGACCGCCGGCACCGTGCTGGCCGGCATCACCGGCGCGATCATCTCGGTGCCGCTCCTCGCCGCCGCGTGGGGTGCGGTGAAGGTCTGGGACGGCCCGGACCTGGCCGCCGAGCCGTGGCGTCAGAAGCGTTCCGAGGACGTCGAGGACCACGAGCGCGCGAACAAGCGCGCGAAGCGTCGCGAGAAGGCACAGAAGGCCCGCACGGAACGCCGCGAGAAGGCGGAGAAGGCCCGCGCGAAGCAGGCCGCGAAGGCCGCCAAGGCGGACTGACGCCGCCACCGGCTCCGGACAGGAGGCCCGGACCAGCCCGCCGGGGCCGGTCCGGGCCTCCTGTGCTTCCGCGCTCTCGCCCGTGGTGCTCACTCTCGCGGCTGCACGATGCGTGCCGTCGGTCGCGGTGGTCGCGCCCGAGGCGTCGGTGTCAGACCGGCGGGCAGGCGAACGAGCGGTCGACGACCGCCAGCAGGCGGGCGCGGTGGGCCGGGGCCACGCAGGCGTGGGCGAGCACGCGCCACATCGTCCCGACCGCCGGGAGCAGGTCCGTCCGGGCAGCACGGACGTCCGAGACGAGCTGCACGCCGGTGAACCACGGCACGACGGTGGCGCCGAGCGCATCGGCGCTGACGGTCGAGTCGACCTCGCCCGCGGCGACGGCGAGCCGGAAGACGTCGACGACGCTCGCGATCCACTGGTCGTAGAAGGCGGAGGTGGCGCCGGAGAAGACGCGGTTCTCGAGCGAGAGCCGGATGCCGGCACGCACCACGGGGTCCTCGAGCAGGAGCCCGGCGATCGTCCGCGACGCCACGACGAGCCCGCCGAGCGGTGAGGGGTCGGCGAACGTGACGGCGGCGAAGGTCCGGGCGTTCTGCTCGTCGATCACGCCGAGCGCGATCGCCTGCTTCGTCCGGAAGTGGAAGTGGATCGCGCCCTGGCTGACCCCGGCTGCCTTGGCGATCCCGGCGATGCTCGCGGCCCCGAATCCCTCCCGGTCGAACTCGACGGCCGCCGCGTCGAGGATCGCGGTCCTGCGGTCGGTCCCGCGTCCGGGCACGGAGGTCGGCATCGTCATGGTCTTCGTTCCCCCGTGGTCCCTGGTGCTGGGCGTGGACAGAACGACCGGTGCACGCCTGCGACAACGTTACCCCGGAAGCGAAGACTCCTCACACCACTGACTGCGGCGGTGCCTCCTGCGTCAGCGCCGCGAGCAGCCCGAGCCGCTCGGCGCTCTCGCTCCCCGGGTCCGCGTAGTAGAGCACGAGGACGAGGCCCTCGACCGGCAGCTTGTCCCGGTGCAGGTGCAGCTCGCCGACGACCGGGTGCTCGACCGTGACCGACCCGCCCTCGAGCGCCCGGACGTCCTGACGCGCCCAGAGCTGCCGGAAGCGTCCGCTCGCGAGCGACAGCTCGCCCACGAGTTCGACGACCCGCTGGTCCTGCACGTCGTCCGCGACCGACCGCCGGAACGCCCCGACGAACTGCGCGACCGCACGGTCCCAGTCGCGGTGGAACGCCCGCTCCTCGGGGTCGAGCAGCAGCGACCGCAGTCGGTTCGCACCGACCCGGAGTCGGGGCGAGAACGCGGTCGCGAGGTCGTTCGCCGCCAGGACGTCGAACGCGCGCCCCTCGATGAACGCGGGGACGTCGAGCGCGGCGAGGAGTGCGTGCAGCCGTGCGGGGACCCGCTCGGCGCTCCGACGGGGGCGACTCCGGCGGACGGGCTCGGCGAGGTGCCGGAGGTGCGCCTGTTCGACGTCGTCGAGCCGGAGCACGCGGGCGAGTGCGTCGAGGACCTGCGGCGACGGGTGCGTGTCCCGACCCCGCTCGAGTCGGAGGTAGTAGTCGGTGCTGACACCCGCGAGCATGGCGACCTCCTCGCGGCGGAGGCCCGGCACGCGGCGGAGCCCGCCGCCCGGGATGCCGGCCTGCTCGGGTGTCACGAGCCCACGTCGTGCCTGCAGGTACGCGCCGAGCAGGTTCGTCGGGGCGTCGTCCGGGCCTCCGCCTGCGGTCATGCGGCCGTCCCGGTCCGGCCGGGCAGCGTCGCGAGCGCGCGCGACCGCTGCGCGACGAGGTCGTCGTAGGTGCCGTCGCGTTCCGCCCACCGGTGCATGAGGACACCCTGCACCAGGACCTCGTGCGGCGTCGGGTCCTGTGCCAGGAGCGTCATCACCTCGGCGCCGAACGCCCCGAGGTCGAGCGCGTTCGGGTTGCTGGTCCCCATGCTCGTGGCGACCGCCGGCGGCACGAGCTCGGCGACGTCGACACCCGTCCCGGCGAGCTGTGCACGGAGCGCCTCGCTGTAGGCGTGGACGGCCGCCTTCGAGGCACCGTACGAGGCCATGAGCGGGAAGGGCAGGAAGCCGATGCCCGAGCTCACGGTGACGATCGTGCCGCTCCCCTGCGCGAGCAGGTGCGGGGTGAAGGCGTCGACGACCCGGATGGTGCCGAGCACGTTGACGTCGATCGTCCGCTCGGCATCGGCGAAGTGCGCCGGGTCGCGGAGGTCCTCGGGGAGCCCGACGCCGGACATCGTGACGACGGTGTCCAGATCGGGCAGGAGGTCGAGCACGGAGTCGCGTGCGGCTGCGACCGACGCCGTGTCGGTGACGTCGACCGCCACGGTGCCGAAGCCCTCGGCACGGAGCTGGTCGAGCAGGTCGGTCCGGCGGCCGCCGATGACGACCGAGCTGCCGGCGTCCCGGAAGCGCCGGGCGAGTTCGAGGCCGATGCCGGAGGTGGCACCGACGATGACGACTGAGCGAGTGGTGATGTCCATGCCTCGACGCTAGGTCGCCGCTGCGGACGGTCCCGGGGCCCCCGGAGGACCTGTCAGGGCTGACGGACGGGGAACGGTGCGGAGGGTGTGGGATTCGAACCCACGAGACATCTCTGCCCACCTGTTTTCAAGACAGGCTCCATCGGCCACTCGGACAACCCTCCGTGACGCGACCACGTGGCGAGACGTGACCGCGTCCCGAGCAGTCTACCGGGCCTCCCGTCCGGCGGCGGAGCGCCCGCGCGCGCCTCAGCGCGGCAGGGTGTCGAGCGCCGCCGCGAGCCCGTCGTCGGTGACGCCACCGGTGATCTCGCTGCCGGCGTCGACGACGTCGTCCGGCGCCTGCCCCATCACGACACCGCGGCCGGAGGTCGAGGCCCACCGCAGCATGTCGATGTCATTGCGTCCGTCACCGGCCGCGAAGACACGGGAGCGCGGGATGTCGAGCCACTCGCGGACCCGCTCCATGGCGGTCGCCTTCGTGACGCCCTCCGGCGCGATGTCGAGCCAGGCCGTCCAGCCGACGGTGTACGAGACCTTGTGCAGGCCCATCCGGTCGACGATCTGCAGGAACTCCTCGAGCCCGTGCTCCGGGGAGATGACGACGACGCGGGTGGCGCGGACCCCGAGCAGCTGCTCGAAGTCGACGTGGTCGCCGGACCCGGTCATGGTGTCGTCGGGGAAGTCGCCGGACAGCAGGTAGTGGCCGGTCTCGTCCTCGACGCCGTACGCACCGTTCTGCAGGGCCCCGCGGATGGTCTGCAGGACCTCGGTCGGGTCGAAGGTCTCGACGTGGACGCGCTCGTACGCGCCGTCGGGGGTGCGCTCGAGCGTGAGCGCGCCGTTGGCACAGACGAGGTACCGCGGCTCGATGCCGAGCTGCTCGAGCAGCGGGACGGTCATGCCCTCGCTGCGGCCGGTGGAGAGCATGACCTCGTGCCCGGCGGCCTCGGCGTCGCGGACGGCCCGGATGACGGTGTCGGTGATGACCCCGTCCTCGCGCATGGTCGTGCCGTCGATGTCGAGCGCGACGAGCCAGCGCTTCACCCGCGCGGGCGCAGCGGCGTCCCGGCCCGATGCCGCGTCGGACCCGTCCACGAAGCCGCGTGAGGAGCTCATCGGGGCTCGATCACCTCGACGCCGCCCAGGTAGGGCCGGAGGACCTCGGGGATGACGACCGAGCCGTCCTCCTGCTGGTGCGTCTCGAGGATCGCGACGAGCCAGCGGGTGGTGGCCAGCGTGCCGTTGAGGGTCGCGACCGGCGCGGTCTTGCCGCTCTCGGTGCGGTACCGGATGTCGAGGCGGCGGGCCTGGAACGTCGTGCAGTTCGACGTCGAGGTCAGCTCGCGGAAAGTGCCCTGCGTCGGCACCCATGCCTCGAGGTCGTACTTCCGCGCGGCACTCGTGCCGAGGTCACCCGCGGCGGTCTCGATCACGCGGTAGTGCAGCCCGAGGTCCTGCAGCATCGACTCCTGGTACGACATGAGCCGCTGGTGCTCGGCGTCGGCCTGGTCCGGGTGGACGTAGGCGAACATCTCGAGCTTGTTGAACTGGTGCACTCGGAGGATGCCGCGGTTGTCCTTGCCCGCCGACCCGGCTTCGCGCCGGTAGCAGGTCGACCAACCGGCGTAGCGGAGGGCCGGGTCGTCCTCGGACGGGAACTGCAGGATCTCGTCCGCGTGGTACCCGGCGAGGGCGACCTCGCTCGTGCCGGTCAGGTACAGGTCGTCGGCCTCGAGCCGGTAGACCTCGGCAGCGTGCTCACCGAGGAAGCCGGTGCCGGCCATCGTCTCGGGGCGCACGAGGGTGGGCGTGATCAGGGGCTCGAAGCCGTGCTGCACGGCGCGGTCGAGGCCGAGCGACATGAGCGCGATCTCGAGGCGGGCGCCCATCCCCTTGAGGAAGTAGAACCGCGAGCCGGAGACCTTGACGCCGCGGGCGATGTCGATGATGCCGAGGGACTCACCGAGGTCGGCGTGGTCCTTCGGCTCGAAGGCGAACGACGGCTTCGTGCCGACGGTGCGCAGGGTGACGAAGTCGTCCTCGCCACCGGCGGGCACGTCCGGCAGCACCACGTTGGGGATGGCGCGGACGACCGTGTTGAAGGTGTCCTCGGCGGCGGTGACGGTGGCCTGCGCTTCCTTGACCTTCGCGGCGAGCGCCTGCGCCTGCTGCACGAGCGCGGCCTTCTCGTCCTTCGGGGCCTTCGCGACGGTCTTGCCGAACGCGTTCTGTTCGGCGCGGAGCGCCTCGAACGCGGTGATGGCGCTGCGTCGCGCTGCGTCCGCGGCGACGGCCTGGTCGACGACGTCGACGGAGGCGCCGCGCGCCGCCTGCGAGGCCTTGATGAGGTCCGGTTCGTCGCGCAACAGCTGGGGGTCGATCACCGGCCCAGCTTACCGGGGACCCGGTGGCCGATCGGTGGACGCACCGGTCGGGAGGCCCGGCACCGGATCGACCCGCGCTCCCGTCCCGGACGTGGTCACGTTCCGGACCGCGCAGCCGGTGCCCGGTAGCGTTGACGGCATGTCGACGCCCTCGGAAGCCACCGCCGTGCCGGAGGACGCCCCTGCCACGGACCAGCGCACCGCCGCAGTCATCTACAACCCCGTCAAGGTCCACCTGCCGACCCTGAAGCGCACCGTGAACCGGTACCAGCGCGAGGCCGGCTGGTCGGAGACCAAGTGGTACGCCACGAGCGAGGAGGACCCGGGCGGCGGCATGGCCCGGCAGGCACTCGAGGCCGGTGCGGACGTCATCGCCGCGGCCGGTGGTGACGGGACGGTCCGCGCCGTCGCCGAGGTCGTGCACGGGTCCGACGCCGCGCTCGCCCTGCTGCCGAGCGGCACGGGCAACCTGCTCGCCCGCAACATCCCGGCGCCGATCGACGACCTCGGTGCCAGCGCGCACACGATCTTCCACGGCGAGGACCGCGAGATCGACATGGGCACGGTGCACGTCGAGCGCCCCGACGGCTCCCGTGAGCAGTTCGGCTTCCTCGTGATGGCCGGCCTCGGGCTCGACGCACGGATGCTCGTGAACACGAACGACGACCTGAAGAAGAAGGTCGGCTGGCTCGCGTACGTCGACTCGCTCGTCCGGTCGCTGCGGGACTCCGACGCCATCGAGTTCCGCTACCGCCTGGACGGCCAGAGCACCCGGTCGGTCCGCGCCCACTCCCTCATCGTCGGCAACTGCGGCATGCTGCAGGCCGGTGCGACCCTGCTGCCGGACGCCGAGATCGACGACGGCTACTTCGACGTCGTCGTGATGCGTCCGCACGGGTTCTTCGGCTGGGTCCGGATCGGGGCCCGCGTGTTCTGGGAGAACGCGATCCTCCGCCGCTTCCGTCGCTCCGCGCTCGGCAAGACCGAGATCGGCAAGACCATCGTCACGAAGACCCGCGACGAGCGCCCGCTGCGCTACCTGCGCGGCGAGGAGTTCACCGCGCGGCTCGAGCGCGCCGAGGAGTTCGAGATCGACGGCGACCCGGTGGGCGAAGTCCGCGCCTTCCGGGCGAAGATCGACGCGGGCGGTCTGACGGTCCGCGTGGCCGGACCCGAGGACCAGACGCGGGCGACCCGCCGCCGCTGACCGCGCGCGGGGGTGTCGGACGGGAGGCTCAGCCCGCGTCCGGCTCCCCGCTCACGATCGCGCGCAGCCAGTCGCGCGCCTCGACGAAGGCCTGGTCGGAGTAGCGGGGTGAGACCTCGGACCGGAGGCCGTCCGCACGCGGGTACGAGCCGAGGAAGGTCACGCGCGGGCTGAACCGGCGGAGACCGAGCAGGGCGTCCGCGACGCGTTCGTCGTGGACGTGGCCGTCCAGGTCGATGACGAACCGGTAGCGGCCGAGCTCGTCGCCGATCGGACGCGAGGACAGCAACCCCATGTTGATGCCCCGGGTGGCGAACTGCTCGAGCATGTCGACGAGGGCACCGGGGTGGTCCGCGGGCAGTTCGACGATGACGCTCGTCTTGTCGGACCCGGTCCGCGGCGGGATCGCCAGGGTCTTCGAGACGAGCACGAACCGCGTGACGGCGCTCGCGTTGTCGCCGATCGAGTCGGCGAGCACGGCGAGGTCGTAGTGGTCGGTGATGCCGGGCGGGGCGACGGCGGCGTCCGCGGTCGGGTGGTCGTCGAGGAGCACGGCCGCCGCGGCGACGTTCGAGGACGCCGGGATGTGCCCGTGGCCCGGCAGGTTCACCTCGAGCCAGTGGTGCGTCTGGGCGTAGGCGACCGGGTGCGCGTTCACGGTGCGGACGTCCGACAGGGACGTGCCCGGTCGGGCGACGAGCACGAAGTCGACCGGGACGAGGTACTCCCCCACGATCCGCACGCCGGGGATCCGGGCGAGGGCGTCCTGCGTGGCGCTCACGCCGCCGTCGACGCTGTTCTCGATCGCGATCACGGCGCCGACCGAGCGGCCGGTCATGACGTCGTCGAGCGCCTCGCCGACGTTGTTGACGCTCCGCCAGGGCTTCCCGGCGGCGGCCTCGACGAGCTTGAGTGCCGCCTCGGTGAAGGTCCCCGCCGGTCCGAGGTAGCTGTAGGTCTCGGACGGGGAGTCGGCGGCCTGGCTCATACCGGCGAGCCTATCGGCGTGCGGTGCCCCGTCCGCCGCTCAGAGGACGAGCTGCATGGTGTCCGAGTCGCCGTTCCGTCCGACGGTCCGGAACCCCGCTCGTTCGTAGAGGATGCGCGCGCCGGTGTTGCCGTCCTCGACGCTCAGGCTCATCCCGGGCCACCCGGCGTCGCGCGCTGCGGCGACGAGCCGGGTGAGCAGCGCCGAGCCGATCCCGCGGCCGCGCGCCCGGGCGTCGAGGGCGAGGGTGAGCTCGGGGACGTCCTCGGCGACGAACCCGTACCCGGGGTCCTCGGCGGGCAGGTGCACCGCCCACGCGACGCCGACCGGCCCGTCGTCGTCGGTCGCGACGACCCCGAGGTCGGCGGCGCCGGGCCGCTCGGGGTCGAACGCGGCGGAGTAGTGGGCGAACTCGGGCCGGTCGAGGTCGGCGTCGGCGAACCGCTCCCCCGACCAGTTCATCGCGTCGAGGGTCGCCCGGCGGAGCAGGGGCACGTCGTCGGCGGTGGCCGCGCGGTACCCGATGCCGTCGACGGTGCTCGGCAGGGAGTCGTCGGCGGTGCCGGTCATCCGCGCCTCGCACATCTCGGTGGCGGCGACCACCTCGTCGCAGGACGCGCCCTCCGCACCGGCTCCGTCCCCACCGGGCATGTTGCTGACCGCGGCGAACCGGCCCTCGGGGTCGATCCGGGCGAGGAGCACGCGGGAGATCGTGTCGAGCTCGGCGACCTGCTCGTCGGTGAGCGCGTCGATCACCAGACGACGGGCGGTGCGGACGTGGTCCGGCGCGGCGGCGACGATGTGGTCGAAGCCGGCGTCGGTGAGCCGGACGTCGGTGGCGCGGCGGTCCTCGGAGGACGGGCACCGCGCGACGAGCCCACGCTTCTCGAGGCGCGACACGACGTGCGACAGGCGCGGGAGGGACGCGTTCGTGGCCGACGCGAGGACCGACATCCGCAGGGTGCGGGAGTCCCGCTCGGACAGCATCGCGATGACCATGTAGTCGAAGAGCGTCAGGTCGGCGTCGCGCTGGAGCTGCTGGTCGAGCGCTGCGGGCAGGAGTTCCATGACGGCGACGAACCCCATCCAGGCACGCAGCTGCTCACGGGAGAGCCAGGGCGTGTCGTCGGTCATGCCGCTCATCCTACGGAGAGGTTGTCGCTGCAACCACAGCATCGTCCGAACGACGCCGAGCGGTGACCGCGCCGACCACGAGCACGACCACGACGACGGCGGCGAGCACCCCCTCGACGACGAGCAGCCGCGCGGTGTAGTCGAACGGCAGGACCGTGGGGTTCTTGGTGCCCTGCGACTTCGCGACGATCTCGGACACGGCGACGAGCGCGAGCACGCTGCCGAGGACGACCGCGGCCTGCACGACCACGAGCACCCATGTCCGGAGCGTGCGCCCTGCCCGACGGAGCCCCGCGCCGACGGCGAGCACGAACGGCGACAGCACGGCGTCGTGGAGCACGACCGCGGCGAGCAGCCACACGAGCAGGCCGCCGATCCGGTCCGTCCGGACCGAGGTCAGCAGGACCCACGCCCCGAAGGCGATGACGAGCACGCCGACGACCACGAGGACGGTCCGCGCCACCCGGATCCGCCGGTCGGGACGCTCGGCGGTGGGGACCGCGCTCATGCGATGACCTCGATCCGTTCGATCCACTTCGTCTGCAGGACGCCGGGTCGTCCGGGGGCGATGATCCGCGCCGGGAACCCGTGCTCCAGGTCGAGCGTCGCACCGTTGAGCTCGAGGGCCACCAGGGTGGTCGGGTCGGCGGTGTACTCCGGCCCCATCTCCATCACCCGGTATCCGCCGTGCTGCTCCAGACTCGTCACCCGCACGCGTACGTCCGGGTCGGACTGCACCGCCGCGAGCAGGTCGCGCATCCGGACGCCCTTCCAGCTCGCCATCTGGCTCCAGCCCTCGACGCACGAGATCGGGAGCCGCGCCTCGGCCTGACCCAGGGCGACGAGTTCGGCGCGTGAGAACGTGCGGCTGACCGCCGGGCCGGCGACGGTGAGGGCCCAGTCGGCGGCGGTCGCCGTGGCGAGGACCCCGGCGGCACGAGCCGTCCGGTTCACCGGCAGCCCGTTCTGCCCGATGTGCCGCTGACGGGGAGCGAAGACGTTGAACGGCTCGGCGAGCACCGACGACTGGCCGGCCGTGAGGACGACGACGCCGGCCGTGGCCGCCGTGACACCCGCGATGAACCCGCGGCGGGCGAGACGCTGGCGCCCGCCCTCGGCGTCGGCGTCGGCGTGGGCGTCGGCGTGGGTGTCGGCGGCCGGGTCCGGTGCCGCACGGTCCGCCACCGGCGGAGCGCCGTCGATCCAGCGGTGGAGGCGACCGACGAACCCGCGGGACGTCGCGGCGGCGGGAGGGCGGGCCTCCAGGCCGGGACGGGCCTGCAGGGTCGGGTCGGGCAGGTCGCTGCCCACCGTCTCGTCCACGACGAACCGACCGTGCTCGTCGAACGCGTCCCGTGAGCGCCAGTACCGCGTGATGATGCGCAGCTTCGTGCCGATGTGCAGCACGAGCGAGCCGATGAGGACGTACGCGAGGGCGTTGTGGACCTGCCGGAACGGGAACGGCCACGGGTACCACTGGAAGGTGTTGAGCAGTCCGGTCACGACCTGGATGAGCGCGGCCGCCACGAACACCGCGATCGACAGCCGCTCGAGCCCGTGCAGGACACCACGCACGGGCGGTGTCTGGAGCAGCGCCGGCATGACGACGTTGAGCTTGGCGAGCAGCAGCGGGATCGCGGCGATGCCGGCGGTGACGTGCAGGCCCTGCGTGACCTGGTAGAGCTGCACCGGCCGGGTCGGGAAGCGCATCCACCCGGGCGGTTCCTGCAGCAGGTGGCTGTAGACCCCGGTGGCGAAGCAGACGAGGAACGCGATCCCGAGCAGCCGACCGGTGACGACCGCCGAGCGCGCGGTGCGGTTCGGCGACGCCATCACGCTCCGTGCGTCCAGGAGGAGGCGCTGGACGCCCGCTAGCCTCGACGGACCATGAGCGAACGACTGCGCCCCGGCCGCCGACCCTCGACCGGGCTCGTCGCCACGCTGCTCGCCGTCGTGGGCGTGCTCGCGCTCGGCACCGTGATCGCCGTGGGTGTCACGCATCTGGGGTTCCTCCGGGAGGGTCATCGCTCTCCATTCGTCACCTGGACGCTCATCGCTTGGACGGTCTTCGCGGCTTCCGTGCTGGCGCTCAGGTTCGTGCCGCCGCACCTCGTGACGCGGATCGTGCTCGGTGGGGCGGTCGTGGTCGGCATCGCGGCCCTCGTCGGCCCGCCGAACACGAGCACCGACTCCGCACGCTACGCCTGGGACGGCATCGTGCAGCACGCGGGCGTGTCCCCCTACGCGCACACGCCGCAGTCCGAGGCCTTGGCAGGTCTCCGCCCGGAGTGGTTGTTCCCGGACAAGGTCGACGGCACGTGCAAGCCGCTCGAGCCGCGGTACCGCGGACTCGGGGACGGCGCGCTCGGGCACTGCACGGCGATCAACCGTCCGGACGTCCCGACGATCTACCCGCCGATGGCCGAGCTCTGGTTCGCCCTGGTCCGGGTCTTCGTGCCGGCCACGGCGCAGTACATGCCGTTCCAGGTCGCCGGACTGCTCGTCTCGCTCGGCGTCACGGTCGGCCTGCTCGTCGTCCTCCGTCGGACCGGCCGACCGACGTGGTGGGCCGCGCTGTGGGCCTGGTCACCGCTCGTCGCCGCCGAGGCCGTGACGAACTCGCACGTCGACGTCGTCGGGGCCGCTCTGGCCACCGCGGGTGCCGTGCTCGTGGCCTTCGGTCGGCCGATCTGGGGCGGCATCGCGCTCGGTGCCGCGACGGCGACGAAGCTCATCCCGGCGATCGTCTACCCCGCACTGCTCGGCCGGTGGCGGAGCTGGTGGGCGATCCCGGTCGGCGTCGCCGTGTTCGGGCTGCTCTACGTGCCGTACGTGCTCTCGACCGGGCCGAAGGTGCTCGGGTACCTGCCGGGCTACCTGTCGGAGGAGGGCTACGAGGACGGCTCGCGCTTCGCCCTGGTGGCGGAGGTCCTGCCCGGCGACGCGGCGACGATCGCCGTGGGCCTGATCGTCCTCGTCGCGGCGGTCATCGCCTGGCGGCTGTCGGACCCCGCGAACCCGTGGTCCGGGCAGGTGTTCATGATCGGCGTGACCTTCCTCGCGGTGACGCCGCGCTACCCCTGGTACGCGCTGCTGCTCATCCCGTTCGTGGTGCTCTCCGGCCGGTGGGAGTGGCTGTCCCTGACGCTCGCCATCGCGCTGCGCGGGGTGTGGCCGTCGGTCGTCGCCTACCGGTGGTGGCTGCTCGCCGCGATCGCGGTCGTGCTCGTCGTCACCCTCGTCCGCACGCGCCGCGAGGACTGGCTCCGGTGGCGGGACCGCATGCTCGGCCGGAGTCCGGGAGCCCCGGTGCCCGCCGGAGACGCGAGCCGCGGTCCCCGCGACGTATCCTGACGACATGCCGGCCCAGATGCTCCCCTCGACGGGTCTGATGAGCCGTGTGCGCCCGAGAGCGACGGACACCGCGGTGCACCCCCTGGTCGCACAGCATCCGGGCCTCCCGCCCCGGCCCGACGGCGACCCGGGCCTGGTGGACCGGTTCGGCCGGTACGCCGTCGACCTGCGGGTGTCCCTGACCGAGCGCTGCAACCTCCGCTGCACCTACTGCATGCCGGCCGAGGGTCTGCCCTTCGCGCCCGACGCAGCGCTCATGTCCGCGGACGAGATCGCCCGGCTCGTCGGCCTCGGGGCGCGGGAGCTCGACATCCGCAAGGTCCGCTTCACCGGCGGTGAACCGCTCCTCCGCAAGGACCTCGTCGACGTCATCGCCCGGTGCGCGGCGGCCCACCCCGACCTCGAGCTGTCCCTCACCACGAACGCGATCGGACTCGCGGGTCGCGCGGCAGCGCTGCGAGCGGCCGGACTCCACCGACTGAACGTCTCGCTCGACACCGTGGACCCGGACGTCTTCGCCGAGGTCACCCGGCGCCCGTTCCTCGACCGCGTCCTCGAGGGGATCGCCGCCGCGGCCGACGCCGGCCTCGGGGTGAAGATCAACGCGGTCCTGCTGCGCGGGGTGAACGAGCACCTGGCGTCCGAGCTGCTCGCGTGGTGCCTGGAGCGCGGCCACGAGCTGCGGTTCATCGAGCAGATGCCGCTCGACCCCGGGCACGCCTGGGACGCCACGACGATGATCACGGCCGCGCAGATCCGCGACCTGCTCAGCGCTGACCACGTCCTGACCCCCGACGACGCCCCGCGGAACGGCGCTCCGGCCGAGCGGTACCGGGTGCGGTCCCGGGCGACCGGCGCCGACCTCGGGACGGTCGGGGTCATCGCGAGCATCACCGAGTCGTTCTGCGGCGACTGCACGCGCACCCGGCTCACCGCCGACGGTCACGTCCGCAGCTGCCTGTTCTCCGACGACGAGACCGACCTGCTCGGTCCCCTGCGCGCGGGCGCCGACGACGCCGACGTCCTGGACCGCTGGCGGCGGGCGATGTGGGCGAAGCCCCGCGACCACGGCGACGACACCGACGGCCTCGTGCACCCGACCCGGGGCATGAGCGCGATCGGAGGATGAGGACATGACCACCCTGCGCTTCTTCGCCGCCGCCCGTGCCGCGGTCGGCATCGACGACACGACCGTCACGGCGGACTCGCTCGACGACGCCCTCCGTCAGGTCGAGGCTGCCGACCCCGAGCGCTGGGCCGCGCTGCAGGAGCGGTGCTCGTACCTGGTCGACGGGGTCACCACCCGCGACCGGTCGACGTCGCTCGACGGGGTCGCACTCGTGGACGTCATGCCGCCGTTCGCCGGCGGCTGACCAGCGCCCAAACTGAGCGCTCGAAGCTCAGAGCTCAGCACACGGAGCTCGCACGGGCGCCGGACTCCGCGCTCAGGACTCCCAGACGGTGACCTCGGCGGGCGGGACGTGCACCCGCACCGTCGATCCGACCGTCGCCCCGAGCGCCGCGACCGCGGCCAGGGTCAGGTCGGCGGACAGGTCGTCGGTGCGGAACCGCACCAAGCCGTTCCGCGGTTCGAGGGCACGGACGACCCGCGGCAGACCGGGGCCGGCGCCGGTGTCCCGTGTCACGACCGCCGCCGTCGGGTGGTAGGCCGCCGCCACGGGTCGACCGGCAGGCACGTGGTGCGCGGCCGACGCCAGCGGGCCCCTGCCACCGGAGCCACGGTCGAGCACGAGCCCGTCCGCCGTCGCGGTCCCGTGCACCACCACCAGACCCGAGAACGCCGCCGCGAACCCGCTCCGCGGACGCGCGAACACCTCGGCCGGGGTGCCGGACTCGACGACCCGACCGTCCTGCAGGACGACGACCCGGTCCGCGAGGGCCATCACCTCGACCGGGTCGTGCGTCACGAGGACGCTCGGCCGACCGGACACGGCCGTGCGGAGGGCGGCGCGGACGTCCTCGCGCGCGCCGACGTCGAGTGCCGAGGTCGGTTCGTCGAGCAGCACGACGGCGGGGTCGGCGGCCAGGGCCCTGGCGATCGCGACGCGCTGCGCCTGCCCGCCGGACAGCGTCAAGGGCGCCCGGTCTGCCAGGTCGGCCACCCCGACGGCGGCCAGGGCGTGCCGGGCTGCCGCACGGGCCTCCCGGCCGGACCGGCCCGCGGCCCGCGGCCCGAAGGCGACGTTCGCGAGGACGGAGAGGTGCGGGAACAGGTCGGGCCGCTGGGCGACGAGTCCGATGCGGCGACGGTGTGCCGGCAGGCCCCGCCCGGCACCGGCGAGGACCCGGTCGTCGGAGCGGACCGCACCGCCGTCGAGCGGCAGGAGGCCGGCGACCGCGTCGAGGACCGTCGACTTGCCGGAACCGTTCGCACCGACGAGGGCCACGCACTCGGCCGGTCCGACGGACAGGGCGACGTCGACGTCCCGGTCGTGGCGGACCACGTGCGCGACGAGGCCGGTCCGGGCTGCGGCGGCGGTCACGGCGTCACCGCGCGGGTCCGGACGGACGCCAGGCCGATGACGAGCACCGCGACGACCACGAGCACGAGGGCGAGGGCGACCGCGGCGTCCGGGTCGACCTCGCGCTGCAGGTACACCTCGAGCGGGAGGGTCCGGGTCACCCCCTGCAGGCTGCCCGCGAAGGTCAGCGTCGCACCGAACTCACCGAGCGCCCGGGCGGCGCAGAGCACCAGGCCGGACAGGATCCCCGGCAGCACCCGCGGCGTCGTGACGGTGAGGAACGTCCGGGTCGGGCCGGCGCCGAGCGTGGCCGCGACGCGCTCGTAGCGGTCCCCCTCGACGCGCAGGGCACCCTCGATCGCCGACACCAGGAACGGCATCGCGACGAACGTCTGCGCCATGACGACCGCCACCGTGGTGAACGCGATCCGCAGTCCGTGCTCGTCGAGGAACGCGCCGACCACGCCCATCCGCCCGAACGCGGCCAGGAGCGCGAGCCCACCGACGACCGGCGGCAGCACGAGGGGCAGCAGCACGACCGCCCGCGCCACGCCGATCCACCGCGACCGGGACCGGGCGAAGAGCACCGCGAGCGGGTAGCCGAGCACGAACGAGACCCCGGTCGCCGCAGCCGCGGTCCCGAGGCTCAGGACCAGGGCCGTCCGGGACGCGGGTGACGTGACGAGCGCCACGAAGGAGCCCCACTCGACGCGGCCGACCATCGCGAGCACCGGCACGACGACGAACAGGCCGCCGAGCACGGCCGGCACCGGCAGCCACCACGGGACCGGTGCACGGCGGACGCTGCCGGAGCGGCCAGCGGCGCCGTGGCCGGCGGCACCGTGGTCGGCGGTGGTGCGGGCGGCGGCGGCACGGGTGGCGGTGGCACGGCGCACGACGGTCAGGGCTCCCCGAACCCGGCGGCGGCGAGCACCCGCTGGCCGGCGGGCGACAGCACGTACGCCGTGAACGCCCGAGCGGTCGTCGGGTCTGCCGCGTCCCGGAGCACGCTGATCGGGTAGGTGTTCACGACGTCCGCAGCAGCGGCGAACGGGACGCCCGCCACGTCCCCGCCCGTGCCCTGGACGTCGGTGCGGTAGACGATGCCCGCGTCCGCCTGACCGGACGTGACCTTGCCGAGGACGTCGGTGACGGACTGCTCCTCGCTGACCGGGTGCAGCTCGACCCCGCTCGCACGCTCGACGGCCGCGGTCGCAGCACCGCACGGCACCGGCGCGGCGCACGTGACGAGCTGCACGTCCGACGCCGTCAGGTCCGCGAGGTCGGACACGTGCAGCGGGTTGCCCGGCGCCACGGCGATCTCGAGCGTGTTCGTCGCGAAGGCGCGCGGCGGACCGTCCAGCAGGTCGGCCCCGAGCGCATCGGTGCTCGCCTGGTCGGCGGAGGCGAGGACGTCGGCGGGGGCACCGTTGCGGATCTGCGAGACGAGGTCGCTCGAGCCGGCGAACGAGAACGTCACCGTCGTGCCGGGGTGCGCGCGCTCGAACCCGCGCCCCAGGGTCGTGAAGGTCCGTTGGAGCGATGCCGCGGCGAACACCGTGACCGTCCTCGAGGGAGTCCGTTCCACGCCGCCGCCCGCGCGGTCGGCGGTGGGACCGCTCGCGCACCCGGCGGTCGTCAGCGCCAGCACGAGGACGGCTGCGAGTGCGGTCGCGCGTCGCATCGGCCCTCCACACTGCCGCAGGTGCGGCGTCCACGGCCGATCCTATCCGCACCAGCGGTCGACGCCTCATTCGGATGCGAGCGGGAGCCCTTCCCGACGCCATGCGTCGACGCCACCGTCGAGGACGGTCACGGGCCTCCCGGCGGCCCGTGCCCACGCATCCGCGCGGGGCCCACGGGCGCAGGTCACGACGACCTCCGTGTCGGACGGGACCGCGTGCGGGTGCACGGACCCGGCGATGACGCCCGTCGCCCACTCGGCCGGTGTGCGCACGTCGACGACCGTCACCCGGTCGGCGGGGTCGGCGAGACGGGCGGCGAGTGCGGACGGGGCGATCCGCGCGGGCCGGGTCACGCCGTCCGCGTCCGCCGTCCCGGCCGGGAGGCCCGTGGGCCGTCGCGACGCCGGCCCACGTCGGACGGGACTCTCGGTCCACCGCCACCGGCGGGCGTCGACGGTGAGGAGCCGCCCGAGCAGGGGCTCGCCGAGACCCGCGACGAGGGCCGTCACCTGCGCGGCCATCACCGACCCGACCGCGCCGCACAGTGCCGGGAGGACCCCGTCGACCGCGCAGGACCCCTCGTCCGGCAGGACCTCGGGGTGCAGGTCGTGGAAGTCGACACCGTCCGGACCGGCGTCCCGGAACACCGAGACCTGGCCGTCCCAGGACAGCACCGTGCCCCAGACGAACGGGATCCCGAGCGGGGCGCAGGCGTCGGACACCGCACGGGTGACGTCGACGGCGTCCGCGGCGTCCACCACGACGTCGTGCCCGGCGACGTGCTCGGGCCGGAACCGTCCCACGACCGCGACGACCTCGAGCTCGGGGTCCACCGCGCGCGCCCGGGCGGCCGCGACCTCGGCCTTGGCGGAACCGACGTCGTCGCCGGTGAACAGGGTCTGCCGGGACAGGTTCGACCCGTCCACGACGTCGTCGTCCACGATCGTCAGGCGACCGAGCCCGCTGCCGGCCAGGAGGGCGATCACCGGTGCACCCAGGCCGCCGGCACCGACGACGAGCACCCGGGCCCGGCCGAGACGCTCCAGGACGTCCGGCCCTGCACCGGTGAGCGCCGCCGTGCGTGACCCGAGACGTCGACGCGCGGTGCTGACGGGCGTGTCTGTGTCCATCTCCGTGTCCGTGCTCGTGTCCGGTGTCGTGCTCACGCGTCCGTCTCCGGGCTCGCGGCCTCGACCGTCACCATCGTGGCCTTGACCGAGGCGACCGCGACGGACCCGACCTCGAGCCCGAGCTCCCGGACCGCCTCGGCACTCATCAGCGACACCACCCGGTGCGGTCCACACTGCAGCTCGACCTGGGCCATCACCGTGTCGACGACCAGGCCCGTCACGATGCCGACTAACCGGTTGCGTGCGGAGCTCCGGACGCCCGACGGGTCGGCGAGCTGGTCGCCGCGCGACGAGGCGTACTCGGCGAGTTCCCGTCCGTCGACCACGGCCCTGCCCGCGGGGTCGGTCGCCCTCGTGAACGTGCCGCCCTCGACGAGCCGCCGCACGGTGTCGTCGCTGATGCCCAGGTAGGTCGCCGCGTCACGGATGCGGAGCTGCGTCATGACGACGACCCTAGACCGGGGACGACCCGACACGACTTGTGGACACTCACCGCCTCGCAGGGCCCGACACCGGGTTCCCGTCCAGCGGCGCTCGGTACCGTGCTGGGCGTGAGTTCCCCCCGTACCGGCAGCATCGGCGTCCCGCACGCGGTCCGCCGGGTACCGGTGCGTGCCGGCCTCCGCGGGGCAGTCTCCGCCGCCGCGACGGCAGCGGTCCGGGTGCCGGAGCTCACGATCGGCGCGGTGGGCGTCGTCGTCGCCGCGGCAGCCTCGTGGGTCCCGTCCGTCTGGTACGACGAGGCGGCGACCGTCACGAGTGCCCAGCGGTCCTGGGCGCAGCTCTTCGCGGAGCTCCACACCGTCGACGCCGTGCACGGTCTGTACTACGCCCTGATGCACGTCTGGTTCTGGCTCGTCGGGTACACCCCGTTCACGTTGCGCCTGCCGAGTGCGCTCGCGATCGGGGTCGCCGCGGGACTCGTCGTCGCCCTCGGCCGCCGCCTCGGCGGACGACGGCTCGGCATCACGGCGGGCATCGTCTTCCTGCTCCTCCCCCGCGTGCAGTGGGCGGGGACCGAGGGGCGTCCCTACGCCACCATCACGACGCTGTCGGTCTGCCTGACGCTCGTGGGCGTCACGGCCCTCCGCCGCACCCGGTCACGCGCACCCCGGGCCACCGGGTGGTGGGTCGCCTACGGGGTGCTCGCCGTCGTCGCGGTGCTCTGCAACGTCTACCTGGCGCTCGCGGTCCTCGCCCACGCCGTCGCGCTCGCCTGGACCCTCGTGGCCGAACGGCACGCGCTGCGGATGGCCGTGGTCACCCGGGACGGCCGCACGCCCGGGCCGCCGCTCGTTACCGGTCGGGTGCTCGTCCGCTGGGCCGTCGCCGCCGGCATCGCCGCCGCCGTGGTCGCGCCGTTCGTGGTCGTCGTGTCCTCGCAGGCGAAGCAGGTCGGCTGGATCAAGGACATCAGCCGCGACACCCTCGGGCAGGTGTGGTCGACCGCCTGGTTCGGCGCGTCCGACCCGTACGCGGCCGTCATCTGGTCCCTCATGGTCGTCGGCGTCGGGCTCGCCCTCGTGCAGGTGCACCGCCGGGTGCCGTCCGCACGCGCCCTGTTCCGGGCGCAGACCGTGCGGGTGGCGCTGCCGCTCGTCGTCGTCCCCACCTCCGTGCTCCTCGTCGCGACGGCACTCGGTGAGCGCCTGTACTCGCCGAAGTACGCGACCCTCAGCCTGCCGTTCGTCGCGCTCCTCGTCGCCGTCGCGCTCACCGCGGTCCGGCCGAAGGCGCTGCTCGCCGCCGCCGTCGCGGTGCTCGTGGTCCTGTCGGTCCCCACGGCCGTGTCCGTCAAGGGCCCCGAGGCGAAGCAGGCGTCCACCTGGGCGCATGCCGCCGCGATCATCAGCGCCGAGCGCGCCGCCCGCCCGAGCGCCAACGAGGGCGTCGTGTTCGGCAGCGTCTACCGCCACCCGACGACGACCGCCGAGGTCATCCGGGTGTCCTACCCGGACGCGTTCTCCGGGCTGACCGACCTGGCCGTCGCGACCGACGGGGCCGACGAGGGCGTCCTCTGGAACACGAACGGCGACCTCGCGACGACCGTCCCGTCCCGTCTCGGCGACATCGACACCGTCTGGTACGTCGGCGGCACCTCCCGCACCATCCGGCCCGAGCTCAAGGCGGTGCTCGAGGAGCAGGGCTTCCACGTCGCGCACAACTGGCAGACCGGCAAGGTCATCATGTCGGAGTTCGTCCGCTCCTGACCCCGCGTCCCCTGCCCGCGTCGTGCGGGCAGCGGGTCAGTGCAGGACGCGGGCGCCGTGCACGGGACCGGTCGCGCGGAGTGCCACGCGCCCCGAGGCGCTCAGTGCGACCTGGACCTCGAGCGCGGCGTCACGGTCGGGCACCAGGAAGGCCACGGTGGGACCACTGCCGGACACGAGACCGGCCAGTGCGCCGGAGCGCTCCCCGAGCTCGAGCGTGTCGGCCAGGCCCGGCTGCAGGCGCATGGCCGGGGCCTGCAGGTCGTTGTGCAGGTTCTCGGCGAGGAGTTCGGCGTCGCCCGCCCGGAGCGCCTGGAGCACGTGCGCCTCGACGACGGGCGTCCGCGGGGCCGGGGAGATGTCGGCCCGGTAGCGCTCCCGGTGCTCGTCGAGCGCGCGGTACACCGACGGCGTGGAGAGCCCGGTGTCGCTCAGTGCGAGCACCCAGTGGAACTCGCCCTTCGCCAGCGCCGGGCTGAGCTCGTCGCCACGACCCGTCCCGACGGCGGTCCCGCCGGCGAAGGCGAAGGGGACGTCGGCCCCGAGTTCGGCGGCGAGCCGCAGCAGTTCGTCGCGTCCGAGTCCGGTACCCCAGAGCGTGTCGACCGCCAACAGGGTCGCGGCGGCGTCAGCCGAGCCGCCGCCCATCCCACCGGCGACGGGCACCTGCTTGTCGATCGTCAGACGCACACCGCCGCGGTGTCCGGCGGTCCGGGCGACGAGCCGTGCGGCCCGGAGCGCCAGGTTGGTGTCGTCCGTCGGCACCGAGGACGAGTCGATCGGCCCGGTGAAGCGGACGGAGAAGTCGTCGGCACGCTCGGCGGTGACGTCCTCGTACAGGGACACCGCCTGGTACGCGGTGGCGACGTCGTGGTACCCGTCGTCCTGCAGGGCACCGACCGACAGGTGGACGTTGATCTTGCCCGGCGCGCGCGTCCGCACCCGACCGGGAGCAGGCATCGACGTCATGCGACCAACCTATCCCCGTCCCGCCGGTCCACCCGCCGTCCGTACCGGACGGGAGGCCCGTGGCGGCGCCGCCACGGGCCTCCCGTCCGACGGCTCACGCCGCAGCGGCGAAGCCGCGCTCCAGGTCCGCGATGACGTCGTCGACGTGTTCGAGGCCGA
>NZ_QKLJ01000013.1:0-67826 GCF_003224415.1 Curtobacterium sp. MCBD17_023
AGATGTGTATAAGAGACAGGCGCTACTCGGCGCGTCGGCGCCGAGCGACCTCCCACAGGGTCACGCTCGCGGCGATGCCCGCGTTGAGGGACTCGGTCGCGCTCGAGATCGGGATGGAGACGATCGCGTCGCACGTCTCGGTGACGAGGCGGGAGAGCCCCTTGCCCTCCGAGCCGACGACGATGACGATCGGCCGGTCGGCGAGCTCGAGGGCGTCCAGCTCGACGTCCCCACCACCGTCGAGACCGAGGACGAACAGCCCCATCGACTTCAGCGACTTGAGGGTCTGCGTCAGGTTCGGCGCCATCGCGACGGGGGTCCGGGCAGCGGCACCCGCGGACGTCTTCCACGCCGACGCGGTCACGCCGACGGAGCGACGCTGCGGCACGATGACCCCGTGCCCACCGAACGCGGCCGTCGACCGGATGATCGCACCGAGGTTGCGCGGGTCGGTGATGCCGTCGAGCGCGACGATGAGCGGGACCTGGTCGCGCGAGAACGCCCGCTCGACGAGGTCCTCGGCGACCGCGTACTCGTACGCCGGCACCTTGAGCGCGACACCCTGGTGCACGCTGTCGTGCCCCGTGATGCGGTCGAGCTCCGGACGCATGATCTCCATGATCGGCACGCCGCGGTGGTTGGCGAGCGCCAGGATCTCCTTGACGCGGTCGTCGACCTCGATCCGGGCGGCGATGTAGAGCGTCGTCGACGGCGTCTTCGTCCGGAGCGCCTCGAGCACCGAGTTGCGGCCGGTCACCAGCTCGCTGTCGTCGGTCTTGCGGGCGGGCGGTCGACCACCCGAGCGGGTCTGCGGCGCCGAGGCGCTGCTGCCGCCACGACGGGCACGCGCGGCCTCGAAGCGCTCCTTGGCGGCCTTGCGCTTGCCGGCCGGGTGGTACGGGCGGTCCTCGGCCTTCGGCGTCGGCTTGCGGCCCTCGAGCGCCTGCGCGCCCTGCCCGCCGGAACCGACCTGCTTGTTGCCCTTGCGGCCGGTCCGGACGGCGCCCGGACGACCCTTCTTGCTCCCCGAGACGTTCTTCATGCAGTTCTCCTGTTCGGCACTGCCGTGTTCAGGCGATGCTCCAGCGTGTTCCGGACGGTGTGTCCTCGATCGTGATGCCCGCGCCTGCGAGGTCGTCCCGGACGCGGTCGGCCGTGGCGAAGTCCCGTGCGGCCCTGGCGTCGGCGCGTTCCTGCACGAGGCGTTCGACGAGGGCGGCGAGCGGTGCTGCGGCGGTGTCGTGCGCACCACCCGACCAGTGCGGCGCCCGCGGGTCGATGCCGAGCACCTCCACCATCGCGGCCACCTGATGGTACGCGACACCGAGCGCTTCCGCATCGTCGGCGTCGAGCGCTGCGTTCCCGGACCGGACGGTCTCGTGCAGGACGGCCAGCGCCTGGGGCACCGCGAGGTCGTCGTCCATGGCGTCGGCGAACGCCTGCGGCACCGTCGGGGCGTCGGCGAGCCGGACCCCTTCGAGTCGTGCGGCACCGCGCTCGAGGAAGCCCTCGATGCGGTCGAGTGCGGCCTCGGCCTCGGCGAGGGAGCCCTCGTGGTGGTCGATCGTGGACCGGTAGTGGGCGGCGCCGAGGAAGTAGCGGACGACGACGGGGCGTGCGGCCGCCAGGAAGTCCGCGGCGAAGATCGAGTTGCCGAGGGACTTGGACATCTTCTGCCCGCCGACGGTCACGAGCCCGTTGTGCAGCCAGTACGAGGCGAAAGCGTCCCCCGCCGCGCTGGACTGTGCGAGTTCGTTCTCGTGGTGCGGGAACCGCAGGTCGAGGCCGCCGCCGTGGATGTCGAACGCCGGGCCGAGGTAGCGCCGGGACATCGCCGAGCACTCGATGTGCCACCCCGGGCGGCCGGCACCCCACGGCGAGTCCCAGCTGGCGGTGGACGGCTCCCCCGGCTTGCTGCCCTTCCACAGGGCGAAGTCGCGGGCGTCCCGCTTGCCCCGGGGATCGGCGTCGGTGGCGTCGACCATGTCGTCGCGTCGCTGACGGGTCAGGGCGCCGTACTCCGGCCAGCTCGCGGTGTCGAAGTACACGTCACCGCTGCCGTCCGCTGCCGGGTAGGCGTGCCCGCGCTCGATGAGGCTCGTGATGATGTCCTGCATCTGCGGGATGCTCGCCGTCGCGCGGGGCTCGTACGTCGGCGGCAGGATGCCGAGCGCGGCGTAGGCGGCGGTGAACTCGAGTTCGACGCGGTAGGCCCGCGCCCACCACGCCTCGTCGGTGCCCGCGGCGAGGTCGAGCACCTTGTCGTCGATGTCGGTGACGTTCCGCACGAGGGTGACCCGGTACCCGCGGTGACTCAACCAGCGACGCCAGATGTCGTAGACGAGCGCGGACCGGAGGTGTCCGATGTGCGGGGAGGACTGCACGGTCGGCCCACACACGTACATGCTGACCTGTCCGTCGACCAGGGGCACGAGGTCGACGACGTCGGCGGCGCGGGAGTCGTACAGGCGAACGGTCACAGGACAAGCCTAGAGGGGGACGCCCCCACCGCGACGGAACAGGGCAGAGCCTGTGGAGTGTTCAGACGGCCCGGACGACGGCCGTGGCGATCGCGGTGAGCCCCTCGCCCCGCCCGGTGAAGCCGAGCCCGTCGGTCGTCGTGCCGGAGACCGCGACGGGAGCGCCGACGACCGCGGCGAGGGCGTCCTGCATCTCCTCGCGACGAGCCCCGATGCGCGGGCGGTTCCCGACGACCTGGACCGTGACACGGACGGGGACGAGGCCCTCCGCGCGGAGCAGCTCGACGGCCCCGCGGACGAAGACGTCCCCGGTCGCTCCGGCGTACCGCGGGTCGGACGTGCCGAACCGCCCGCCGATGTCCCCGAGGCCGCCTGCGGAGAGGAGCGCGTCGCACACCGCGTGCGCGACGGCGTCCCCGTCACTGTGTCCGGAGAGGCCCGCTTCACCCGGGAAGTCGAGCAGACCGACGCGGCACGGGCTCGCGGCGTCGAAGGCGTGCACGTCGACACCGAGCCCGACCCTGAGGTCGAGCGACGGAGGCGTCGACGCGGCCGCCGCACGCTCGGCGACGACGGCCTCGGCACGACCGAGGTCCCACCGAGTGGTGATCTTGAACGCGTCGGCGTCACCGGGCACGGTCCGGACCGTCCCGCCGGCCGCCTGGAACACCCCGGCGTCGTCGGTCTCGGCGCGGGCTGCCCCGGCGTACGCGCGGCGGAGGTCCGCGAGCGGGAAGCCCTGCGGCGTCTGCACCCCGACCAGCGCCGAACGGTCGACGGTCTCGACCACGGTGTCCCCGTCGACACGCTTCACGGTGTCGGTGACCGGCAGGCCCGGGACGACACCGGCGCCCGACGCCAGCACCGCGGCGAAGACCCGCTCGAACTGGCTCGCCGGGGTGAGGCACCGCGCGGCGTCGTGCACGAGGACCGTGACGACGGAGTCCGGCAGGGCTGCCAGGCCGGCCTCGACCGACGCGTGGCGGTCCGCGCCTCCCGGCACGACCGCCGTGTACGCGACCGCGGCGCCCGCGACGGAGGCGACGAGTTCCCGGCACTCGTCGAGCCGGTCCGCCGGTGCCACGACCGCGACGAACGTCGGCTCGGTCAGCGCGAGCACCGTCCGCAGTGCGCGGACGAGCATGCGTTCACCGGCGACGGGGACGAACGCCTTGGCCGTCCCGAGCCCGAGGCGGGTGCCGGAACCCGCCGCGACGACGACGACCGCCCTGCTCACCCGATCGGGGAGCAGGACGGTCGTCGTCGTGTGGTCCAGCTGCGGTTCGCGCTAGGAGGCGAGGACCTCGTCGAGGACGGTCGATGCCTTGTCCTCGTCGGTCTTCTCGGCCAGGGCCAGCTCGGAGATGAGGATCTGCCGAGCCTTGGCCAGCATCCGCTTCTCGCCCGCGGAGAGTCCGCGGTCCTGGTCGCGGCGCCAGAGGTCACGCACGACCTCGGACACCTTGATGACGTCCCCCGAAGCGAGCTTCTCGAGGTTCGCCTTGTAGCGGCGCGACCAGTTGGTCGGCTCCTCGGTGAACGGTGCCCGCAGGACCTCGAAGACCTTGTCGAGGCCTTCCTTGCCGATCACGTCGCGGACGCCGACCAGGTCGACGTTGTCCGCCGGGACCTCGATCGTGAGGTCACCCTGCGTGACGCGCAGCTTCAGGTAGACCTTCTCCTCGCCCTTGATGACGCGAGTCTTGACTTCAGAGATGGTTGCCGCCCCGTGATGGGGGTAGACGACGGTCTCGCCGACCTCGAATTGCATGTATCAGGCTCCGTTCCCAGACCTTCAGTTTACCACAAGGGCCGTTCGGGTAATGGGCCGGGCCGGCGGCGACGGGCCGGGGCGCGCGGGGCACCGCCGACCCTGACCTCCGGCCGTGCCGGGGCCTGGGTAGGATGATCGCCAGGGCCGCACGGTCCGCCATCGTTGACTTCCGGAGGAACCTCTTGCGAGCTCGGGTACTCGTTTCCGTCGCCGTCGCCGCGTCCATCGCCCTCGGCGCCACCGGCTGCGAGTTCTTGTCGCCGGCGCGCACCAAGGAGATCCGCCAGATCACCGACGGCGTGGACGTGTCGACGGGCAGCATCGACGTGCGCAACGCCCTGCTCATCACGGACACCGGCGAGGACGCCCGCTTCGTCGGCACCCTGGTCAACACCGGGGACCGCGACCGCACCGTCACGCTCGAGCTCGACGGCACCGACCAGACCGTCGAGGTCCCGAGCAACTCGACCGTCGTGCTCGCCGACGACGAGCAGCACGACACGGTCGACTTCGACGACGTCACCGCGAAGCCGGGCTCGCTCGTGAAGATGTACTTCTCCTACCAGGGCGCCGAGGGCGCGTCGGCCACCGTGCCGGTCCTCACGAGCGCGCAGGAGGAGTACCAGACCCTCGCGCCGACCCCCACGCCGACGCCGACCGAGACCTCCCCCTCCGTCAGCGGCACGCAGCCGACCGGTGGCGCCGACGCCCCCGGCACGCAGGAGGGTCCGCAGACCGACTCGTCCGAGGGCGACAACGGCACGAACTGACGCAGCAGACACCCGGGAGGCCCGGGGCTGGTCCCGCAGGACCGGCTCCGGGCCTCCTGTCTGTCCGGACGCGGCTACGCCTCGATGCGGTACCCGAGCCCGCGGACCGTCACGAGGACCTCCGGGGTGCTCGGCACGCGCTCGATCTTCGAGCGGATGCGCTTGATGTGCACGTCGAGCGTCTTCGTGTCGCCGAAGTAGTCCGACCCCCACACCCGGTCGATGAGCTGCCCGCGGGTGAGCACGCGGCCGGCGTTGCGCAGCAGCAGCTCGAGCAGCTCGAACTCCTTGAGCGGCATCGGCGTCTCCGACCCGTCGACCGACACCGTGTGGCGCTCGACGTCCATCCGGATGCCGCCCACCTGCAGGATGCCGACGTCGCCCGGGTCGTCCTCGGTGCGACGGCGGAGGACGGCACGGAGCCGGGCCAGGAGCTCCCGCGTCGAGTACGGCTTCGTCACGTAGTCGTCCGCGCCGAGCTCCAGCCCGACGACGATGTCCACCTCGGAGTCCTTCGCGGTGAGCATGATGATGGGGACGTTCGACCGGGTGCGGATCTGCCGGCACACCTCGGTGCCGCTCAGGCCGGGGAGCATGAGGTCGAGCAGGACGAGGTCGGGGTCGTCCGTGTCGAACTTCGACAGCGCGGTGACGCCGTCGGCAGCGACGGAGGTGTCGTACCCCTCGCGCTGCAGCAGGAACTCCAGGGGTTCGCTCAGGGCCGGCTCGTCGTCGACGATGAGGATCTTGGTCACGATGGCTGCTCTTCCAGTTGCTCTTCGAGTGCTGTGGTCAGTTCGGGGTCTGCTTCGGGGAGCCGGATGGTGAACGTCGAGCCCTTGCCGGGCTGCGACCACACGCGGACGTCACCGCCGTGGTTGCTCACGATGTGCTTCACGATGGCGAGGCCGAGGCCGGTCCCGCCGGTCGCACGGGACCGTGCGGGGTCGACGCGGTAGAACCGCTCGAACACGCGGTCGAGGTCGGACTGCGGGATGCCGACGCCCTGGTCGGTGACCGCGATCTCCACGAAGCCCTTCACCCGCCGGACACCGACGCCGACGCGGGTGTGGTCCGGGGAGTACTTCACCGCGTTCGCGATGAGGTTCGACACCGCCACCTGCAGCAGGCCGGGGTCGCCGATCACCCGCAGCTTCGACCGCTTCGCACGGACGAGCTCGATGTCGCGGGCCCGGGCGACGACCTCGTTGCCGTCGATCGCGGCCTGCACGACCGCGTCGATCGCGGTCTCCTCGCTGGCCTCGAGCGCGTCGACGGACTGCAGTCGGGACAGCTCGATGATGTCCTTGGTCAGGGCGCCGAGCCGCTCCGACTCGGAGACGAGCTGCGCGGCGAACTTCCGCACGTGCGCGGGGTCGTCGGCGGCGAGCACCAGGGTCTCGGAGAGCAGGCCGATCGCGCCGATCGGGGTCTTCAGCTCGTGCGAGATGTTGGCGAGGAAGTCCCGTCGGACCTCGTCGATCCGCCGGCTCTCGGTGAGGTCGTCGGCCGTGACGAGCACGTACCGGTTGCCGAGCTGTGCCGCGCGGAAGCTGAGGTAGCCGATGACGTCGCCCCGTCCCCCGCGCGGGAGTTCGAGGTCCTCCGACCCCATCTCCCCGCTGCGCCGCACCTGGTCCACGAGTTCGGCGAGCTCGGCGTGCACGAGCTTGCGCCGGACCACCAGTCCGACCGCGAGTGCCTGCGGGGAGGCGGCGACGACGGTGTTCGACGGGTCGACGACGACGGCGGGGTTGTGCATCGTGGCGATCACTGCGGCGACGCCGTCGGGGAGGGTCCGTTCCGCCACGTCGGCAGCCCGTGCCGTGCGCTCGGCGGTGATGATCAGCACCACGACGCCCGCTCCGAACACACCGCCGAGGAGCATCGACAGTGGCACGAGCCACGCGTTGTCCATGCCGTCAGTGTAGGAGTCGTCACACGCGGTTCCGATCCCGTTCACCGCCCTCTCCGGGCCGGAACGCGAACCGTTCAGCCGCAGGTCACCGATCGTTCACCTGGGCTGACGACACTCGTCCGGTACGCAGAGAGAGGTTCTCCCCCATGCGCGAAGTGTTCCAGCAGGAGCTGCAGGACGTCCAAGAGCGTCTGACCGAGATCGCCGGACTCGTCGAGTCCGCGATCACCCGAGCGACCCAGGCGTTCAGCGACTCCGACGTCGCACTCGCCGAGGAGGTGATCGCCGACGACCAGAAGATCGACGAGGCTGCCTCGAACCTCGACGAGGTCGCGATCGACATCCTCGCCCGCCAGGCCCCGGTCGCGCGCGACCTCCGTGTCGTCGTGACCGCCCTCCGCGTGAGCTCCTCGCTCGAGCGCATGGGTGACATGGCCGAGCACATCGCGCAGCTCACGCGCCAGCGCTTCCCCGAGAAGGTCGTCCCGAAGGGCCTGCGTGGCACCTTCAAGCAGATGGGCGCACACGACGTCGCGATGTCGCAGAAGCTCACGCGCCTGCTCGCGACCGAGGACATCGCCCTCGCTGCCGAGATCCGCGACGAGGACGACGCCGTCGACGAGCTGCACGCGAGCGTCTTCGACTTCGTGCTCGGCGAGGCCTGGAAGGGCGGGCCGGTCGACACGGTCGACGCCACCCTGGCCTCCCGCTACCACGAGCGCTTCGCCGACCACGCGGTCTCCATCGCGAAGAAGGTCGAGTACCTGGCGACCGGCGACTGGGCCGGCGCCGCGGCGGTCACGACCTCGCCGGCCTGACGACTCCGGCCGCCTGACGACTCCGGCCGCCCGTCAGCTCCGCCTGCCGCTCACGCCGCCGAACCGGCGAGACGCCGCCGTACCCCGCGGCGTCCCGTGGGGTCGGCGGCGTCGTGCTGTCCCGGCGGTGTGCTGCGGTCGGAGACCTGGGAGGATCAGGGCATGGCCCAGGTCGCGATCATCGTCAACGGCATGCCCGGTTCCGGCAAGAGCACGGTGGGGGCCGCCCTCGCCGAGGTGCTCGGCTGCCCCTTCCTGTCGAAGGACCGGATCAAGGAGCCCCTGGCCGACATCGCCGGTCCGATGATCGCCCCGCGCACGCTCGGCGGTGTCGCCCTGGACACGATGTGGTCGATGGCCGGTGCGGTCGAGAACGGGGTCGTCGTCGACGCCGTCTGGCTGCCGTCCCGCGACCGCGGCTTCCTGGAGGCCGGACTCACCACCGCCGGGTCGCCGCGCGCGGTCGAGGTGTGGTGTGACGTCGACCGCGCCACGGCGGAGGAGCGCCTCCGCGACCGGTACGACCCGGGCACACTGCCGGTGCGCCACGAGGTGCACGGGGACCTGGCGTCGGTGCTCGCCTTCTGGGACGAGCACGGCGACGCGGCCGGTCCGGTCGGGGTGACGCCCGTCGTCCGGGTCGACACCGCCCGTCCCTACGACGTGGGCATGCTCGTGCAGGAGATCGCCGCGCACTTCGCCTGACGGACACAAGGCCCGCCCCGGCCGGGGACGGGCCTCCTGTCCGGACGCGACGCACGTCGCCCCGGGTGGTCCTACTTCTTCGCGCCCTGCGCGGCGACGGCCGCGGCGCCGGCAGCGGCGGCCTCGGGGTCGAGGTACACCGCGGGCTTCGTCGGACGGTGGTCGTCGTCGAGCTCGTACACGAGCGGGATGCCCGTCGGGATGTTCAGCCCCGCGATGTCGTCGTCCGAGATGCCGTCGAGGTGCTTCACGAGCGCGCGCAGCGAGTTGCCGTGCGCGGTGACGAGGACGGTCTTCCCCGCGGCGAGGTCCTGCGTGATGTCGGACTCCCAGTACGGCAGCAGGCGCTCGATGACGAGCTTGAGCGACTCGGTGCGGGGCAGCTGGTCGCCGAGTCCGGCGTAGCGGCGGTCACCGGCCTGCGACCACTCGGCGTCGTCGGCGATGGGGGGCGGCGGCACGTCGAACGAGCGGCGCCACTCCATGAACTGCTCCTCGCCGTACTGCTCGAGGGTCTGCGCCTTGTCCTTGCCCTGCAGGTCGCCGTAGTGGCGCTCGTTGAGGCGCCAGTCGCGCTTCACCGGCAGCCAGGCGAGGTCCGCCTCGAGCAGGGCGATGTCGGCCGTCTGGATCGCACGGGTCAGGAGCGACGTGTACAGGACGTCGGGCACGATGCCCGACTCGGCGATCAGCTCGCCGGCGCGCTTCGCCTCCTTCTCGCCGAGCTCGGAGAGCCGGACGTCGACCCAACCGGTGAACAGGTTCTTCTGGTTCCAGTCACTGTTGCCGTGACGCAGCAGGACGAGCGTGGAGGTCATGCGCCGAGTCTACCGAGCGGCGCTCCACCCGTACCCTGGTCCCATGCCCGGGAACGCCTCGCCGATCGGCACCGTCACGCGCGGGACGACCGGGCACAACCGGCTCCGCCGCGTCGACCGGTGGATCGCCACGCTCCCGGTGCTCCGCCGGACCGACGACCCGCTCGTCGCCGACGTCGGCTACGGCGCGAGCCCGACGACGACGCTCGAGCTCCGCGACCGGCTGGCCCGCGTCCGACCGGACGTCGAGGTCACCGGCATCGAGATCGAGCCCTCGCGCGTGGCCCTCGCGAACGCCGGCACCCGTGACGGCGTCACCTTCCGGCTCGGCGGCTTCGAGACCCCGACACCGGGCGGACGGCGGCCCGCCGTGATCCGCGCGTTCAACGTGCTGCGGCAGTACGACGAGTCGGCGGTCGTCGGCTCGTGGCGGATCATGCAGGACCGGCTCCAGCCCGGCGGCCAGCTCGTCGAGGGCACCTGCAACGAGGTCGGTCGCGTCGCCTCGTGGGTCACGCTCGACCGGGAGGCCCCGCACACCTTCACGGTCGCCCTGCGGTTGGCCGGGCTAGACGTCCCGAGCATCGTGGCGGAACGCCTGCCGAAGGCGCTCATCCACCGGAACGTCCCCGGGGAGCGGGTGCACGCGTTCCTCCGCGACCTCGACCTGGCCTGGGCGGTTGCGGCCCCGCTCGGCACGTACGGCCCGCGGCAGCGCTGGATCGCGACCGTCCGCGGGGTGCGGGACCGCGGGTGGCCGGTGCTGCACGGGGTGACGCGCTGGCGCCTCGGCGAACTCAGCGTCCCCTGGTCGGCGGTCGCCCCGGCGTGAGCGACGTCGGTGGGCGCGTCGCACCCGCCGACGGACATCGCACCCCGTCAGGACCGGGCGTGATGAGCGGGACGGGGCTCGGTGCGGGGCGCGGGCGGGGTGTCGGGCGCGGACGGGGGTGTGGGGCGCGGCCGCGCTCGGCCGGTCAGCCGCGGCGGACGGCCCCGAGCCGCGGGAGGCGCGGCACGTCGGCGGTCGCACCGGCCCCGGGAGGCACGATGACCTCCTGCGCGGCGGTCACCACGACGTCGTCGGCCGGAAGGGTCAGCACCGCCGACGGGTCCAGCGAACGCTTGACCACGGCGAGCCCCACCGGCCCGAGCTCGTGGTGCGTGGCCGAGGCGACGAGCCGCCCGACCTCGGTGCCGTCGAGCGTGACGGGGGTGCCCGGCGCGGGGACCACGCCGTCGGATCCGTCGAGGTGCAGCATCACGAGCCGCCGCGGCGGACGCCCGAGGTTGTGCACCTTCGCGACGGTCTCCTGCCCGCGGTAGCAGCCCTTCGACAGGTGCACGGCGGAGCGGAGCCAGTCGAGCTCGTGCGGGATCGTCCGCTCGTCGACGTCGGTGAGCGCCGGGCGCCAGGCGGCGATCCGCAGGGCCTCGAGCGCGAGGAGGCCGGCGACCGGCACGTCCGAGGCCGCGACGGCAGCGGCGGTGTCGGGGGTGACCACGGCGATGCGGAGGGTCCAGTCGGAGCCGGGGTGGGCCTCCAGGTCGGCGTAGCCCCAGCCGCCCGGCGTGACGGACGACCACGGGTCGACCCAGGTCGCGAGCGGCGCGGCGTCGCCGAGGGGGTCCGCACCCGCGAACCAGCCGAGCGTGGCGAGGTCGGCCGAACGGTCGGTGACCTCGACGCGGAGCATGAACCGCATCGACGACAGCCACGCGGCGAGCGGCGCGGCGTCGTCCGGCTCGGTGAGGAGCCAGGTCGTCTCGCCGTCGTCGACGACACGGGCGGCGTGTTCGACCCGACCGGACGCGTCGAGCACGAGCGTCTCGGTGCTGACGCCCGGCGCCAGGCCGAGCAGCAGCTGCGACGTGATCGAGTTCAGCCAGGACAGCCGGTCCGGGCCCGACACCGTGACGACCCCGAGCCCGAGTTCCACGACCGCGCGGCCCCGGGCGAGCAGGCGCTGCTCGCCGAGCGGGTTGCCGAGGTGCGCGGCCGGACCGGCCTCGGACGCCACGAAGCCGTCGTGTCCGGCGAACGGGGACGGCATCAGTCGACCTTCGCGAGCTGCCCCGAGGCGTGCGAGGTGAGCTCACGGCCGAGCGCGGCGATGTCCCACGCCCAGAACAGCTTGCCCTCGACGAGACCGTACATGCGCGTCGCCGCCGAGTACTCCTTGGCGTTGGCGGAGCGCATCACGGCGTCGGTGGCGAGGTCGATGCGGCCCTGCTTCACCCGGCCCACGTAGAGCTCGTTGACGCCCGTGGGGTGGATGATCGCCGCTTCGACGTCGAACCCGTCGGTCTGGTTGCGCAGCGTCTCGACGCTCTGCGTGGTCGAGAACGGCACCGGTCCGTCGCCGAGCAGCATCGCCGGACCGCGGTCACCGGGCTCGGACGGACGGTCGAGTCGCCAGTAGCCCATCTCGGCGGCGAGCGGCGTGCGGTCCTCGTCGAGCAGCCACGTCGTGGACGAGTAGTTGAGGTACGGCAGACCGTCGTGGCTGAAGCTCACGCGCTGGCCGAACTCGTACGTGCGGACGGTGTCGTCCTCGCCCACGGGGTACTCGACCACCCCGGTGCCCTCCCACACGCCGACCAGCCACGACAGCGGGACGAGTTCAGCCGAGAGGCCCTCCGGCAGTTCGATCACCGCTGGCCCTTGAAGAGCTTGACGATGACCGTCACCGAGATGAACGCGATGGCGAGCGACGCCAGGCCGAGCAGGCCCACGTAGAAGAGCTCGAGCGCAAGCAGCGAATCCATGCCGCAACTCTACGCGGCCGGCACCGACAGCGCAGGACGCTCAGCGAGCCAGCAGGACGAGCGCGGTGACGAGCACGACCACGAACGACCCGGACGAGGCGATGCTGATCCGCTCGACCAGACCGTCCTTCGTCTGCGTCGCGAGCTGGAGCACGAAGCTGACGAACACCGCCGCGACGAACACGAGCAGGAGCCAGGCGAACGAGTCCTTCGCCGTCAGGGTGAGCACGAGCACCGCTCCGACCACCGCGAGCAACCAGACCGGCACGACGGACGCCAGCCGCAGTCGGCGCTGGCTCGGCCCGACGGGCGGCTCGGCCGTCGCGGGGTCGCTCGTCTCGCTCACGTCCCCATCATGACAGTCCCGCGCTGGACCGTCCGTCCGGGTGGGTTCTGCGGGCTCACTAGGATGGCGCAACGACGTCTTCTCCCTCTGGAGGTCCTGTGGCACAGCTCCTGGTACTCACCTCGGCCGCGCCCGGCGACGTCCTCCCGAGCCTCGGCCTGCTGAGCCACCGGATCCGCCACGTCCCGGCCGAGGCCGCGCAGCTGGTGAACGCACCGCAGAGCGACCTCATGTTCGTCGACGCCCGCACCGACCTGGTCAGTGCCAAGGCCCTGTGCAAGATCCTCGCCACGAGCGGCTCGACCACCCCCGTCGTCCTCGTGGTCACCGAGGGCGGCCTCACCGCGGTGACGACCGAGTGGAACATCGACGACGTCGTGCTCGAGTCCGCCGGCCCCGCGGAGGTCGACGCCCGCATCCGCCTCAACGCCGGTCGCGCGTCGAAGAACCCGACCGGGTCGAAGATCCAGGCCTCCGGCGTCGTCATCGACGAGGCGAGCTACTCCGCCAAGGTGCGTGGCCGGCCGCTCGACCTGACGTTCAAGGAGTTCGAGCTCCTCCGGTTCTTCGCGTCGCACCCCGCCCGGGTCTTCACCCGCGAGCAGCTGCTCAGCGAGGTCTGGGGGTACGACTACTTCGGCGGCACCCGGACGGTCGACGTGCACGTCCGACGCCTGCGCGCCAAGCTCGGCGACCTCGAGTCGCTCATCGGCACCGTCCGCAACGTCGGGTACCGCTTCAACGTCCACGACGACGACGAACGGCTGCAGGGGCAGTGATGCTCGCCGTCGTCGAGCAGCTCGCCGACGCCGCGGTCGCGGACGGCGAGGCTCCCCCGTTCTCCGACCAGACGCTCGTGGACCTGCGGGCCGGTCGGGCGCGGGTGCTCGGTGACGACTCCGGCGTCGCCGTCGTCCGGGACGACGAGGTCGAGGTCGTCGTCCGCCGGGAGGCCCGGGGGCGCGGCATCGGGACCGGCCTCGTCGAGCAGGTGCTCGCCCTCGGCGACGACGCACCGGTCCGCGCGTGGGCGCACGGCGACCACCCGGCCGCACGCGCCCTCGCGGCCCGGTACGGCTGGTCCGCGGAGCGGACGCTGCTGCAGTTGCGCGCACCGGTGCCGACCGCGGCACCGGAGACGGGCCTCCCGGACGGCTACCGACTCGACGCCTTCCGCGCGGGCTCCACGGAGGACGAGACCGACTGGCTCGCGCTCAACGCGGCCGCCTTCGCCACGCACCCGGAGCAGGGCCGGATGACGCTCGAGGACCTGCGGGCCCGCGAGTCCGACGCCTGGTTCTCCGGCGACGACCTCGTGCTGCTGCGCGACGCCGACGGACGCCTGGCCGGCTCGTGCTGGCTCAAGGTGGAGGACGGCGTCGGCGAGTTCTACGCGGTCGCCGTCCGCCCCGACCTGCAGGGGCAGGGCCTCGGCGGCGTGCTCATGCGTGCGGGGTCCGCCCGGCTCGTCGGCCGCGGGCTCGACGCCGTCGCCCTGTACGTCGAGGGCGACAACACCCCCGCGCTGGCGCTCTACCGACGGCAGGGGTTCGTCGCCCACACGATCGACGTCCAGTACGCAGCGCCGGGGTCCGGCCGGTAACATGGGGCGGCCGGTGACGCGCCGGTGATCGTGGGTCTGGGGGATCTGTGGCGGAGGACGGACAGCACGCGCAGTACGGCCGTGGTGAGCCGCTCGGTGCGTCCTACCGCCTGGTCGAACTGCTCGGGACCGGAGCGTCCGGCGAGGTCTGGCGGACCGAGCACACCGCGACCGGCGAGCAGTTCGCCGCGAAGCTCCTGCGCGCCGAACTCGCCGCGGAGCCCGACGTCGTCGAGCGGTTCGTCCGCGAGCGTTCGGTGCTCCTCGCCCTCCGACACCCCTCGATCGTCCGGGTCCGTGACCTCGTCGTCGAGGGTGACCGGCTCGCGATCGTCATGGACCTGGTCCGTGGGGGTTCGGCCCGGGACCTGCTGCTCGCCGTCGGCACGCTCCCGCCGGCCGACGCGCTGACGATCACCGCGGAGACACTCGACGCCCTCGCCGCCGCACACGAGCAGGACGTCAGCCACCGCGACGTCAAGCCGGACAACGTGCTCCTCGACTCCGCGTGGACCGCGGGCAGGACCGGCGACGTGCGGGTGTCGGACTTCGGCATCGCCTCGGTCGTGGCCGAACGGGACCGCAAGACGACCGGGCTCCTCGGCACGCCGCAGTACATGGCGCCGGAGTCGATCAGCCAGGGCCGGTCCGGTCCGGCTTCGGACGTGTACGGCGCCGGCGTCATGCTCTACGAACTCCTGTCCGGGCGGACACCGTTCGCCGGACCGGGCACCGACTTCGCCGTCGCCTACCGGCACGTGACCTCGACCCCGCCGCGGCTCGACGTGCCCGACGCGCTGTGGTCGACGCTCTCGTCGCTCCTGGCCAAGGACCCGGCAGCGCGACCCTCCGCGGTCGACGCCGCGGCCACCCTCCGCCGGCTGGCACGCTCGCTCCGGGACGCGCCGGCCCTGCCGCGGGAGGACGACCCGGACTCGTTCGACGAGGTCGAGCGGCCGGCGACCGTGGTGCGCGGTGGGTCCGGCGCCGCGGGTGGCGCCGGTGGTGTGGGCGCCGGCGCTCTCTCGGCGGGTGCGTCCACGGCCGGTGCGGGTGACGGGGACGCGGGCAGCGCGCTCGCAGCCGTCGACGCCGGCCCCGAACCCGAGCTCGGGCAGGCCGGTTCGCAGACCGTCATCCGACCCCTCGCCCGCCCGCCGGTCGCCGTCGCCGCCGCCGAACCCGAGCCGCCCCGACGCCGCCTCCGTCGGCCGGACTGGCTGACGAACCGGATGCTCGCCCTCGGCGTCGTCGGGGTCGTCCTCGTCGTGGTGCTCGTCGTCGCCGCCGTCGTGTGGCTGCCCGGCGCCGGCCGGAAGGGCGCCCCCACCGGCACCGGCACCGCGCAGGCGGCGAGCGCGTACCAGCAGGACCGACCGCTCCCCACGGGGCTGACGACCACGCGCAAGGCCGTCGTCGACCCCCAGGCCGGCACCGTCGAGGTCTCGATCACGTACAGCGCGCAGACCGCACCGCTCAGCGGCCCCCTGCTCGAGGTCCTCCCCGGCGCGGACGAGGACGCCGAGTGCCCGGCGGTGACGTGGAACGGCGAGGGTGTCACGGCCAAGCGGAACCAGCCGTCCCTGACCGGGGTCGACACCGCGTGCGCGTGGAGCCTGACCGGGGTCGAGATCGAGGCGGGCGGCTCCGTCACCGTGCAGGCCTCCGTGCCGCAAGACGTGGTGGCGGCCAGTGGCTCGGGGGCGGGTTCGGACGGATCAGGGTCGGGTGCCACCAGGGCTGGCGGTTCCGGGTCTGGCGGTTCCGGGCTGCAGGAGTGGCTCGACGCCGTCGGCGAGGCGACCACCGCAGCGGTGACCGACCAGGAGGTGACCGGTACCGCGTACCCGGTGCAGCGCCTCCAGGGTGTCGACGTCCGCACCCCCGACCGCACCGTCAGCCAGACCACGCTGCCCGTGACGCTCGTGCCCGTGTGGCCGAGCGGTGCGGACGAGCTGAACCCGCTGTACCGCAGCCCGAGCGCCGGGAAGCCCTCGGAGATGCTGACCGACGTCGCGGGTGGTGAGTCCGGCGTGCGGTTCGCCGACGGCTGCTCGGGGGCACTCGCGGTGTCGTCGGACGGGCTCGTCGTGACCGCGCTGTCGGTCGCGCCGTCGTGCACGGTGCGGGCGACCGTGGGGAACTTCACGAACCTCGAGAGCCAGCCGTTCGGGATCACCACGCGAGACTGACCGGCAGGCCGCGGTCTCGGCGGGAGCCGCCCGGGCGGTCGGTCTGGGCGCGGAACCGACAGATCGCCGCGGGACCCTCGCGGTGATCTGTCGGTTCGATGTCTGAGTCCGGCTTCGGCCTCGGCCGCGGGCGCGGGCGCGGGCGCGGGCGCGGGCCGGTCCGTGCTGGCCTGAGCGAGCTGAGCCGGGAAGCAGTTCGAGGGGCGGAGGGGATCAGCTCGCGGCGGACGCCGTCTGCACGAGCCGCACCGCGCCTCCCGAGGCCGCGTACCCGCGCCCGGTCGTCAGCGCGACCGGAGAGCGTCGAGGCAGCGTGACGCCGAGGAGCTCGCCGTCGTAGTCGACGTCGGGCTGCAGGAGGACCCCGCAACGGGCCTTCCGGACCGCTCGGGTCCAGTGGCTGTACATCGAGCGGAGGTCCGCCGATCGCCCGGCGGCGACCACGCAGAGCCCGGGGCGCTCGGACGTCAGGAGCGACGCGATGCTCTGGTCGCCGTCGTCGAACCGTTCGGCGTCGTCGATGAGCAGCATCACCGGTCCACGCTCGAGCCGGAGGCCGGCCAGCAGCGCCGGGACCTCGTCGGCACCGACGGCGAGACGGTCGACCGCCCCGGTGTCGAGCGCGCTCGCGAGCGGTGAGCGTCGGTCGCAGACGGCCCACACGGCGGGTCGGGTCCCCTCAGCGCTCCGTGCGGCTGCGGCCAGGGCGAGGAGCACCGAGGACTTGCCGGAGCGCGCGGGTCCGGCGACGAGGACGTGCTCGCCGTCGTACACCTCGAGCACGGCGGTGCCGAGGTCGTCCTCCGCGATGCCGACCGGGAGCTGCCACGGCTCGGTGTCGAAGCGGGCGGGGACGGCGAGGTCGGTGACCGCGACCGAGCCCGGGAGCCGACCGACCGCGCTGGCCTTCGGCGTGACGTCGCCCCACTGCTCGCGGACCGCGCGGACAGCCTCGGCGAGGGAGCCCGTCGGCGTGCCCACGTGCGACTGCAGCTTCGCCGTCGAGTCGATGAACCGGCCGGGGACGGGCGGCGGCACGTCCTTCGGTCGGACGCCGATGGTCGCGTAGTCGTACGGGTCCGCGAGGCGGAAGAGCCACTTCTGCGTCGTCACCTCGTCCATCGCCGAGGGGACGGCCTTCGCCCGGGTGGTGGACACGGCGAACGAGATGCCGAGCGCCGGCCCCTCGGCGTAGACGCGGTAGAGCGCGTCGAGCAGCTGCTGTCCCTCGAAGTCCTGGTACTCGTCGCGGAGCGCCGCCAGACCGTCGAGGAGCACGACGGCACGACGACCACCCGGCGCAGCACGGCGGCGGTCGAGCTCGGTGCGGAGGTGTCGGAGCATGCGGGTCTGCAGCTCGGCAGCACCGGCACCGGACCCGACGTAGGCGCTCGTGTGCGGGAGGTCCGCCAGGGGCGCGAGGTCGCCGGCACCCATGTCGAGGACGAGCAGGTCGAGGTCGTCGGGGCTCGTCGTGCGGGCCAGCTGCAGCGCGATCGACGCGAGGGCCGTGCTCGTCCCGCTGCCGGGGATGCCCATGAGCATGAGGTTGCCCTCGGCGAGGTCCCACCCGGTCCGGACCTGGCGCTGGTTGTCGGGGTCGTCGGCCAGGGCCACCGGGACGCGGGTCGGTGCGGACGTCTGCTGTGTCGTGTCGGGTGCCGGCAGGAGCGCGTCGAGCGGGACGGACGTGCCGAGCGCTTCCGGCCAGATCGGCCGTGGCGGTGCGTAGCCGGCTTCGTCGTTGGCCGTGCGGATCGCGTCGATGAGGACGTCGAGGTCGGTGAGGTCGTTCGACGCCGGTGCGGAGAACGCCACGGGCGCGGGGACGCCGAAGACGTCGGTGGGGCGGACCGTGACGGGCTGCTCGGCGCGGGCGTCGCGGGCGCGACCGGTGACGAGCGCGGTCTGCACCGGCGTGATGTCGTCCTGGCCGAGCTTCACGTAGGCACGACCGGTCTGCTGCCGTCCGATGCCGGCGGCCGACGGCACGCCGATGACGTTCGTCGAGTCCTCGCGACTCTGCACGCGCAGGGCCACGCGCATGTTCGTGTTGGCGAGGATGTCCTCGCTGACGACACCGGCCGGCCGCTGCGTGGCGAGGACCATGTGCACGCCGAGGGTACGACCCACCGCGGCGATCGCCACGAGGGACGTCAGGACGTCCGGGAAGTCCTTCGCCAGCATCGCGAACTCGTCGACCACGAAGAGCAGTCGGGGCATCGGCTCGGACGGCTTGGTCGCCAGGTAGGCGTCGAGGTTGTCGATGTCGGCACCGGCGGCGGCGAACACCCGCTGGCGTCGCCCGAGCTCGGCCTCGAGCGCCCGGATGGCGCGGTCGGCCAGCTGCTCGTCGAGGTTCGAGATCGTGCCGATCGTGTGCGGCAGACGCTCACACGCGGCGAAGGCGGCGCCGCCCTTGAAGTCCACGAGCAGGAAGTTCAGGCGCGTCGGGTCGTTGCGCGCGGCGAGCCCGGCGACGAAGGAGCGCAGGAACTCGCTCTTGCCGGAACCCGTCGTCCCACCGACCAGGCCGTGCGGGCCGTCGCGGACCAGGTCGATCTCGAGGACGCCGCTCTCCGACGACCCGATCGGCGTCGAGAAGCCGGTCCGGGCGTCCCAGGCGGCACGGATGGCCGCGGGACCGCTCGGCTCGGAAGCAGAGTCGGGGGCAGCGCTCGCGAGCAGGTCGGGCAGCCGCACGAGCGACGGCAGCGAGGCACCCGGCACCAGGAGTTCCGGGTCGTCGAAGTGCGAGACGTGCCGGGCGCACTGCTCGGCGTCGGCCGGGCTGAGACCGGCGAGCACGACGTCGTCCACGCGCGTGCGGTCCTCCGGGCGGTACACCGTCGCGGCCGCGTCGGCCCCCACCGTGATGATCATCGTGCACGCGGCGGGGAGCTGCTGCTCGTTCGTCGCGATGACGATCCCGCTCGCCCGGCGGGGCCGCTCGCCCGGACGACGCACCTGGCCGAGCGCTGCCCGACCATGGCCGAGCAGGCTCCGGGCCGGGGCGTCGCGCCCCTCGGTGAGGACCTCGGAGTCGATGAGCACGAGGAGCTCCGGGGTCGGCAGCTCGTCGATGGACTCGCGCAGGCCGCGGAGCACCGCGGCGCCCTGGTCACGCTGCGCGGACATCCACCGCTGGCCGGTGCTGCTCCCCGCGACGCGGGTGTGCGGCAGCCAGGAGGCCCAGGACCAGTCGTCCTCGCGGCCCCTGTCGCAGAACACACCGACGGTCAGGTCGGCGGGTCCGCAGTGCACCGTCGCCTGGACCAGGAGGCTCCGGGCAAGTGCGAGGGCACCCTCGCGGTCGCCGACGATGCCCACGACGCCGGCGTCGCTGAGGTCCGCGACGACCGGGGCCGCCGTCAGCTTGCTCTCCTCGATGGCGGTCTTCGCCGCCTCCTCGAGCTTCATCTGCGTCGCGCGGGAGTCGAGCTGGGGACGCCAGGGCGCGTCGCCCGTGCCGGCGTGCAGGCTGAGGAAGTCGACGTCGTCGGCTCGGCGCTGCCACAGGGTCGTCGCGGGCAACAGCGCGCGCCGGACCACGGTCGCCGGATCGGGGACCAGTTCCTGGCGACGGGCGGCCTCGATCGCGGCGGCAGCGGTGATCTCCCCGCTGAAGTCGCGGACCGCCTCCGCGAAGCGCTCGTCCTCCTCCTTCAGGTTCTTCGCGCGCCGGTGCTTCTGCTCGAACCACATGCCGATCGCCGTGACGGGGCTGAGCAGGGCGAAGAGCGCGAAGCGGGCGTCCCCGAGCAGTGCGACCATCGCACCGGCGAGGACCAGCGGTGCGGCGACCGTGATCCAGCTGAACTTCGACGCCGGCGGCACGTCCCGCTTGCTCGGCGGCGACACGGGCTCCACGTCCCGGTTGCGCCCCGGACGCGGAGGACGGTTGAACGGCGCCGTGGCCGCGGGGGTGAGGTTCGGGAGCGAACCCGGAGCAGGAACCGGCGTCTCGTGCAGGTCCGGGCGCACGAGCAACACGGCGCCACCCACGATGACGCTCGTGCCGACCTCGACGAGGACGCCCTCCTCGTCGAGTCGCTCCCCCGCCACGACGGTGCCGTTCGTCGACCCGGAGTCCCGGATCCGGACCCCGTCGTCCTCGAGCTCGAGCGTGCAGTGCTCCCACGAGGCGCTCTCGGTGGGCAGGACCAGGTCGGCCTGCGGCGCCCGACCGACCACGAGCCTCCTGGACCGGGGGATCGGGACGACTGCCCCGGTGTCGAGACCGCCGGCCAAGGTGACGGTCCAGCCGTCGACCAGCTGGGGGCGTTCCTCGGGCGTCCGGGCGATGCGGGAGCCCTCGAGCAGGACGAGGTCGCGGATCGGGGTGTCCACGCTCGTCCGGTGTCCGTCGACCGCCAGGGTCGTGCCGGGCTCGAGGCTGATGCCCACGGCGGACTGGACGAGTTCGCCGAGACACGACGTGGCTGCCCACCCGTCGACCTCGACCGCTTCACGTCGGTCGTCGAGCTCGATCAACAGTCGCATGCTCGCTCCTCCTGGTCCGTGCGGTGGGGCGGGTACCGGCGGTCCGGTTGCCCGTCGTCTGGGGTGCGGCGACTCGTGCGCCGGTGCGCCGGTGCGTGGTCAGCGAGCGGTGGAGTCCTGGAACCACACGAGCGACGCGGTCGGTTCCGCGGTCGCCGGTCGGAGCCCGAGGGTCTGCGACGAGGCTGCGAGGACCGTCGCATCCGTCCGGAGTGCCTGCTGCTGGCGGAAGTCGAGCGCAGGTCCTGCGATCCCGTCGCCGGCGTCCAGACGCAGTGTGGCGAGCGCGTCGGTCACCTCGGACGGGTCGTCGCTGCGAGCCGAGCCGACGGCTCGCACCAAGGCCACGACCGCGTCATGGCTCCGCGAGTCAGCAGCCCAGGCCACCGCGGAGAACGGCTGGTCCGCGGTGAGGTTCTGCGCATCCGGGTCGTCAGCGAGCACCCGGACGCCGCCGAGGAACGCCGACATCGCACGGCCCTGCTCGTCAGAGGTGAGCGCACGCGCGTCGTCGGTCGCGACGCCCGCGGAGACGAACGTGCCCGACAGGCTGCCGTTCGCGTCGGCGAGCGCGGTGCCGAACGCCGGACTGGTCGCCTGCGGGGTGAGGACGACGGGCACCGTCACGTCCGCGGACTGCAGGGCGGCGACGAACGCCCCCTGTCGAGCCGCCGAGCCGCTGACGACGACCGCGTCCGAGTCCGCCGGAGCGGGGGCATCGGCCTGGTCGTCACCGGCTGCGGGCGTGGCGTCCGCCGTCACGGCACCGGTCCGCTCGGCGACGGTCGTCGCGAGCGCGGTGTCGTCGGCGGCGGCATCCGCGGTGAGCACGTGGGCGACCTCCAGCCCGGAGGGCGCACCGCCGCCGAGGTCGACCAGCAGCGGGGAGTCAGCGCCTCGGAGCGCGCGTTCCATGGCGGCGCTCGTGGAGGCCGGCGACGGCGCCGTCGACCACGAGTCGCTGCCACTGGATGCGTACGGGAGGACGACCGGCACCCCGGCGTCGGCGGCGGCCTCGAGTGCGCCGGAGACGTGTGCACCGGACGAGGCGACCACGATGCCCGAGACGCCGCTGTCGACGAGTGCCTCGACGGCACGCTCCCCACCGCCGGCGCTGCCGCCGTCGTTCCGCGTCACGAGTTCGACGTCCGTCCCGCCCAGCGTGAGACGACGTTCCGCGACGAGGGCACCTTGCGCCGCTTCGTCCCAGTCGGCCCCCTCGCCGTCGCCGAGCGTGACGACCACACCGATCTTCGTACCCTCGGGCACATGGGCGACCCGGATCGGGACCGGCACGGTCGCCGGGACGGCCTCGGCCGCGGGCGTGTTCCGGTCGACCACGAACACCACGACCGCCAGGACCACCGCGATGACGAGCACCGCGATCGCGACGATCACGAGCGGCTGGCGCGGCCGCCGGTCGTGCTGCATGTCGTCGACGGCGTGCGTCATCGTGTGCCCCCGATGGTGAAGGTGTACAGCGTCGTCGAGGTCGCGCTCTCCGGCACGTCCATCCGGAACGCCGGCAGAGCGGTCGCCGCGTCGAGCGATGCGCGGAACTGCTCCTGCTGGAGGAGGATGCCTGCCACGTCCTCGGCGCGCACGTTGGCGTACCCAGCTGCGTTCTGCGAGGCCAGGGCGAGCTGGTAGTCGGCGGAGTCGGACTTCGCCGCGCTCGTCGCCATCGCGCCGAGGATGCCGGAGCCGTTGACCTTGCGGTCACCCAGGTCGAGCATCACGCGGTTGAGGTCTCCGGTCAGCAGCGTGCTCGCGCCCTCGACGTCGCGGGTCGACGCCGTGGTGCTCGCGTCGATCCGCGCCAGGCTCTGCTTCGTCTGCTCGTCCACTGCGCTCGCGAGGGCCGAGTTCTCCCGCTCGAGCTTGCCGCGCTGCTCGTCGATCGTGCCCTTGGCTCCGGATGTCACCTGCTTCGACGTCGAGCGGAGGCCGGCGATCGACTGGTCGAACGCCTTGAGCACGGCGGCGTTGCTGGTCCCGGCCTGCTTCGACACGTCGCGGACCTGCTGGTCGATGAGGGCGTCGATCTTCTTCGCTGTCTCGTCGTTCGCCTCGGCGAAGGCGTCCTTCACCTTCTTGCCGAGAGCGTCCTGCTCGGTCTTGAGGGTGTCGAGCTTGGCGCTGATGTCATCACCCGCTGTGTTGGCCGCGGCGGACGCCGCACGCAGTTCGTCGAGGGTCCCACTCGTGCTGGTGTCGTTGTCGTCGATCTTGTCCACGGCCTCCACGCGAGCGCTCTCCGCCCGGTTGAGGGCATCCTGCAGGTCCGCGATGACCGCACTGATCCCGTTCTCCGACTTCGTGAGGTCCGTGCTGTCGATCACGGCGTCCCAGTCGCTCGCCTGCGCGTCGAGCCGCTCGTCCATCGGGTCGGAGTACCCGAGCGGCGGGCTCAGGGTCCTGCCGTCACCGTCGTCCACGCACGGCGTGCGAGTCAGGTACGACCGGAGTTCATCAGCCTGCTGCTCGGTGAGGCCGGGCAAGGTGGGGAGCAACCCGGTCGGGTCAGTGGGCGCGATCAACCGGCAGATCCGCTCGGCGAGGGCGGCGTTCTGCCCCTGCAACGACCGGTCTCCGGCGGAAGCGTCGAGTTCGCCGATGACGCCCCGGGCGCCGACCGCACGATCGTGGACCGCGCCGATCGCGCGGACGAGCGGATCGACCGTCTTGAGTGCGTCCTGGATACGCTCGCGGAGTGCGGTCAGCGCGACCTCGCGCTCGTCGACCCCGCCGGACGCCTCGGACGCCAGCTCGTCGAGGACCTGGTCGATGGCAGCCAACTGGGAATCGAGTGCGTCGTAGCTGTCGATCGCCTGCTGCGCCAATTCCGGCTGCAGGCTGGCCGCCAGGTCGTCCCCGGTCGACACGAGTCCGGTGAGCGCCGTCGTGATCGTCGTGGACGAGGCGAAGAGTGCGCACGTCAGAGATGACTTCGCGTCGTCGGCGGCGCACTTCTCCGCTGTCGGCTCACTGGGCCCGACGGACGATGCGAGCTGCACACTGACCTGCTGCTTGCACTCCTCGCTCGCCGTCGCGTACCCCTCCAACTGCGACGACACTCGCAGGAGGTTGCCGTAGACGCTCGCGCCACCATCCGCCTGCTGCGGAGCTGCCGCACAGCCCTCGCCGTCGATCGCCGGACTGGGAGCGGTGGCGGAGGTGTCACCGAGCAACGCGTCGAGGCTCGTGGTCGTCTCCTGCAGCTGCTGCAACACCGTGGACTGCGTCGCACTGACCGTCGAACCGAGGTCGGACTTGAGCGAACCGAGCTGGCCGGACAACGACTTCATCGTGCTGGCGAGCGACGTGCTGCTCTCCTTCAGCCGGTCAGCCGTCCGGACACCGAGTGTGGACGACGTCGTCTCGAGGTTCGACCGGACCTCGGTGATCGTGCTCCCGGCGCGCGCGAGGACCTCGTTCACCTGCGAGATCAGGTCGATGGTGCGCCGCTGGAGCGCCAGTTCAGAGTCCGTGTCGGACCCGAAGGCCGCGTTCACCACCCCGGTGGAGGACAGGTCGGTCGAGATGCCCGGCTGCGCGGCCAGGTCGAAGGAGGGCGTGGCGAAGTCGTCGACGTTCGCCACCAGGTGCAGGGTCGTGCTCGCCCCCGACGTGGGCGGCGCGAGCAGGCGCCCCCACTGCACGACGGCATCGCCGTCGCCGTTCGCGCTGACGACGCCGTCGGTCGCGGCCCGGTCGTCAGCGGTCTCGGTGACGACACTGTTCGGCCGGGTACCCGGCAGCACCGTCGACGCGGCGATGCTGAAGGGAGCACCGACGAGCGCCGGCGTCGTCCGGGAGGCCCCGGCCACGTCGTAGGTCAGGTTCCGCGACCGGACGGTCAGGTTCTCGACGGTCAGGTCGATCTCGACCCGACCGGAGTAGCCCGCCAGGTCTGCGAGGTCGGTCCCGCTCTTCTTCGCCGTCGTGTACTGCGTGGTCACGCGCAGCGGCAGGTCGCCCGCGGCCTTCGCCGCCTCGTGCTCCGTGACCGAGGACGACGAATCGTCCTTGCCGACCGAGATGGCGGTGTCGGAGATCGTGGTGATCGATCCGTCCGCCGCGAGGCGCGTGTCCACGGTCTGCAGGACACGGGACGGGTTCTCCACCGCGCGATCCGTCGACGTGCACCCCGCCAGGACAACCGCAGCAGCGCCCGCCATCGCGACCACCGCGAGCGCGCGGCTGTTCCTCGTTCGTACCCCTGGATGCAGCGTGCGCAACGACATTGGCGACCGTCCCCCTCAAGAACCGACAAGCGACTCGATCCTAACGGGGCTGCGCCGCGGAGGGACGACTGTGCACAGGCGCCCGGGTCCCCCGTTCGGGCGACACGACCAATGGCGACGACTCGCGGGCCGTTCGGCGTTCGGCGTTCGGCGCAGCGATCACCGAGACCCGAGCTACACCGACTGCGCGAAGGTCAGCACCAGCGCCCCGAGCTCGCTTCCGACAGGCCAGGAATCCGCGACCAGCCGTCCGGCCTCCCGCACCAACGACCGGGACACGGGGCTCCCGTGTTCCTGCACCAGAGCCCGGGTGAGGACGGACTGCACCGCGTGGATCTGTTCGTCAGAGGCCGCGTCTTCAGCACCGCGATCGTCCAGGGTGTCGATCAGGTCGAGCAAGCTCATGTCGTCCCTCCAGTCGCGCCTGCGCCGACCGAGCGCCGAACTCGAGAACGACGGTATCCGAGGAGTTCCGGCGCGGCACCGAACACCCGCGACGAAGCCCTCACCTCGAGGGAGCCGCCACCGGCATCAAGAATGTACTCCTCTCCGGTCTCGAAGCTGATGCGATGTCACCTCGGTTGTCCACCGTGACGCCCTCGCGCAGCACGAACCGCCCGCAACCGCCCTGTTCGATGAGCTCTTGAGGAACCGATGCTCCGACGCCGCTAGCCGAGCGCGTGGACCCCCTAACCGCCTCCGCTGAGGAGATGAAACACGACAAACGGACGCGATGTGCAACGTCGCACGACTGGAATACCGCAGAGCCTGCGAGGAGGAACGCACTCGCGAAGACGATCGCGAAGGCCCACACGAGGAACAACACCCACGCCTTGGCCTTCGACATCTTCGGTAGGGACCCGGTTGCTGTTGCCTTCGATGACTTCACGCTGACGAAGCGGACACGATCACTGGCGGCGAGTTGAGCCCTGATCGGCACGGGCGTCAGCGCTCAGATGCGATGAAAGTCCTTGACGTACAAAGCTTGGCGGTTGCTGTTGAGAAACGGGTGCAGACAGTACGAGCCCGCGCCGACATCGAAATCACACGCCATCCCCGGCTTACCTCCCTCCGGCTCGGCCGGACTGACGGGAATCCGACCGCAGTCGGAAGTCGTGACCTCAACCTCGGCGGATGACCGCCCTAGTCCTGGTGACGCCGCAACCGCTCAATCAAACGACGGACGCACTGTCAGCACCTGCGCACCCTCCCACCAGTCAGGCTCCGGCCGTACGGATTTGCCGAGCTCGAATGCCGTCGCAATCGTGACGGCTTTCTCGACATCGATGAGCAAGCCCCGATTCACGGGCGCGACGACGTTTCCCAGCCGCACTTCAACTTCTCCGACGTCAGTTGGTTTCGCTGGCATTCGCCAGGACGCATCGTCACGCACGTCTCCCGCTTCGAAGAGCACGAAACGCCCGGCAGCTCCATGACAAACATCCAGGCGCCCGTGGCCCTTAACCAACGAGACCAATGTGCGCTCCTGGCCGTCAAGAGCGCGGATCTTGGCTTCAACTTGAGGGACAGTCGGGGACCATTCGCGGAAGGACTTGCCCCTCACGTCCCAATCGAGGTGGTGCTGCTTGGCCTCTGGTTCCGTTCCCCGCTGGCCACGGAGTTGCCCGATCATGGCGCCGGCGAACCACCCCGCCAGGACAGACAAGAACCACGCTGCCCTCGCAAGAGGGAAGTTCGTCAGCCCGGCCACGTCGAGGAGAGGAATGCCAACCGCCACGAGCATGAGCACTCCCAAGAGCCATCCGCGTCCCATTGCTGCAAACACGGCGCCGACGACGAACGGGAGCACGACGCTTGACAACACCAGGTGAGTCGGTGTGAAGCCACGCATCGCTGAGGCAAGGGCCAGGGCGAGGAAGACGACCATGATCCCTGAGTTCCATATTGCCGTCGTCTGGGACATCGGCGTCATTCTCTGCCGACGCCGTTCGGACTTAGCCACTGAACATCTCCCAGACAGCGTCGCCGATGCCCCCGACAGTGGCACCCGACGCGGTCGAACCCCAGAGAGCAACGCTGTTCTGCTGGGAGCTGAACAGCCCGTCAGCGGTTCGGGGCTGTGTGTAGGGCATCTTCCTCAATACTTCCATGTTCGTCTGTTCGAATTGTGGGCGTACCGCTGGCAGGTGAACCGACCCGCCGCCCGAGATGGTACTGAAGGCCATGTCCTGCCAAGTCATGTCATGCCCGTCGATCATGGACGAAATGCCGGCACCGCCGACCGAGCTCGCCGAGCCGATCAATGAACTTGCTCCCTTCGCCACGAAGCCCTCCACAGGACGCCCCAAGGTTTCCGCGATGGTACCGCCAGCGGGACCGCTCAGGCCGCCCAGCGAGCCGCTGACGAATCCACCGACTGAGGAGGCCACAAGACCCCGACCGGTCACCTGCTCGCCCTTGGCAACCGATGTCCCTGCATAGACCGCCGTGGACATGCCCGATGAAATACCCCCGTTCACCGCCATGTTCGTCGCGAGGGACTTCACGACCTGACTGGTGGGCGCCACTCGCTGAGCGACGAACTGCGTGGCTGGTCCGCCGAAACGAGCGCCTTTGAGCAACGTGCCCATCCCCGCACCTACTCCGCCCATGACTGTCATAGCGCCAGCCTCAACCCAATTGACAGTGCCAGTGGTTGCCTTCTGGTATATGACGTCCGCGCCTCCGCTGATGAGCATCATGCCGAGCGGTCCACCGAATCCGGTGGCCATTGCCAGTACCCCGAGAGCAACGGCGCCACCACCGACCAGGTATGCATTGTCATTCATCAACGTCTTCAGACCGCCCTGGTGCGCATCCCGGTACGCCTGCAGGTCCTTGTCCGTCGCCGGCCGCAGCCCGAGTGGGTCGACCGCGTGCAGCGGATCGTTCCCCGCGTACGAGTAGGGGTTCCCCGACCACCCAGCTCCGACGACCGGAGCGAGCGGGTCCGTCGACAGGAAGCCCTTCGCCACGGGGTCGTACACCCGGGCCCCGAGCCACTCCATCCCCGCGATGCTCAGGCTGCCGCCCGGGGTCAGCCCGACGCCGGACGGCAGGGCAGCTCCGCCGCCGATCCCGTTCGTCGATGCGAGGAGCGCCCAGGGGTCGGTCGCATCGGTCGCACGCGCCCCGCGCCAGGTCGATGCCGTCCAGTTCCCGTCGATGGCCACGATCCCGCCCGGAGCCTCCAGGACAGGCGTCGCGCCGACGGAGGCCAGGACTGGGACACCCGCAGCGGTGTCCCACCAGGTGACGGATCCTCCGACCTCCGCGACCTCGCCCAGGGCGTCGGTCCACACCTCGAGTCGGCCGGTCTCGTCGTACGTCGCGTCTCGTTCGACGACGCCGGCCAGGAACCCGAGGTCCGACCATGCGTACTCGGTGGTCGAACCGTCCGGAGCAGTCCGCCGGACGCGCCGTCCGAGTCCGTCGTGCACGTACTCGGTCCGCGCACCGTCAGCACCGGTGGTGGCGACGAGTTGCCCGGCAGCGTCGTACTCGTGTCGGAGTTCGGCACCGCCGACGGTCTCGGCGACGAGGCGTCCCGCGGCGTCGTACCGCCAGGTCCGCCCACGGCCGCTGTCGTCGAGCGCACCGACCAGCTGCGCCGCGGCGTCATGGGTGTAGGTCCTCCGGCCGTCCGCGCCGGTGATCCCCGCGATGCGGTCGTCCTCGTCGCGGTCGATGCGGGTCGTCGTGCCGCCTTCCGGCGTGGTCACGGTGTGTTCGACGAACGCCCCGCGCTCGTAGGACCACGACTGGACGACGTCACCGGTCGAGGCCTGGACGATGCGCCCGAGGGTGTCCAGGGTGAACGCGGCGGGCGTGAGTCCTTCCCGTTCGACGCCGACGACGCGGCCTGCGGCGTCCCTGCGCCATGTCGTGCGATTGCCGTCGGGGTCCGTGCGCGCCGTACGACGTCCGTCGGCGTCGTACTCCCACGACATCGCCCGCCCACCCCGGCTCCGCCGGACGAGCAGACCTCGCCGGTCGAAGCACAGCTCGTGCTCGATTGCCCGTCCGAGGCCGCGCGTGTGGTCGGTGACGACCACGGTCCGTCGAGCCCTGTCGTGCATGGTCTCCGCCACGAGAGCACCGTCCACCGAGAGCCGCCGCTCACGTCCTGCAGCGTCGTACGCCCATTCGACCACCCCGCCGTCGGGGTCCGTCTGCTGGATGCGGCGGCCCGCGGCGTCGAGTCGTGCTGTGGTCGTCCTGCCGAGCGGATCCGTGATGGCGGTCAGCCGTCCGGCGCCGTCGTAGGTGTACCGGGTGATGCCACCCACCGGGTCGGTCGCGCTGGTCAGGCGCCCGTCGACGTCGTACGTGTACGCGGTCACTCCACCGACGCCGTTCTCGGCCTCAGTGAGCTGGCCCGCGGCGTCGTAGCGGAACCGACGTCGACCGTGACGTGCGTCGTGGACGGAGACGAGCCTCCCGGCCGCGTCCCAGCGGTAGCGAGCCGTTCCTTCTCCGGGTGCGGTCCGCGCGACGACGCGTCCGACGACGTCGTACTCGATGCGCTCGACGTCACCCGTCGGCAAGATCCGCGCGACGACCCGTGAGTCTGCGTCGTAGGTGATCGTCGTCCGCGCCCCGAGTGGGTCGGTGGCGGCCGAAGGCCGGCCACAGGCGTCGTACTCGTAGGTCGTCCGCCCACCGCTCGGCGACGTGATCGCGCTGATCCGGCCACTCGGGTCGCGCTCGATACGGGTGAGGCCACCCTCACCGTCCACCAGCTCGACCGGTCGGCCACAAGCGTCGTACGTCACGAGTTCGGAACCGGTCTCGTCGGACGTCACCTCGACGGGCCGTCCGAACTCGTCGGACCGGACGGTGGTCGTCGCGAACGCGTCCGACAACGTGGAGATGCCAGTGGCCGGGTCCTCCGAGAACTCCTTGCGGACTCCGGTGGGGTCGGTCACGGCGTGCAGGTCGCCGTTGACCCCGTACTCCCGGCGCCACACTGCGCCGGTGGGGTCGACGACGGACTGGAGGCGCGACAAGGCGTCGTGCGCGAAGGTCCAGGACGCGCCGCTCGGCAGGGTGACCTGCAGCGGGTTGGCCTGGTCGTCGTAGGTCCGGCGGGTGGTCCGTCCGAGCGCGTCGGTCGTGGAGGCGAGTTCACCGTCCGCCCCGTAGGCGAGGACGGTCCGCGCATCGATCGGGTCGGTCACGGCGCTGACGCGTCCACCCGCGGTGTACTCGACCGTCCACGTCGCGCCGTCGGGGTCACGGCGAGCGACGACCTGACCGGCGGCACCGTAGCGGTACTCCGTGCGGGCGCCGGTGGGGCTGATGGTCGCGACGGCGTGACCGGCGGCGTCCCGCTCGATCCGTGCGACGTGCCCGGCAGCGTTGGTCACGGCGACGAGCTCGCCCGACGCGTCGTGGTCGAGGCTGAGCGTGACACCGGTGGGGTCGACGACCCGGAGGAGCAGGCCGTGGTCCCACGTGAGTTCGGTTCGTCCGCCCATCGGGTCGATGACGACCGACGGGTCACGCTCGTCACCGTCGTACTCGTACGTGACGACGCTGCCGCTCTCCGTGACCACGGTCGTGACGCGGTCGGCGTCGTCGTAGCCGTACGTCAGGTCCCCACCGGTCGGCGTGACCGTCCGCGTACGGCGGCCTCGCGCGTCGTAGGCGTGCACGGTGACCGAACCGTCGCGTTCCGTCGCTGACACGAGGTTGCCGTGCGGGTCGTAGCTCATCGACTGTCGACGGTCATCCGAGTCGATGATCCCGACGAGTCGACCCTTCGGGTCCGCGATCCAGGCGTTCGAACGCGTCCCGTCCTGGTCGGAGACCACGGTCACGCGGCCGGGGAGGTAGGCGAACCGGACTCGGCGGCCGTGCGGGCTGGTCTGCTCGACGACACGACGCTGCGCGTCGTACACGTTGTCGACCTCGAGCACGCCGTCGGCACTCGTGACCGTCACGATGAGGTCGTCCTCGTCCCAGCCGTACGTCCTGGTCCCGAGCGGGGTCGCGGCCGAGACCAGGCGCCCTCGGTCGTCGTACCCGTACTCCACCCGACGTCCGTCGGAGGCCCGCAGCACGGCGACACGACCGTCGACGTACTCGACGTCCACGAAGCGACCGCGTTCGTGGCGGAGACGCACGACGGCGTCGGAAGCGTCCCGTTCCACCGCCACGGCTGTTCCGGGTCCGGCGCTCTCGCCGACCCAGAGACCAGTCGGGGTGAAGTCGATACGACCACCCTCGTTGTCCCGCACGACCAGGAGGTCTGCCTCCGTCGTGAGCCACCGGTTCTCGCCGACGCCGCGCGCCCAACCGGTGCCGGCCCGGGGGAAGCGGACGAGCCGGCCGTCGGCACCGACGAAGGACGCGCCCTCGTCGTCGAGGAGCAGGCGGGTCTCGAGGACGGACGCCCACCCCGGGCCGAAGACCCCGACCCGCTGGTCGAGGGAGTTGTACATGCGCGAGACCCTGAGGGACGCGGATGCGCCGTCGAAGGAGAGGTCGAGCTCTGGCTCGAGGAAGTTGCCGGTCGTCGTGTTGACCGGGTCCATCGAGTAACCGGTCGTCGGCTGCGCGCCGTAGGCGGTGGGCGGATCGATCTGCAGGTCGGTCCGGTTGGCCGACACGCCCGCGGCCTGCAGAGCTGCGCCGAGCGCTGCGTCGGACACGGTCGAGACCGCGCCTTCACCCCCGGCGGCGGCGAAGGCGTCGGCGATGGTCTTCGCCCAGGCGACGTCCTGGTCGTTGGCTGCGAGCCACCGCTCGAAGCCGGTGACGAGCCCGTCCGCGTTGATCGTGCCCCAGGAGCACAGGGACGCGAAGTCGGACAGCTTGCCCCGGAGCAGCCCGGGCTTCCCGGACAGCTCGGAGTTCAACGACGCCGAGCCCGTGGCGAAGGACCGGAGGTCTTCCGGCTTCGCGGACGACGTCCCGCCCCCGCCGCCGCCGGAACCCGGGGAAGGCGTCTGCCTCGGCTTCGGCTGCATCTCCGCGGGGCCGAACGGAGGCGCGGGCTTGTTCTCGATGTCCGGCGGGTTCCCGGTGCCGAACGTGTCGTCCCACCACTTCTCGAACCCGTTGCGTTCAGCCTGCTGCTCCTGCCACTCACGGGCCTGGCGACGCCGTTCGCGTTCTTCTGCGGCGAGCTTCTTCATCTGGTCGACCCACCCCGCGACCGTGCGCATCAGGTCTGAGAGGGTCGTACCGTCGCTCTTCGCGATCGTCGCGTTCTCGGTGAACAGCTGCGAGAAGTGGCCGCGGAACTCCTGCGAGGCCGTCGACACGTACGACTGACGACTCCCGATCTGACCGTCGATCGCACTCGCCGCGCCGCGCATGGCGCTGGCGAGCGCATCAGCGGTGGCGTCGTCGAACTCGATCGGATCGGTGTTGGCGTGCAGCTGTCCTGACACGGTTGTCGTCCCCCCGGAAGAAGTGGTGCTGGTCGTGATGGTCCGCGTCGAACGCGGGAACCCGGGCCGTCGAACCAGTCGACGACCCGGGCGCTGTCGGTCGGTGTTACGCGCCGCCACCCGCGGTGAAGATGTCCTGCGAGATCTTGTCGAGCTGCGTCCGGAGCTGCTCGAGCTCCGTCTTCGCCTTGTCCAGCGCAGCCTTGGTCTCCGGCCACGTCGAACCACGGAAGTTCGCAGCCAACGGCCCGTCCCACACGTTCGAGTCGGACAGGATGCGCCCCTGCGCATCGAGCTGCGAGATCTGGTCCGTGAACCCACCGTTCACGATGGACTGGATCTGACGGATGGCGGTCTTCGCCTGCTCGGTCGAAAGCACACGCGACATGGTGAACCCCTCTTCTCTTCGTACCTGCACCCCCGCGCAGAAGATCCCCCGGAGGCTCTGACGGGGTCCACAGTACCGAGTCGTCCATCCGCTCGTACGCTCCTGTGGACAGCTGATCCGCCGTCCCGACGACTGCCCGTTCACCCTCTGTCTCCACAGGCGCAACCCGGGCCGCTCCCGGTGCAGGGTGCTGGTGGCAGGATGTGGCCATGGACACCGAACCGCAGCTGGACGGCGACTCCGTCGCGAACGACCTCGACGACTTCGACGAGGTCGTGGAGATCGAGCACGAGTCGCTGCCCTCGGACCGGTACTTCGACCGTGAGCTCAGCTGGCTCCGCTTCAACCAGCGCGTGCTCGAGCTCGGTGAAGACCGGACGCAGCCGCTGCTCGAGCGTGCGAACTTCCTCGCGATCTTCGCGTCGAACCTCGACGAGTTCTTCATGGTCCGCGTCGCCGGCCTGAAGCGCCGCATCGACACCGGCATCGCGGTCCCCACCAACGTCGGTCGCGCGCCGAGCGACGTCCTGCGCGACATCGCGATGAAGGCGCACGAGCTGCAGGAACGGCACGCCAACGCCTTCATCGGGTCGCTCAAGCCCGACCTCGACGCCGCCGGCATCCACGTCGAGCACTGGTCCGACCTGGGCGAGGACGACCGCCTGCGGATGCGTGAGTACTTCAGCGAGCAGATCTTCCCGGTGCTCATGCCGCTCGCAGTCGACCCGGCACACCCGTTCCCCTACATCTCCGGCCTCTCGCTCAACCTGGCGGTGCGGGTGCGCAACCCGAAGTCGCAGCGGCAGGAGTTCGCGCGCCTCAAGGTGCCGCAGAACTACCCGCGCTTCATCAAGCTCCCGGACGACAACTCGGGGCGGCTGCGCTTCATCCCCCTCGAAGACCTCATCGCGAACCACCTGCCGGACCTGTTCCCGGGCATGGAGGTCCTCGAGCACCACGTGTTCCGCATCACCCGCAACGAGGACGTCGAGATCGAGGAGGACGAGGCCGAGAACCTCATCCAGGCACTCGAGCGAGAGCTCCTCCGCCGTCGCTTCGGTCCGCCGATCCGGCTCGAGATCACCGAGGACATGGACCCGGTGACGCTCGACCTCCTGGTGCGCGAACTCGACATCACCGAGCAGGAGGTCTACCGCCTGCCGTCGCCGCTCGACCTCGGCGGACTGTTCGAGATCGCCAAGATCGCCCGTCCCGACCTGCACTACCCGCGTCACGTCCCGACGACCCCGGTGCAGTTCCAGCCGGGCGAACCGAACACGAAGCCCGACCTGTTCCGCGCGATCGCCGCGCGCGACGTCCTGGTCCACCACCCGTACGAGTCCTTCGCGACCAGCGTGCAGGCGTTCCTCGAGCAGGCCGCAGCCGACCCGAACGTCCTCGCGATCAAGCAGACGCTGTACCGCACGTCGGGCGACTCCCCCATCGTCGAGGCCCTCATCGACGCCGCAGCTGCCGGTAAGCAGGTCCTCGCCCTGGTCGAGATCAAGGCGCGCTTCGACGAGCAGAACAACATCACGTGGGCCCGCAAGCTCGAGAAGGCCGGCGTGCACGTCGTCTACGGCCTGGTCGGGCTGAAGACGCACTCCAAGCTGGTGCTCGTCATCCGGCAGGAGGGCGGGACGCTCAAGCACTACAGCCACATCGGCACGGGCAACTACAACCCGAAGACCTCGCGGATCTACGAGGACATGGGCCTCTTCACCGCGGACGACACGGTGGGCAAGGACCTGACGCGCCTGTTCAACGAGCTGTCGGGCTACGCCATCGAGAAGAAGTTCAAGCGACTGCTGGTCGCGCCGCTGCACCTGCGGAAGGGGCTGGTCAAGCGCATCCAGACAGAGGCGCAGAACGCCCGCGAGGGGAAGCCCTCGGGCATCCGCATCAAGGTCAACTCGATGGTCGACGAGCAGATCATCGACGCGCTGTACCTCGCGAGCCAGGCCGGTGTCCCCGTCGACGTCTGGGTCCGCGGGATCTGTTCGCTGAAGCCGGGACTCGAAGGGGTCAGCGAGACCATCCGCGTCCGGAGCATCGTCGGACGGTACCTGGAGCACTCCCGGGCCTTCGCGTTCCACAACGACGGCGACCCGGTCGTCTTCATCGGCAGCGCAGACATGATGCACCGCAACCTCGACCGTCGCGTCGAAGCCCTGGTGCGGCTCACCGCTCCCGCGCACATCGACGAGGTCCAGGGGATGTTCGACCTGGCGATGGCCGAGACCACCAGTTCCTGGCACCTGGAGTCGGACGGCGAATGGACCCGCCGCTCGACGGACGAGGACGGTCGACCGCTCGACGATGCCCAGAACGTGCAGATGCGGACGATCTCGGCGCGGAAGCGCTCGACGCGGTGAGTGGAGGGCAGGCAGGCCCGGTCGTCGCGGCCGGAGCCGTGGTGTGGCGCGAGCAGGACGGCGTCCCGCTCGTGCTCCTCATCCACCGGGAACACCACAAGGACGTCTCGTTCCCCAAGGGCAAGGTCGACCCGGGCGAGAGCGTCCCGGAAGCAGCTGTACGTGAGATCGACGAGGAGACCGGGTACCGCGTGTACCTCGGCGCTCCCCTCGGTCGTGCCGAGTACGTCCTGCCCAGCGGGCGCGACAAGGTCGTGCACTACTGGTCGGCACGGGTGAGCCGGAAGGAGTTCGAGCGAGCGGGGGCCTTCCGTCCGAACGACGAGGTCGCCGCCGTCGAGTGGGTGTCGATCGACGACGCCCGCGCGCGGCTCACCTACGAGCGGGACGTCGCGATCCTCGAACGCTTCGCCGAGCGTGCGGCAGCGGGCGAGCACGACACCTTCGCCCTGATCGCCCTGCGGCACGCGAAGACCGTCCCCGGTTCGGACTGGGACGGGCCCGACGCGACCCGCCCCCTCCTGCCGGTCGGACGAGCGCAGGCGAAGGCCGTGGCGGCACCGGTCGCGGCGTTCGGCCCGAAGAAGATCGTCAGCAGCACCGCCGCGCGGTGCCTCGCGACCGTCGAGCCGCTGTCGACCAAGACGAAGCTCGGCGTCTCGGACACCCCGGACATCAGCCAGGACGCCCACGAACGCGGCACCGCCGACATCAAGGGCGTCGTGCGGAAACGCCTCGACAAGGGCAAATCCGCCGTGCTGTGCTCGCACGGCCCCGTGCTGCCGGACATCATCTCCCGGATCGCGAGCGACACCGCCGATGACCGGGCGCGGTTCGACCTCCGCCGGGCCGCCATGCTCTCCGTCGGGGACTTCGCCGTCCTGCACATCGCCGGCCGCAAGCTCGTCGCGGTCGAGACGCACCGCAACACCGTCAGCGCCTGACCCAGGGCCGGAGCAGCCCGTCAGCGAGCAGGACGGGCAGCCCGGAACCAGTCGTCCGTCATGACGGGCAGCCCGGAACCAGCCGTCCGTCATGACGGGCAGCCGGGAACCGGGCCGTCCGACAGGCCGGGCTGCCACCCGGCCGGGCCGTCGGACAGGCGAAGAGTCCAGCGTGGCAGGACCCGCGTCCGGCACGGACGCCGACCATCGGGACCCACCTCAGCCGGTGACAGGCCCGCGGTGTCCCCCCGAGCCTCCCGGCTAGAGGGCAGCTTGCCCCTGATCCTGCCCGCGCACGCCGACCCGCGTCCGCCGACCCGCGCCGGGTGAACCCCGCGTTCACCTCCCGTTCACCAGGGAGCGTCATCCCGGTCACCTCTCGTCCCTACAGTCACTCCCGGGTCAGCACCGGCCCGGGGACCACACAGCGGTCCCACTGCACTCACCTCCCGAAGGGACCCCTGTGAACATCAAGCGAATCGGCTCGGTCGCGGCAATCGCGATCGCCGGCGCCGTCGTGCTCTCCTCCTGCGCGGCGAACGAGGACACCGCGGGCAGCGACACCTCGTCGTCCGCCGCCTCCTCGGGTGTCGACTACTCGAACCTCTCCGGCACCCTGACCGGCTCGGGCTCCTCCGCGCAGCAGACCGCCGAGGCCACCTGGGCCGCCGGCTTCCAGGAGCAGGCCTCCGGCGTCACGGTGAACTACACGCCCGACGGCTCCGGTGCCGGGCGCGAGAACTTCATGTCCGGTGCCGCTGACTTCGCCGGCTCCGACGCCGCGCTGAAGGAAGAGGAGCTCTCCGGCGAGTTCAAGAACTGCGCCGCGGACTCCAAGGGCATCGACATCCCCGTCTACATCTCCCCGATCGCGATCGCCTACAAGGTCGACGGCGTCTCGGACCTCACCCTCGACGCCAAGAGCATCGCGGGCATCTTCTCCGGCAAGATCACCAAGTGGAACGACGACGAGATCGCCGCGCTGAACGACGGTGTCGACCTGCCGTCGTCGAACATCACGGTCGTCCACCGTTCGGACGACTCGGGCACCACGCAGAACTTCTCCGAGTACGTCGCGGCGAACGCCCCCGACGTCTGGACCGAAGAGCCCAGCCAGACCTTCCCGTTCCAGGTCGGCGACAGCGCGAAGGGCACCTCCGGTGTGGCCTCGGCCATGCAGGGCGCCTCGAACGCCATCACCTACATCGACGACTCCGGCGCCGGTGACCTCGACAAGGCGAAGCTGATGGTCGGCGACACGGCCACCGAGCTCTCCGCCGAGGGCGCTGCCCAGGTCGTCGCCGACTCCGACATCGCCACGGGCCGCGAGGAGAACGACCTCGCGATCGACATCGACCGCAAGGACACCGCTGAGGGTGCCTGGCCGCTCGTGCTCGTCTCCTACGCCATCGCGTGCCAGGAGTACGAGGACAAGGACAAGGCCGACCTCGTGAAGGCGTACCTCGGCTACGTCGTGTCCGAGGACGCGCAGAAGGCCGCGGCGACGGAGGCCAAGTCGGCCGCCCTGTCGTCCGACCTCGCGGAGAAGGCCGCAGCGGCGGTCGCCTCCATCAAGTAAGTCCCGCAAGCGCCCGGACGCCGGTCCCACCCACCTGACCGGCGTCCGGGCTCTCGCCCGTCCCGACGCGAGCTGCCTCCGCGCCCGTCGCGACACCCACGAACCACCTCTCCCCCGAACCCTCGCGCTCACCCCGACGCGATCCTCCGACAGGAGCCCCATGACGACCGCACCGGTCCGAGACCAGGACACCGCCACCCCGTCGAAGCCCAAGGCCGTCGTCCGCATCGGCGATCGGGTGTTCTCCACCGCCTCCGTCGTGGCGGGCAGCCTCATCCTCTTCGTCCTCGCGCTCGTGGCCGCGTTCCTCGTCTGGCAGAGCATCCCTGCGTTCTCGGCGAAGGCCGGCGACCTGCCGAACGACGCCGCGAACTTCTGGGACTACGTCGGCCCGCTCGTCTTCGGCACGGTGTGGTCGGCGTTCTTGGCGCTCGTCATGGCCGTGCCGCTGTCGCTCGGCATCGCGCTCTTCATCTCGCACTACGCGCCGCGCCGCCTGGCACCGGTGCTCGGGTACGTCATCGACCTGCTGGCCGCGGTCCCGTCGGTCGTCTACGGACTGTGGGGCATCGTGGTGCTGGCACGGTTCGTCCGCCCGTTCTACGAGTTCCTCAACGAGCACTTCGGCTGGATCCCGCTGTTCTCCGGTCAGGTCTCCGGGACCGGGCGCACCATCCTCACCGCGTCGATCGTCCTCGCGGTCATGGCGATCCCGATCATGACCGCCGTCATGCGCGAGATCTTCCTGCAGGCGCCGACCCTGAACGAGGAAGCGGCCCTGGCCCTCGGCGCGACGCGCTGGGAGATGATCCGGATGTCGGTCCTGCCGTTCGCCAAGTCCGGCATCGTGTCCGCGATCATGCTCGGACTCGGTCGTGCACTCGGCGAGACGATGGCGATCGCGCTGGTCCTGTCGGTGTCGACGAACATCACCTTCAACCTGATCGGGTCGCTCAACCCGTCGACCATCGCGGCGAACATCGCGCTGCAGTTCGCCGAGGCCTCGGGGACCGCGCTCAACGCCCTGGTCGCCTCCGGCCTGATCCTCTTCGTCATCACCCTGGTCATCAACATGCTCGCGCGGTACATCGTCCGCAAGCGAGTCTCCTGACGGGAAAGGTCGCACCCCGATGTCCCTCGCACTCCGTCAGCCCGCTGGCAACGTCTTCGCCAACGGGAAGCTCCACAAGTCCGTCCCGTGGCTGCTCCTCATCGGCAGCTGGGTCGCCCTCGGCCTGGTGTTCGCCCTGCTCGCCGCCAGCGGCGCCACGGAGGACTTCAACATCGTGGCCGCGGTCTTCCTCGGCACGGTCCTGTTCGACGTCCTCATCGTCGTCCTCTCCCGGATCGTCGAGGGTGGGCGGAAGGCCGTCGACCGGCTCATCACCTCGCTCGTCGTCACCGCCTTCGTGATCGCGGTGCTGCCGCTGATCTCCCTGCTCTACACGGTGCTCGCGAAGGGCCTGGCCCGCTTCGACGCCCGGTACTTCTCGTACTCGATGCGCGGGGTCATCTCCGAGGGCGGCGGCGCGGTCCACGCACTCGTCGGCACCCTGGAGATCACGCTCTTCGCAGCGCTCATCAGCGTGCCGATCGGCCTCCTGACCTCCATCTACCTGGTCGAGTACGGCAAGGGTCCGCTCGCCCGAGGGATCACGTTCTTCGTGGACGTCATGACGGGCATCCCGTCGATCGTCGCCGGCCTCTTCGCCTACTCGCTCTTCGCGCTGATCCTCGGCCCGGGCTCGCGCTTCGGACTGGTGGGCTCGATCGCCCTCGCGGTGCTGATGATCCCGATCGTCGTGCGCTCCACCGAGGAGGTCCTGAAGATCGTGCCGATGGAACTCCGCGAAGCCTCGTACGCGCTCGGTGTCCCGAAGTGGCTCACGATCGTGAAGGTCGTGCTCCCCACGAGCCTCGCCGGCATCACGACCGGTGTCATGCTCTCGATCGCCCGCGTCATCGGCGAGACCGCACCACTGCTCGTCACGGCCGGCTTCACCTCGAGCATGAACTACGACCTGTTCGGGGATCCGATGATGACGCTGCCGGTGTTCGCGTACACGCAGTACTCGCAGCAGGGCGCCAACCCGGTGCCGTTCGTCGACCGGGCCTGGACGGCAGCGCTGCTCCTCATCCTCATCGTGATGGTGCTCAACCTGCTCGCCCGCTTCATCACCCGCCTCTTCGCCCCGAAGCTCCCGCGCTAGCGCGGGACACCGGACTCCCCCTCCACCCGACTTCCCGCCCCGGCGGTTCGACCACCCAACCAGAAGGATCCACGTGTCCAAGCGCATCGAGGTCGACGGCCTCAACGTCTACTACTCGAAGTTCAAGGCCGTCGAGGGCGTCGACATGACGATCGAGCCCCGCACCGTCACCGCCTTCATCGGCCCGTCCGGCTGCGGCAAGTCGACCTTCCTCCGCACCCTGAACCGCATGCACGAGGTCATCCCCGGTGCGTACGTCGAGGGTTCGGTCAAGGTGGACGGCGACGACCTGTACGCCCCCGGCGTCGACCCGGTCATCGTCCGTCGTCAGGTCGGCATGGTCTTCCAGCGCCCGAACCCGTTCCCGACGATGTCCATCAAGGACAACGTGCTGGCCGGCGTCAAGCTGAACAACAAGCGCATCTCGCGGTCCGAGGCCGACGACATCGTCGAGCGCTCGCTGCAGGGTGCCAACCTGTGGAACGAGGTCAAGGACCGCCTCGAGAAGCCCGGCATGGGCCTGTCCGGTGGTCAGCAGCAGCGTCTCTGCATCGCCCGCGCGATCGCCGTGCAGCCGGACGTGCTCCTCATGGACGAGCCGTGCTCAGCGCTCGACCCGATCTCCACCCTCGCCATCGAGGACCTCATCGAGGAGCTGAAGAAGGACTTCACGATCGTCATCGTGACCCACAACATGCAGCAGGCCTCGCGTGTCAGCGACAAGACCGCGTTCTTCAACATCGCGGGCACCGGTCAGCCCGGTCACCTCATCGAGTTCGACGACACCGCGACGATCTTCTCGAACCCGTCGGTCAAGTCGACCGAGGACTACGTCTCGGGTCGCTTCGGGTGATCAACCGCCGGTCGGTCCGCTGACCACCAGCCGGGAGGCCCGGTGCACGTCCGCCACGGACGGCACCGGGCCTCCTGTCGTTGCGTCCACAGGCACGGCCTGCGTCCCACGAGACACACCCGTCTGAGCGGCACGCCCCCGTCGACACTCGACGCCCCCGTCCCCACACGACGCCCCGTCTGCGCGGCACGCCCCGTCTGCACGAGACACTCCGTCCCCACGGGACGCCCGCGTCTGCACGGCACGCCCCCGTCCGTACGAGACGCCCCGAGCGCAGCGGAACGCCGCCGATTTCGGCGGCGTCCGGCCCACTCGGCGGCGTCCGGCCCACTCCGGAGCGTCTGGCGCACTCGGCGGCGTCCAGCCCCCGGCGGCGTCCGGCTCACCCGGCGGAGTCCGGCTCACCCGGCGGCGTCCGACCCACTCGGCAGCGTCTCGCGTGCCTGGCGGCGTCTCGCCGCTCGGCGGACCGGCCGCACCACGAACGGACGGGAGGCTCCGCACCAGCTGGTGGGAGCCTCCCGTCCGTGGCGCAGGCGCGTCGGCGCTCAGGCCTCCGAGGTGGGCACGGCCACGACCGGCTCGGAGGTCGGCTGGTCCGACCCGCCCGCCGGCTCGACCGTGATGCCGATCGTGTCACCGGCGACCATCGTGCCGCGGAGCACGGCGGACCGGACGCCGCCGTCGACGTCGTGCATGAGCCCGGCTGCCTCGATGGTGCCGCCGGACTCCTGCGAGCCGATGTACCAGAGCTCGTAGGTCTTGCCCTTCGGCGCGGCCTTGACCCCGTCGAGGATGACCGCGGAGCGTCCGAGCTGCCCGGACCACACGACCGTGGCGGTCCCGCCGCCCTTGACCTTCGCGGAGCTGCGCTGGAAGTCCGGCGCCGCGTAGATCTGGTCGAGGCCAGAAGCCGCCTGCGTGGTGGCGGGTGCACCGCCGTCGTCCGAGAAGAGCGACGGGCCGACGCCGAGGCCGACACCGAGGAAGACGACGGCCACGGCGGCGGCGGCGCTGAGGGCGGCCGCGGGACGCTGGAACCAGCGGGCGCGGGCCTTCGTCGCGGCGCGACCGGTGTCGGAGGCGAGGTCGGCGACGGGCGCGGGTCGGGCCTCCTGGACGGGCTCGACGATGCGCTCCTCGTCGGAGGCTGACTGGTCGAGCGCCGGCAGCTGCGGCGTCTGGGCGATCTTCGCCATGAGCGAGGCCTTGAGGTCGGCGCGGGGCGTGACCGGGGGCACGGCGTAGGCGAGGGCGAGGGCGGTCTCGCGCAGCGAGTCGGCCTCGAGTCGGAGCTCGGGAGCGGTGCGGAGGGCCTGCTCGACCGAGTGGCGCTCCTCGTCGCTGAGCGCGTCGAGGGCGTGGGAGCCGGTCATCAGCTCCGGGTCGTCGTGTCGTTCGGTCATGAGTTCACCCCCATCTCGTCACGGAGTCGGATCATCCCGTCGCGGAGACGGGTCTTGACGGTGCCGATCGGCACCCCGAGTCGCTCGGCCATCTCGCTGTGCGAGAAGCCGCCGTAGTAGGCGAGTTGCACCGCCTGCCGCTGGAACTCGGTGAGTCGGGAGAGCGCCCGGCTGACGCGTTCGTGCTCGAGTCGGATCTCGACCGACTCGGAAACGGAGTCGAAGTCCGTCTCGAAGTCGCGGATGCCGATCTTCGTGTCCCGGTCGCGGGAGGACTGAGATGCCCGCACCCGGTCGACCGCTCGGCGGTGCGCCATCGTCAGCACCCAGCTGGCGGCACTGCCGCGGGCCTGGTCGAAGCGCGTGGCCTGCTGCCAGACCTCGAGGAAGACCTCCTGCGTGACCTCTTCCGACTGCGCCCGGTCCTTGAGGAGCCGCGTCACGAGTCCGAGGACCCGGCCGGACAGCTCGTCGTACAGGTCGGAGAACGCAGCCTGGTCGCCGGTCGCGACCCGGATGAGCAGGTCGTCCGCCGACACCGGTTCCGGGGCGGCGGGAGTCCAACCATCCATGTCGCCTTCCACGAGAGTGAGCATTGCAGGTTTTCCTCCTTCCCGTGTGTACGGCGTCCTCCGCGCGCACTGGACAGTGCGCTCGGCGACGGCGGTCGCGGTGGTCATCAGTCGGGTCCCGTTCGGATCGGGTGACGGCAGCGGTCGCTGCGCGGGTGGTGCCGGGTTCAGGTGCCGAGGCCCCGTGCGACCCACAGGGAATTGACCCGGGAGCGGGCCCGGGTCGCACGGGGACCTCGTGTGATCGTCGTGCGACGGTCACGCTGATGATTCGGCACCCTCGCGCCGTCGGTTTGGGTCAGGATCGCTTCGGATGTCCGCTGCGGTCGGCGGACAGTCCTGCGGGCGCTGCGGCGGTGGTCGGCGTGATCTGGACGGGCGTCGGCCGCACCGCGCCGACGCGTCCGTTGCAGGCCCGGTCGCGGGTGCTGACGGGAGGCCCGGTCGCGGGTGCTGACGGGAGGCCCGGATGCGGCAACAGCCCGGGCACCGCGGGTGGGCGCGGGCTGGGCACCGCGAGTGGGTGCGGACCGGGCACCGCCACGGGGTGCGAGCGCGGCACCGCGACCGGTTGCGGGCTGGGAGCGCGAGCGGACCCGGAGCGCTGTCCACGGCGCGCGCGGTGGCGGATCTGTCCCCCCAGAGTGAACACCTGGGTACGGACGGGGAGGTGTCTCGTACACTTGATCTCGCCGGGCCGCAGCAAGCCCCGGGCTCCAATATTCGCCGCTCCGAGCGGCCTCGCGCCGAGAGGCGCTTCTGCGGCCCGGTCTTCTCATGTCCGGGCTCGGACCCGGGTGACCCGCGTCCGCCCGACGCGGCGGCGTCCTGACGGACGTCTCGACCGCCGAACGGTGCTCGTGTCCGTCACCGTGCAGGCGAGCGGCAGGATACGAGGGCGGTCAGTCCAGGCTGTCGCGACGCCACAGCGCCGCAGCGGCGGACAGGTCCTCGGCCAGCTCCGCGAGCCGGTACGCGCGCGTCGTCAGCGCCGATGCCCGCTCCTGGGCCGTGCGGTCCGAATCATCCGCGACCGAGGTCGCCCCCGCGGCGGTCAGCCGCGCGAACGCGGCCCCGCGCTCGATCGCCACCGCGAAGTCGCCCGTGTACAACCCGTGCAGGATCCGGTCGGACAGGGTGAGGATCTCCGCCGGCCCGGTCGGTTCCTCGGCACCCGCGACGGCCTGGTCGATCGTGCCGATGAGCTGCGTGCCGCGCTCGAAGAGGTAGGCGATCTCCTCGGGGTTCTGCCGGATGACGGTCCGCACCAGGTAGATGCGCCAGAGCGCTCCCGGCAGGGTGTGCGCGCCGACGCGGGCCCACAGTTCGGCGATCGCGTCGATGCCGTGCACGTCCGTGTACGTGACCAGCCGCTCGACGACCGCGGGGTCCGGGTCCTCCCGCACGCGGTGGAGGAGCGCGTTCGCCGTGTCGTGCGCGACGCGGTTCACCAGCGCCGGGTCCTCGCCGCCCTGGATGGCGGCGAACTCGGCGTCGGTGAACTGGACGGGTCGGTGGTGTTCACGAGGCACCGCGACAGTGTAGGCGCTGCTCTCCCGATACCCTTGGTCGCGAGGGCCTCTAGCTCAGTTGGTAGAGCACCGGACTTTTAATCCGAGGGTCGTGGGTTCGAGCCCCACGGGGCCCACCTCTGGTCGGGACGCCCACCGCCCTCTTCATCCGAGGGTCGTGGGTTCGAGCCCCACGGGGCCCACCTCTGGTCGCCTCCCGTCCGACGGCGCCGCCCCGTTCTGGGGTCGACACGTGTCTCGCGAACGGGACATGATGCTCGTTGTGGGGGTACCACGCCGCAGCGCGCCTGTGGTGTGGTGCTGTCATGCCCAGCGCCACCATGGACTCCGCACAGCACGACGACGTCTTCACCCGCACCCAGATCGTCGATGCGATGATCCGCGTGCTCCACGAACTGCCCCTGCACGAGGTCACCCCCGCTCGCGTCGCCGCGGAGGCCTCGATGAGCGTCGAGACGATGACCGGCTCGTTCCCGAGCTGGGACGGCCTGCTCCTCGCGAGCATCGACCGGTGGAACGACCAGCGCACGACGGGGCTGATGCCGATCGCCGCCGAGCTGGGCACGGTCCGGTTCCTCCGCGCGATCGTCATGAAGAACATCGAAGACCCGTCGCTCATGCGGTTCCTCACCGCGATGCTGAACATCGCCGCGGCACCGAACCACCCGCTCGCGCCGATGCTGCACAGCCGGTGGCGCCGGTTCCAGAGCTTCGTGCAGGAGTCCCTCGTGCAGGACATCACCGTCGGCCGCGAACCGCACACGATGGAGCCGGCTCGCGGTGCCGAGCAGCTGATCGCGACGTACGAGGGCCTGCAGCTGCAGTCGATGGTCCGTCCGGAGATGGACCTGCTCGAGTCCTTCGACCGAGCCGTGACGCGTCTCCGCGAGGGATGGTCCCGCGCCTACGTCCCGCCCGTGTGGGACCTCTCGCAGGCGAGCTGATCCCGGGGTACAACTCGCCCCCAGGTGATCCTTGGTTGCCGCACTGTCCACATCGGTGCCCCGCTCAGCAGTCTGTTGGATTCACCCGGATATGGTCGTTCTCGTTCCGCTCACCGCGGGACGTCAGCACTGAACGAACCACACCGAACGGGGTACACCGTGATCGAGCCCATCGACGCCACGCAGACCAGCTCCACCGGTGACGCGCGCCGCCTCGTGGAGCTCGCCGCCGCCACCGGGACGAGCATGAGCGACGAGCTCCTGTTGGACACCCTCCGACGCAACGCGAAGGTCAGCATCCGGCACATCCGTGCCGACTTCGCCGAGGTCGCGACCGGCACCGCCGTCCTCGGGTACGTCTGCCGACAGCGCAAGGACTTCCTCGCGCTGCGCGGTGACGACCCGGCATGGGCGCAGGAGATCGGCCGCTACCCGAGCGAGTCACTCGCGGTCGAGGCCCTGCGGATGCGTCGAGCCTGACCCGACCGCCGCAAGCGACCGGCCTGCCGGTCCGGTCCGGTCCAGCCTGCCGGGCCGGCCAAGCCTGACCGGCCGGTCCAGCCCGCCGGCCGATCCAGCCGGCCCGGCCCGGCCCACCCAGTCGGCCAGGCCGATCCAGCCCGCCCGGCCGATCCAGCCCGCCCGGCACACCCCGCCGGCCAGGCCGACCGCGTCACCCCGGTCAGGACCAGACGCGTCGGATCCCCCACGAGCCGGTCCACGTCTCGTCGGCCTCGAGCCACCGCAGCCCCTCCCCCGAGTTGAGCGCGTCCGCGGGTGCGGTCATCGGCTCGACCGCCACGGCGAGCCCCTTCCCGTCACCGCGGGGGAACTCGCGAGACGTGAAGACCTGCACGTAGGGGAACGACGCGTCTTGCCACAGCTCGACGCCGTCGCCCTCGGGCCCGTGCAGTGACGTCCGACGGATGCCGTCCGCGTCCGGCTGCACGTCCGTGTACGCAGTGTCCAGGTCCGCGTCACCGGCACGGAGCCCCTGGCGCAGGTCGACGTCCGTCCCCTCGACCGGGCGGGTGCCGTTCGGGATCTTCCGCTCGTCGACCGTGAAGGCGGTCGCGGCGTCGAGGCGGATCACCAGGTCCTCCGCCGGGGTGTCGCCGGCCCGGAGGTACGGGTGCGACCCGACCGCGAACGGCGCCGGGCGACCGGAGCGGTTCGTGATCGTGTGGGTGATGCGGATGCCGTCCTCCACCAGCTCGTGGCGCACACGCGTCTCGAGGGTGAACGGCCAGCCGTGCTGCGGGTGGATCGTCGCCTGCTGCTCGATCGACGACTCGGTCTGCTCGACGACGCGGTACGGCGCGAAGCGGAGCAGCCCGTGCGAGGCGTTGCCGTACTTCGGCTCCGAGATGTCGAGCTGCTGCGCCGCCCCGTCCAGCTGCCACACGCCACCGGCCACGCGGTTCGGCCACGGCACGAGGACGATGCCGTTCGCCCCGGCCGGGGCCTCGCTCGCGGGGAAGGGCTCGGTGAGGTCGAACCCGGCGACCCGCAACTCGCGGATGCCGGCGGCGACCTCGGTGACGACGGCCTCGACGACGCCGTCGGGTCCCGCGTGCCGCAGGTGGTACTGACCGCCGGTGGGTGCCGCTGTGCTCATGGGTGCTGCTTCCTCTCCGATGTGCGGGTCGTGCCCGCTGGTCCGTCCGCGACCACCACGTGGACCCCGGCCGCCCGGATCGGGTCGACCGCGTCCGCGCTGGCTCCCGCGGTGACGACGACGTCGACGTCCTCCAGCGTGCTGACCACGCCGATGTCAGCCCGGCCGAACTTCGACCCGTCCGCGACCACGACGGTACGCCTGCCCGCCGCGGCGAGGACCCGCTTCGCCTCGGTCTCGGGCAGGTTCACGTTCGTCAGCCCGTGCTCGACGTCCAGCCCGGTCCCGCTGAGGAACACCAGGTCGGCGGACAGCATCGGCAGCACGGTGGCGTTGAAGGGCGCGACGAGCGAGTGCTGCATGGGCCGGAGCGTGCCACCGGTGACGACGACGGTGAAGCGCGGCACCGCCCGTTCGAGCGCGAGGGCGGTGGTGAGCGAGTTCGTCACGACGGTCAGGTCGACGAGGTCCTCGCGTGCGACGAGCGCCTCGGCGACGGCCGCCGGGGTCGTCCCGACGTCGAGGACGATGCACTGCCCGGAGCGCACGAGGTCAGCCGCCGCTCGGCCGATCGCGGCCTTCGCGGTGCTGTTCTCGACGGCCGTCACCTCGAGCGGACGCTCGCGTGAGCCGGCCCCGAGGCGGACCGCACCGCCGTGCACCCGGCGGATCCGGGCCTCCCGGTCGAGGGTGGCGAGGTCCTGCCGGACCGTCACCTCGCTCGTCCCGACCGCAGCGGCCAGGTCAGCGGTCCGGACCATGCCGCGGGCGCCGTCGAGGATCGCCACGATGCGCTCCTGGCGCAGCAGTGCGGGCAGCACGGGAGGCTCGTCGGTCGTCACAGAATGAGTTTCGTCTGCTTCCACTTGCTTTCGCAAGTCTTCGTACCGGAGTACAGTGATGCGGTGATCACGAAACGTGCGACGACGCTCGCGGACGGCCGCGACCTCTTCTACTTCGACGACGCGGACTCGACGCTCCCCGCCGAGCGGAGCATCGACCAGCGCGTCCTCGACCCGCGGCCCGAGACCGCGCGGATGCGGCAGGACGTCCTGACCGGTGAGTGGGTCTCCATCGCGGCGAGTCGGCAGAACCGGGTGTTCCTGCCGCCTGCCGACCAGGACCCGCTCGCACCGCAGACCGCTGCGAACCCCTCCGAGATCCCGAGCCGGTACGACGTCGCGGTGTTCGAGAACCGGTCCCCGTCGTTCGGTCCGATGCTCGAGGCGGACGACGCTCCGGAGTCCCTCGAGTCCCTGTCCGACGTCGGTCTCGACCGTCAGCTCCGGAGCGTCGGCCGCTGCGAGGTCGTGTGCTTCTCCCCGGAGACGAGCGGCTCGTTCGCGTCGATCTCCGAGTCGCGGGCCCGGACGGTCGTCGAGGCCTGGGCCGACCGCACCGCCGCCCTCTCCGCCATGCCCGGCATCCAGCAGGTGTTCCCGTTCGAGAACCGTGGCGAGGCGATCGGCGTCACGCTCCACCACCCGCACGGGCAGATCTACGCGTACCCGTACGTCACGCCCCGCACGCAGCGGCTGCTCGCGTCGATCGAGCGCTTCGGCCCGGACCTGTTCGAGCAGCACCTCGCGAACGAGCGTGCCTCCGAGCGCGTGGTGCTGCAGGGCGAGCACTTCACCGCCTTCGTGCCGTTCGCCGCACGCTGGCCGATCGAGGTCCACATGCTGCCGCACCGCCACGTGCCGGACTTCGCCGGGCTGACCGATGCCGAGAAGGACGAGCTCGCACACATGCACCTGCGGCTCACCCGCGGGCTCGACGCGCTCTACGACACCCCGACGCCGTACATCGCCGCGTGGCACCAGGCGCCGGTGCACACCGCGCGCGACACCGTGCGGCTCATGCTGCAGATCACGTCCCCGCGTCGCGCGGCGGACAAGCTCAAGTTCCTGGCCGGCAGCGAGGCCGCCATGGGCGCCTGGATCGGGGACCTCGTGCCCGAGAAGGCGGCCGAGTTCATCCGAGGAGGGATCGAACGCGCATGACGTTCCAGCAGGTCTACGGGTACGAGCCGGCGGTGCGGTACTCCGCTCCCGGTCGCGTCAACCTCATCGGCGAGCACACCGACTACAACGACGGGTACGTGCTGCCCTTCGCGATCGACCGGCGCACGGTGGCGTCGATCGCCCAGCGCGACGACCGGCTGATCCGGGTCGCATCGGCGTTCGAGCCGGACGCGGTGCACGAGCTCTCCCTCGACGAGCTGTCGCCCGAGAACATGGACGGCTGGTCGGCCTACGTCTTCGGCATCGCCTGGGCGCTCCGCGAGCAGGCCGGGGCCGACCTGTCCGACAGGACCGGCTTCGACGTGTTCATCGACTCGGACGTGCCCGTGGGCGCCGGCCTGTCGTCGAGCGCCGCGATCGAGTGCGGCGTCGCGCTGGCGTTCACCGACCTGTGGCAGCTCGGCCTCGACCGCAAGGTCCTCGCGAAGGTCGGGCAGTACTCCGAGAACCACGCCGTCGGTGCCCCCACCGGGATCATGGACCAGTCCGCCTCGCTCCTCGGCGAACAGGACGCCGTCGTGTTCCTCGACTGCCGCACGCTCGACACCGAGGTCGTCGACCTGGCGCTCGAGGCGAACGGCCTCGAGGTGCTCGTCATCGACACCCGCGTCGAGCACGCCCACGCCACCGGTGGGTACAAGGCCCGCCGCGAGTCGTGCGAGCGCGGCGCCGAGGTGCTCGGCGTCCCCGCGCTCCGTGACGTGTCCGTCGAGGACCTCCCGCGCGCGCAGGAGCTCCTGGACGACGAGACCTTCCGCCGCGTCCGGCACATCGTCACCGAGGACCAGCGCGTCCTCGACACCGTGGAGACGCTCCGCGCGGACGGGCCCCGCGCGATCGGGTCCCTGCTGGTCGCGTCGCACGAGTCGATGCGCGACGATTTCGAGATCTCGGTGCCGGAGCTCGACCTGGCCGTCGACACCGCGATGGCGAACGGTGCCGTCGGCGCCCGGATGACCGGTGGCGGCTTCGGCGGTTCGGCCATCGCGCTCGTCGACCGGGAGGCCCGTGAGCGCATCGCCGCGGCCGTCACCGCCGCCTTCGCCGACGCCGGGTACCGCGAGCCGACCGTGTTCACGGTGCACGCGGCGCAGGGCGCCCGGCGCGACGCGTAGCGGCGCGGCCGCGCGGTGCCCGGCGCGCGGAGCTGGCCGGGCGCGCTTCGCGCTGAGCGACAGTGCGCGGCCCGGCGGCCGCGCGGACTGTCGCTGACCGCGAAGGGCCATGCCGGCGGTGCCGGTGCCGGCCGGGCCGGCACCGGGCCTCCCGGCCGCCACGCTCCTGCAGACCGCGGCGTCACCTGCATCCGCACAACGAGAACCGGCTCGCGCCACGGACGTCCGTGGCGCGAGCCGGTTCTCGTTGTGCGGGGCCGATCTGCGCCAGCTGACGGCGGCGGGCCTACCGCGTCCGCGCACCTACTTCAGGTGGCGCTCCGCGGCCTCGACGACGTTCTTCATGAGCATCGCACGGGTCATCGGTCCGACCCCGCCCGGCGTCGGCGACAGGAAACCGGCGACCGACGCGACCGCGGGATCGACGTCGCCGCGGAGCTTCGCCTTCCCGGTCCCCGGGTCGACGATGCGACTGATGCCGACGTCGATGACCGCAGCACCGGGCTTGACCCAGTCCGGCTGCACGAGCCCGGCAACCCCGGCCGCGGCGACGATGATGTCCGCGCGGCGGCACTCGGCGGCGACGTCCTCGGTGAGCGAGTGCGTGAGGGTGGCGGTCGCCTCGAGCCGGGTGAGCAGCAGCCCGAGCGGACGACCGACCGTCAGCCCCTGCCCGATGATCGTGACGTGCTCGCCCCGGATCGGGACCTCGTACGCCTCGAGCATCGCGACGATGCCGCGCGGGGTGCACGGCAGCGGGGCGTCGATCGTGCCGGCACCACCGGGCACGGCGAGCACGAGCTCACCGAGGTTCGTCGGGTGCAGGCCGTCGGCGTCCTTCGCCGGGTTCATCAGCTCGAGCATCGGGATCGGGTCGATGCCCTGCGGCAGCGGGAGCTGCACGATGAACGCGGTGACCCGCGGGTCGTCGTTCATCTGCAGGATCGCAGCCCGGATGTCGGCCGCACTCGCGGACGAGGGCAGGTCGATGCGGACCGAGTCGAGCCCGATCTGCGCCGAGTCCTTGTGCTTGCCGGCGACGTACGACACCGAGCCCGGGTTCTGGCCGACCATGATCGTGCCGAGACCGGGACGGAAGCCGTGGTCGTGCAGGCGGTCGATGCGGACCTTCAGGTCGTCGAGCGTGCGCGCGGCGAGGGCGGTGCCGTCGATGCGGACGGCACTGCCCTCCCCCGCCCAACGCTCACGAGGGAGCGCGGCGCTCACGCGTAGAGCGGGAACGCGTCGGTCAGGGCCTCCACCCGGGCCGAGAGCGCTTCGATGTCCGGGTTCGGCATGAGGGTCAGCGCGATGATGTCCGCCACCTCGGTGAACTCGGCGTCGCCGAACCCGCGGGTCGCGAGCGCCGAGGTGCCGATGCGGACACCCGAGGTGACCATCGGCGGACGCGGGTCGAACGGCACCGAGTTGCGGTTCACGGTGATGCCGACCTCGTGTAGCAGGTCTTCTGCCTGCTTGCCGTCGACCTCGGACTCGCGCAGGTCGACGAGCACCAGGTGCACGTCGGTGCCGCCGGTGAGGACGTCGATGCCCGCGGCCTTGGCGTCGTCCTGCGTCAGCCGCTCGGCCAGTGCCTTCGCACCGCGGAGCGTGCGCTCCTGGCGGTCCTTGAACTCGGGCGTCGCGGCGAGCAGGAACGCGGTGGCCTTGGCGGCGATCACGTGCATGAGCGGGCCGCCCTGCTGCCCCGGGAACACGGCCGAGTTGAGCTTCTTGAAGAGCGACTCCTCGTTGGACAGGATGATGCCCGAGCGGGGACCGGCGAGGGTCTTGTGCACGGTCGAGGAGACGACGTGGGCGTGCGGGAGGGGCGACGGGTGCAGGCCCGCGGCGACGAGACCGGCGAAGTGCGCCATGTCCACCCAGAGCGTCGCACCGACCTCGTCGGCGATCTCGCGGAACTTCGCGAAGTCGAGCTGACGGGGGTACGCCGACCAGCCGGCGATGAGGACCTTCGGCTGGTGCTCGATCGCCTTCGCGCGGATGTCGTCGTAGTCGACCTCGAACGTCTCCGGGTCGACGCCGTAGGACACGGCGTTGTAGATGCGGCCGGAGAAGTTGAGCTTCATGCCGTGGGTCAGGTGGCCGCCGTGGGCGAGCTCGAGGCCCAGGATGGTGTCGCCGGCGGAGGCGATGGCGTGCAGGACCGCGGCGTTCGCGCTGGCGCCGGAGTGCGGCTGCACGTTCGCGTACGCGGCACCGAAGAGGGCCTTCGCGCGGTCGATGGCGAGCTGCTCGGCGATGTCGACGAACTCGCAGCCGCCGTAGTAGCGCTTGCCCGGGTAGCCCTCGGCGTACTTGTTCGTGAGCACCGAGCCCTGCGACTCGAGGACGGCGCGGGGCACGAAGTTCTCGGACGCGATCATCTCGAGGGTGTCGCGCTGACGGCCGAGTTCCTGCTGGAGGACGGCCGCGATCTCCGGGTCGACCTCGGCGAGCGGGGCGTTGAAGGTGGTCCGGGCTGCGTCGGCGGACGCGGCGGCGGGGGTGAGATCGGTGATGGACACGGGACTCCTCGTTGTCTGGCCGCCGCGCACACGCGTACGACGGGGTGGACGGGTGGGCGCGGCCCAGGCGTACGGCTGCGCTCCGTGTCAGGTGTCGCTCCCCGATGGTGACCCATCCAACGCCAGTCGCGACCGTTCGATCGTACCGAGGCCGCAGGTTCGTGTCACCCTTGTCCCCATGACCATGCTGAGTCCGGACCTCGACGAGCGCACGTCGGTGCGGGCCGACGTCCCGTGGACGACCGTGGTGTGGGACGACCCGGTGAACCTGATGTCGTACGTCACCTACGTCTTCGAGTCGTACTTCGGGTTCCCGCGGGCGAAGGCCGAGCGCCTCATGCACCAGGTCGACTCCGACGGTCGGGCGGTCGTCGCGACGGGGCACCGCGAGGAGATGGAGCGACACGTGGAGGCCATGCACGGGTACGGCCTGCAGGCGACCGTCGACCGGGCCCCCGCCGCGTGATCCCCTTCGTCCGTCGCGCCGACGGCGTGCACCTCGGACTGGCCTCCGGCGAGCGCGCCGTGTTGACGTCCCTCGTGGAGCAGTTGCGCCAGGTCCTCGACCACGACCTGGCGACGGACCCGGTGGCGACGCGGATGTTCCCGGACGCCTACCCGGGGGACGACGAGGCCAGCGCCGAGTTCCGCCGGTACACGCAGGACGACCTGCGCACCGCCAAGTCCGCCAACGCGGCCGTCGTGCACGAGTGGCTGACGGGCACCCGGGACGGAGCGCTCACCCGCGCCGACGAGCAGGCCTGGCTCCGGTCGCTGACCGACCTGCGGCTCACCATCGCGGACCGCCTGGGCATCGTGGACCGGGACACCGCGGACAACGGCCTGGACGGGGACGACGGCAGCATCGGCCTGCGGGACGTCTACGACTGGCTCGGGTACGTGCAGGAGCACCTGGTCGTCACGATCTCCTCCCGCTGACGGCCAGGAGGCCCGTTCCACCACCGCCACGTGCCTCCCGTCCGGTCGCGCGCGGACGCGCGCACGCCCCCGGTACCCTGATCCGGTGACGACCCCGACGCCCGAGACCCCCACGCACTGGACCCTGACGCTGGTCTGCGACGACCAGCCCGGCATCGTGCACGCCGTCTCCGGAGCGGTCGTCGCCGCCGAGGGCAACATCACCGAGTCCCAGCAGTTCTCCAGCGCCGACACGGACACCTTCTTCATGCGCCTGCAGGTGATGGCACCGGTGGACCGCCAGACGTTCCAGGAGGCCCTCGCCCCCGTCGTCGAGCGCTACGGCATGCGCGTGCAGCTCGACGTCGTCGGCCGGCCGATGCGCACGCTCGTCCTCGTGTCGAAGGCCGGCCACTGCCTCAACGACCTGCTGTACCGGCAGCGCGGCGGGCAGCTGCCGATCGACGTGCCGCTCGTGCTGTCGAACCACACCGACCTCGCCGAGCTGGCGTCGTTCTACTCGGTGCCGTTCGAGCACCGACCGGTGTCCGACGCCGGGTCGAAGGCCGCGATGGAGCGCCGGATCCTCGAGGCGGTCGAGGAGCACGACATCGAGCTCGTCGTCCTCGCCCGGTACATGCAGATCCTCTCCCCCGAGCTCTGCGCGGCCCTCGCCGGTCGTGCGGTGAACATCCACCACTCGTTCCTGCCCGGCTTCAAGGGCGCGAACCCGTACCGGCAGGCGCACGCCCGCGGGGTGAAGCTCATCGGCGCGACGGCGCACTTCGTCACGAGCGACCTCGACGAGGGCCCGATCATCGAGCAGAACGTCGTGCGGGTCGACCACACCAAGGAGCCCGCCGAGCTGGTGTCCATCGGTCAGGACGAGGAGTCCCGCACCCTGACCCAGGCCGTCCGCTGGATCGCCGAGGACCGTGTGCTCCTCGACGGCGCCCGCACGATCATCTTCAAGTAGGTCCGCCGATGCGCGACGCTCCCCGCAGTCCGGTCGACCCTGGCGACGACCCCGTGCCCGCCTCGGCCCCCACGCCGCGTCCCCCGGTGGACGTCTGGACCGTCCTCCGGTTCCTGGTGTGCGCCTTCGGCCTGCTGTCCCTGGCGTACTGGGGCTACCTGTCGTGGCCGTACCCGTTCCCGGCGGTGTTCTTCATCGTCGGCGCCCCGCTCTTCGCGGCCGTCGTCTGGTACCTCTTCCGGTCACCGCGCTCCCCGATCGAGACCGACGTGGTCGGGAAGACCGTCGTCGAGACCGCCCTCGTCGTCGCCGCCGGTGCCACCTGGATCTCGCTCGGCCACCCCGTCGTCGGGCTCGTGTTCGTCGTCGTCGCTGCGGTCAGCGGCGTGGTCGCGTTCCGGCGGGAGACCGCATGACCGACGCGGGCCGCGGGGCCGGTGGGGAGGCCCGGAGGACGCTGGTGCGCGCCGCCCGCCTGGTCGACGTGGCCGGGTCCGTCGAGGACGGGTGGGTGCTCGTCGGCGGCGACACGATCCTCCAGGTCGGGTCCGGAACCGCACCCGCGGCGGAGGAGGTCGTCGACCTCGACGACGCGGTCCTGACGCCCGGCTTCACGGACCTGCACGGGCACGGCGGCGCGACCGAGGCGTACGAGGACGAGTCCTTCACCCGGGCCCTGGCGGTGCACCGCGCGCACGGCACCGCCCGGTCGGTCCTGTCGCTCGTCGCGAACCCCCTGCCCGCGTTGGTCGCGTCGCTGGCGCAGGTGCGGGCCGTGATGGCGACGGATCCGCTCGTGCTCGGCGTCCACCTGGAGGGGCCGTTCCTCTCCCCGCACAACAAGGGCGCCCACAACGAGGACCACCTCATCGCGCCGACCCCGGCGGACGTCGACACCCTGCTCGAGGCCGGCGAGGGCGTCCTCCGGCAGATCACCATCGCGCCCGAGCTGCCGGGAGCGGTCGACGCCGTGCGCCGGTTCGTCGCCGCGGGCGTCACGGTCGCGGTCGGACACACCGTGGGGACGCTCGACCAGGCGCGTGCCGCGTTCGACGCCGGCGCAACCGTCCTGACGCACGCGTTCAACGCGATGCCCGGGCTGCACCACCGCGCGCCGGGACCGATCGGGGCGGCGGTGTCGGACGACCGGGTCACGCTCGAGCTCATCCTGGACGCGGTCCACGTGCACCCCCTCGTCGCCGCGACGCTGTTCCGCGCCGCCCCGGGTCGGGTCGCGCTCATCACCGACGCGATGGGTGCGGCGGGAGCGGCCGACGGCGACTACCGCCTCGGGTCGCTCGACGTGACCGTGACGGACGGGGTCGCGCGCGTGGCCGGGACGGACACCATCGCGGGGTCGACCCTGACGCAGGACGTCGCACTCCGGAACGCCGTGACCCTCACCGGGCGGACGCTGCCCGAGGCCGTGGCGGCGCTCACGAGCACCCCGGCCGCGGCGATCGGGCTCGGGGACCGGCTCGGCCGACTCGCGCCGGGGTACGCGGCGGACCTCGTCGCGCTGTCGCCGACGCTCGAGGTGCGGCGGGTGTGGGGCGGCGGGCGCGAACTGCGCTGACGATCGGCGCTCCGGTCCGCGGACGTCTGTGACACTCCGTGACGGCATGCGGCGCCGGCCTCGACCCGGCTGCATAGGCTCCCTGCACCGGCGGACCCACCGCCGCCACCCGGAGGAGCACCGATGCCCGAGCAGTCCATCGCCGAACAGGTCGACACGTTCAACGAGGGCTTCACCGCCCAGATCGGCCCCGACCTGAGCGCGGTGTTCGACCGGGAGCAGGCAGCTCTCCGTGCAGCGGGCGTGCCGAGCACCGCCTCCGGCGTGGGCGACACCGTCCCCGACGCCGCGCTGCTGACGGCGACCGGCACCGACACGTCACTGGCCGCCGAGCTCGACGGCTCCCCCGCCGTCGTGGTGTTCTACCGCGGCGCCTGGTGCCCGTACTGCAACCTGACGCTCCGCACGTACCAGCAGGACCTGCTGCCGGAACTCACCGCCCGCGGGGTCCGGCTCATCGCGATCTCACCGCAGACGCCCGAGGGCTCGGAGCAGGCGATCGCGAACGGCGAGCTGGCGTTCCCCGTCCTGTCGGACCCGGCGAATGCCCTGGCCGCGCAGCTCGGCATCGTCACCGAGCCGGACGGGCCCGCGCGGGAGGCGCACACGCAGCTCGGCTTCGACGTCGCCGACAGCAACGTCGACCACACGGCGCAGATCCCGTTCCCGTCGGTGTTCGTCGTCGACGGCGACCGGGTCGTCCGGTTCGCCGACGTGCACGTCGACTACACGACCCGCACCGAGGTGGCGGAGGTCCTCGACGCCGTCGACCGCGTCGCCGGGTAGCGGCTCGCCGGAGCTGGTCCGGCCGTCCTCAGCGGTCGACCGGCACAGCGGTGTCGCGGATCCATGACGCGATCATCGCCGTGGCCGTCGAGAACTCCGTCAGCGCCGGACGGTTCAGGAAGGCATGGCGGGTACCCGGCAGGACGTGGTGTGCCACGTCGACACCGGCGGCACCGAGCTCCGCCGCGAAGAGGTCTCCCGAGGCCGCCATGTTGTCGTGCTCGGCGTTGATGAACAGCGCCCGCGGGAACCCCCCGACGTCGTGGCCGCCGGGGAAGGCGAAGCGGTCCGACAGCCCACCGCCCCGACCGACGTAGTTGCGGTTCATCACGTCCAACGCCCACGGCGCGTGGGTGATCCGCCGGTGCCGACGCGAGCGCCGCCGCGCGTCGTGGTGTCGGGGGTGGACCGGGTGGAAGAACCCGTAGGCGAACACCGCTCCGGCCGGCGGGGAGGACCCGTCGTCGAATGCGCGGAGCGTCGCGGCGGCCGCCAGGCACGCTCCGGCACTCGCGCCGCCGAGGACCACGCCGTCCGGGGACCGGGCGGCGACCGTCCGGTACGCCTGCAGCACGTCGTCGAGGGGCAGCGGGAACCGCACCCGGGGACGTCCCGCCCGCTGCCGGACCCATGCCAGGCCGGGGACCGGCGCCAGGCGGTGGTCCACCGTGGCCACCGGGACGCCGAGCCGGGCCAGTTCCTGCGCGACCGCGTGCGCCTCGGGCTGGTCGAGCCCGCCCCGGAAGAACCCGCCGCCGTGGAGCCAGAGGAGCGTCGGGGTGTCCGCGGTCCGGGCGGGGGACGCCTCGTACCACCGGATCGGGACGGCGTGGTCGGACTGCCCGGTGGTGCCGCTGGCCGCAGGCCCCCCGGCGTGCGTCAGCTGGCGCCGCCTCACCGGTCGCGCGGCCGGTCGCGCTCCGCGGTCGCCCACGTCGTGTCGGCGGTGTCACCGACACGGAGCGACAGCGTGCCGCCCCGGTTGACGAACGATGCCGGCACCCACGACTTCGTGAGGGTCTTCCCGTCGAGCCGCGCGCCCTGCACGTACTGCTCCGTCCCCGAGGACCGGATCACGATCCGCTGCCCGCTCGACCGCCGGATGTCGACGGTGCTGAACGTCGGGCTCCCGATGAGCATCTCGGCCCGGCCGGGCGTCTGCGGGAACAGACCGATGGAGGCGAAGACGTACCAGGCGCTCATCGTGCCGAGGTCGTCGTTGCCCGGCAGGCCGCTCGGCCCGGTGCGGTAGGCGTCGTCGACGACGCGGCGCACGGTCTCCTGCGTCTTCCAGGGCTGCCCGAGTGCGTTGTACATCCACGGCGTGTGGATGTCGGGCTCGTTGGTCGGGTCGAACCGCGTCGCGTCGCCACCGGTCACGGCCCAGTTGCCCGAGGCGTCGTGGAAGAACGCGTCGAGCCGGGCGACCGCGGCGGCGTCCCCACCGAGGGCGGACGACAGCCCGCTGACGTCCTGCGGCACGAGCCACGTGTACTGCGCGCTCGTCCCCTGCGCGAAACCGGTGCCGGTCGACGGCGACCACCCGGGCGTCCACGACCCGTCGGCCTGGCGCGCGGCCTGGTACCCGACGGCCGCGTTGAACGTGTTCTCCCAGTACTCGCCCCGGGCGGCGAACATCCGGGCGTCGGAGCGCAGCCCGAGCGACGACGCCCAGTACCCGAGGGCGCTGTCGGAGATGGAGTCCTCGAGCGTCTCGGCCGCGCCGCCCCAGCACGAGCAGTCGTCGTTCGCGGCGTAGTGCCGCTGCAGGTACTCGTCGAGCGCGGGCCGCTGCGCCAGGCACTGGCCCGGGCACCCGATGTCGCTCTCGGCGTCGGCGTTCTCGACGGTCGCTTGCTTGCGGAGCGAGGCGTAGGCCGCACGGACGTCGAAGTTGCGGACGCCCATGGCGTACCAGGTGGCGAGGGTCGCAGCCGAGGGGTCGCCGGTCATCACGTGGGTCGGTGCGCCGAGGTGCAGCCACCGGTCCCACACGCCGCCGTTCTGCTCGGCGAACCGCAGCATCGACTGCGCCATGTCCCCGGCGACGTCCGGCCGCAACAGCGCGAGCAGCTGGATCTGCGCCCGGTACTGGTCCCATCCGGAGTACGTGCCGTAGACGGCGCGGTGTCCGCGGTCGATCCGGTGCACCCGCATGTCCGGCCCGAGGTACCGTCCGTCGCGGTCGTTCAGCGTGTTCGGCTGCATGAGTGCGTGGTACACGGCCGTGTAGAGCTGCGTGGTGCGGTCCGCGGTGCCGCCGCCGACCCGGATGCGCGAGAGTTCGCGGTTCCAGGAGGCGCGGGTGTCGGCCGCCACGCTGGCGACGGTGGCGTGCTTCCGCACCTCGGCGTCACGGTTCGCGACGGCGCCGGCGGCGCTGACGTACGAGATGCCGATCTTCGCGTGCACGGTGGCACCCCGGCGCGCGTCGAACCCGACCCACGCGCCGGAGCCGCGTCCGGCCCGGTCGGCGCCGGTGAGGTACCCCTCCCCGCCGGAGGCGCGCGTGCCTCCCGGCTGGACGGCACCGTCCTTCCAGGTGCCGGTGCTCGTGAACGGCTTGTCGAAGGTGGCCGTGAAGAACAGGCGGTAGTAGCTGCGCCGGTCGGGGTTCGTCGCGCCGCCGCCGTTCGCGCGGCGGCTGCAGAAGCCGCCGGTCAGGACGCTGCCGCTGACCGTGCGGGTGCGGGCGTCGACACGGGTGTCGGCGGCCTCGCTGCCGTTGATCGAGTTCGACGTGCGGAAGAGCAGGTTGGCGTCCTGCCCGGCCGGGAACGTGAACTCGCCGATGCCGGCGCGGGTGGTCACGGCGAGGTCGGTGCTGACGCCGTTGTCGAGCGTGACCCCGTAGCGGCCGGGGCTGGCGTGCTCCTGGTCGTGCGAGTACCCGGCGGCGTAGACGGCGTCGGTCGAGTCCGCGGAGGGCGAGGTCGTGACGGGCGTCGTGACCGGCATGATCGGCACGTCGCCCGCGGCACCCGGAGCGCAGCCGGCGCCGTTGAGGTGCGTGAGGCTGAACCCGCGCAGCCGGTTGACGTCGTACGAGTAGCCGTTCGCGACCGGGGTGGAGGTCTGGTCGCCCTTCGTGCCCGTCGGGCTCCACTGGAGCATGCCGAACGGTGCGGTGGCTCCGGGCCAGGTGTTCCCGTCGTGGTCGGTCCCGATGAACGGGTCGACAGACGCCGCCGGGTCGGCTCCGTGCCGGGAGGCCGCGGTCACGCCCGCCCCGGACGCTGCGGTCCCCGGGCTGGCTGCGGCCGGGGCGACCACCGCCCCGGTGCCGAGCAGTGCGGCGATCGTGGCCACCGCGGCGAGCGGGACCGGACGGAGGAGCGGGCGACGGTGCGCGCGGGAACGGTTCACGGTCGTGACGCTAGCCCCCTCGGACGGGGGACGCCACCATCGTCACCGGGCGGTCGGCGGCTGTTCACGTGGTGGTCGCCTCGAGCCGTCCGAGCCCGGAACCGGTCACTCTGGTCGCCGGACCCAGGTGCTGCGAGGATGACGACATGAGCGTCATGGTCTCCGTGTTCGATGCCCGCCGGACCCGCACGAGCGAGAAGTACACCGCGTTCGGCCCCGAGGTGCTGCCGATGTTCGTCGCCGAGATGGACTGCGCCCTCGCCGAACCCGTGCGGGACGCCCTGGTCCGGGCGGTCACCGACGGCGACACCGGGTACGTCGGGCACCACCGGGTGCTGCCCGAGGCCTTCTCCGACTTCGCCGCCGACCGGTGGGGCTGGTCGGTGGACCCCGACCTCGTCCGGACCACCACCGACGTCTCGGTCGCGGCGGTCGAGGTCCTCCGCCGGGTGATCGAGCCCGGGGACCAGGTCGTCATCATGCCGCCCGTGTACGCGCCCTTTTGGGAGTACGTCGGCGAAGCCGGCGGGTCCGTCACCGAGGTGCCGCTCCTCGCCCCCGAGGGCCCGGCCGACCCGTTCGACACGACGGCCGGCTGGCGGATGGACCTGGACGGCGTGCGGCAGGCCTTCGCGGACGGCGCCCGGACCGTGCTGCTGTGCAACCCGCACAACCCGCTCGGGCTCGTGCACGACCGGGAGTCCCTGGCGGCACTCGCCCGGCTCGCCGCCGAGTGGGACGCCGTGGTGGTGTCCGACGAGATCCACGCCCCGCTCGTGCACGCAGACGCCGTCTTCACGCCGTTCCTCGCCTCGTGCCCGGAGGCCGCGGCCCTCGGGGTCGCCCTGACGAGCGCGAGCAAGGCGTTCAACCTCGCCGGCACGAAGTGCGCCCTCATGGTCGGCGCGTCGGACCGTGCCCGCGGGTGGTTCGACGGACTGCCGGGCGAGGTCGTCGAGCGCACCGGGATCCTCGGGTACACCGCGAGCGTCGCCGCGTTCACGGAGGGCGGCCCGTGGCTGGCGTCCCTGCTCGCCGAGCTGGCGGCGAACCGCCGGGTCCTCGCGGAGGAGCTCGGCGCCGCGCTGCCCGGCGCGGGGTACCGGCAGCCGCAGGCCTCCTACCTGGCCTGGCTCGACCTGCGGACCCTGCCGTGGGGCGACGACCCGGCGCCGCTCCTGGTGGACCGGGCGCAGGTGGCGCTGTCGAACGGGCGGGACTTCGGGCGGCAGGGCATCGGGCACGTCCGGCTCAACTTCGGCTGCTCGGAGGAGACCCTGCGCGAGGGGCTCGCGCGCCTGGCCGCCGCCCGCTGACCTCCGCGGGGCTACTCGAACCGCTGCCACTCCGGCTTGTTCGCGTACGTGTACCGGTAGTAGTCGGCGAGCTGCAGGCCCGCGGCCGCTTCCTGGTCCACGACGACCGTGGCGTGCTCGTGCAGCTGCAGCGCGGAGCCCGGCACGAAGGACGACAGCGGACCCTCGACGGCGGCGGCGACCGCGTCCGCCTTCGCCGCGCCCTGGGCGACGAGGACGAGCTCGCGGGCCTCGAGGATCGTGCCGAGCCCCTGGGTCATGCAGTGCGTCGGCACCTGGTCGAGCGAGTCGAAGAACCGTGCGTTGGCCTCGCGCGTGGACGGCGCGAGCGTCTTGATGCGGGTGCGGGACGCGAACGAGGACGTCGGCTCGTTGAACCCGATGTGCCCGTTCGCCCCGATGCCGAGGATCTGCACGTCGACCCCGCCGGCAGCGCGGATCGCGGCGTCGTACTCCTTCGCGGCGAAGGCGAGGTCCCCCGCGCGGCCGTCCGGCACGCGCACCCGGGTGGGGTCGAAGCCGAGGGGCTCGACGACGTCGCGGGCGATGACGCTGGCGTACGACTCGGGGTGCTCGAGCGGGATGCCGACGTACTCGTCCAGGGCGAACCCGCGCGCCTGCGCGAACGACAGCTCGCCGGCCTCGACCCGGCGGCGCAGGTCGGCGTAGATGCCCTGCGGGCTCGACCCGGTGGCGAGTCCGACGACCGCCGCGGGCTTCGTGGTGACGACCGACGCGATCTTGGCCGCGGCGACGCGACCGACCTCCGCCGGGGTGGGCAGGATGATGATCTCCACGCCGCCAGCCTACTGGTCATGACCAGTGTCCCGTCAGGGGCGTCCCGCGGCGACGTGCGCAGCGAGGGACCTGCCGCGTGACGGAAGGGTTGACACGAGTAAATCCGCACAACAGTCTGGGTCCGACCGGTCCGACGAGGGACCGGCGTGACACTGCTCAGGAGCCCCCATGACGTTCACGATCGGGATCGTCGGAGCCGGCCAGTTCTCGGCCCACTTCGCCTCCCTCTTCCAGCTGCACCCGGGGGTCGGCGCGGTCTTCGCGACCGACGTCATCGAGGGCCGCGCCGAGCGCCTGGTCGCCGAGCTCGGACTCGCCGGCACGTACCCGGACCTCGACACGATGCTCGCGGACCCGGCTGTCGACGCCGTGGCGGTCTTCACCCAGCGGTGGACACACGGGCCGATCGTCACCCGGGCCCTCGAAGCGGGCAAGCACGTGTACTCGGCGGTCCCGATGGCGGTGACCGAGGACGAGATCCGCGCGGTCGTCGAGATCGTCGAGCGGACCGGTCTGACCTACATGATGGGCGAGACGAGCCAGTACAACCCGGCGACGGTGTTCGCCCGTCAGAAGCTCGACGCCGGCGCGTTCGGGCGGGTGTTCTACGCCGAGGGCGACTACCTGCACGACATGGACCTCGGCTTCTACGACGCCTACCGGTACAGCGGCGGTGACGGCTGGAAGGCGACGGCGAGCTACCCACCGATGTGGTACCCGACGCACGCGATCGGCGGGGTGCTCGGGGCGCTGCCGACCCACGTCACGAGCGTCAGCTGCATCGGTGTGCACGACGAGCAGGACGACGGGGTGTTCGACACCGAGGTCAGCATGTTCGACAACGACTTCTCGAACATGACCGCGCTCTTCGAACTGGCGGGCGGCGGCTCCATGCGGATCAACGAGTTCCGTCGGGTGGGGTACCCGTCGCCGATCCGGGAGAGCCGCTTCCGGTGGTTCGGCACCGAGGGCAGCTTCGAGCAGCTCGCCACGACGTCCCTCTGGCAGGACAAGGACGGCGTCGAGGACGTCACGGCCCGCCTCGCCTCGGAGCCGTCGATCGGGCTGGACGACCCGCTCCTGGCGGACATCGCGCCGTCCCTGCGCGAGGCCTTCAGCTCCGGGCACGCCGAGGTGCACGCGGAAGAGGCCCGTCGTCTGCCCCGCGAGTTCGACGTCGCACCCGACGGCCACGAGGGCAGCCACCGGTTCCTCGTCGACGACTTCGTCCGCGCGGTCGAGACGCGCACCCTGCCGACCGTGAACGCGTGGGTCGCCGCGCGGTACACGCTGCCCGGCCTGGTGGCGTACCAGTCCGCACTGCGCGGCGGCGAGCGCCTCCAGGTCCCCGACCTCGGTGACGCTCCGGTCGCGGTCGGCACCGCCCTGCCGGCGACCACCGAGGCGGCGTGACCGACGCGGGCCCGGCCGCGTCGTAGGGTGACCACCGGGCCCGGGGCGGACCACGAGCGGAGCCGAGGGAGGCACATGGACACGCGCGGCACCGGCGGCACGAGCGACGCTGCAGGCGCTGCCGGCGGCGCACCCCGGAAGCCCACCCGGCGTGACGTCGCGAAGCTCGCCGGGGTGTCCGACGCGGTCGTCAGCTACACGCTGAACGGCGGCCCCCCGGTGGCCGCGGCGACCGCTGAGCGCGTCCGGGCCGCCGTGGCCCAGCTCGGTTACCGCCCGAACCTCAGCGCACGGGCGCTCCGTTCGGGCTCGGCGAGCACGCTCGTCTTCCTGGTCCCGAGCGGACCCGACCCGGTCTTCGACAACCCGTTCTTCGCCGAGTACGCCGGCACGTTGGAGAGCGCCGCCCGGGAGCGCGGCTACGCCCTGTACACGACGTCGTCCTCGTTCGAGCCGGAGCACGTGCTCGCGCGGTTCCGTGAGTTCGCGTCCCGGCAGGTGGACGGCGTGCTGGTGCTGGCCGGCGGGACGGCGTTCGACCGGCCGGCCCTCGACCAGGTCGGTCTGCCCTGGGTCACCCTGAACGTGGTGACGCCGGAACCCGGGGCGGACACCCTCGGGACGGACCTCCGCGCCGGCGCCGTCGCCACGACCGCGCACCTCCTCGACCACGGCCACCGCTCGGTCGGGTTCGTCGGCGAGGACGACCCGACGGAGCCACGTCGTGTCGGGTGGCTGGAGGCGTGTGCGGCGGCCGGCGTCTCCCCGGGCCCGTTCGTGCCCGCGGACCTGACCCGCCGGGGCGGCCACGATGCCGGCGTGCGGATCGCGGACGCGCTGCGGGTCGGCGGCCCCGACGCCGCCCCGGCGTTCTTCATCGCGTCCGACCGGACCGCGATCGGCGTCCTCCGCGCCTTCCACGAGCGCCGGGTCGCAGTACCCGGCCACGTCGCGATCGCCTCGTTCGACGGGTCGTCCGACGCCGAGTACGCCTGGCCCGGGTTGACCTCGTTCCGGCAGCCGATCGAGGACATGGCCCGCAGCGCCGTCAGCCGCGTCCTCACCCCGGGACACGACGGTCGGCACGAGTTGTTCGACGGGCGCCTCGTCGTCCGCGATTCCTGCGGCTGCGGCCACACAGCCTGACCGTGCTGCGGAGCACCTGACGCCGTGGGGTCGGTAGCGTGACGGCATGCCCACTCCCGACTTCGTCCTGTCCCTGCGCGAGAAGGTCGGGAACGACCTGCTCTGGCTCACCGGCGTCACCGCGGTCGTCACCCGCGGCGAGGGCGACGACCGCGAGGTGCTCGTCGTCCGCCGCGCCGACAACGGCGCCCTCACCCCGGTCACCGGCATCGTCGACCCGGGCGAGGAACCCGCCGTCGCCGCCGAGCGCGAGGTCCTCGAGGAGGCCGACGTCGTCGCCGTCGCCGAACGCCTGGCGTGGGTCCGGACGCTCGAGCCGATGACCTACCCGAACGGCGACCGCGCCCAGTACATGGACCTCGTCTTCGCCTGCCGCTGGGTCTCCGGCGACCCGTACCCGGCCGACGGTGAGAACACGGAGGCGTTCTGGGCACCGGTCACGAGCCTCCCGGACATGTCGGAGGACATGCGCCGACGGGTCGACGCGGCCCTCACCGACGAGGTCGCTGCCCGCTTCGAGCGCTGACGGTCGGCGCCGCTGGCGGAACGCCACCGGCGCAGGTACCGTCGTGGGGATCCGCAGTGGTGCGTGACGAGCGCGCCGGAGACCGCGGCTGACGCCGCCGAGCCGCCCTGGAGGCCCGCATGCAGTTCACGACGACCGTCCGGCAGGCGCGCGGCACCGCGACCGGCCTGCCCGTCCCGGCCGAGGTCGTCGAGGAACTCGGGTCGGGCCGGCGTCCCGCGGTCGTCGTCACGATCGACGGCGGGTACACGTACCGGTCGACGGTCGGCGTCATGGGAGGGGAGTTCCTCGTCCCGCTGTCCGCAGAGCACCGGACGGCTGCCGGGATCGCGGCCGGGGACAGCGTGACCGTGTCCCTCGAGGTCGACTCCCTGCCGCGGACCGTCGACGTGCCCGCCGACCTCGACGCGGCGCTCAGCGCGGCGGGGGTCCGTGCTGCGTTCGACACCCTGTCGGGGTCGCGCAAGCGGGCGCTCGTCGACCCGGTCGAGCAGGCGAAGGCACCGGAGACCCGCGCGCGGCGCATCGAGCAGGCGGTGGCGTCGCTCCGGGGGTGACCCGGTCAGGCGCCGAACTCGACCAGGACCCGCGGGATCTCGCCGAGCAGCTCGCTCGCCAGGTACCCCATCGGCCCGACCTGGACGGCCAGTCGGTCGCCGGCCGCCGCGTGCACCTGCGTCGCCCAGACGGTGGCCTGGGCGACGTCGGCCCCGCGTGCCAGCAGGCCGGTGATCGCGCCGGAGAGCACGTCGCCGCTGCCGCTCGTCCCGAGTCCGCCGGCACCGGTGCCCTTCGCCCACGCCCGGCCGTCCGGCGCGGCGACGACCCCGCCGAGCGACACGACGGCACCGAAGCGCTCGGCGATCTCCGCCGCGTCGGTGTGGTCGTCGGAGCAGTCACGGCCGAGGAGCCGTTCCGCCTCGCCGGAGTTCGGGGTCATCACGAGTCGTCCGCGCAGGGGCGCGAGCTCGTCCACGAGGTCCGCCGCGACACCGAGCGCGAAGGCGTCGAGCACCACGATCGTGTCGTCACCGACCGCCGCGGCGAGTCCGGCGACGAGGTCACGGCTGCCGTCGGGTTCGTCCAGGCCCGGTCCGACGAGCACGGCGTCGGCGCTCGCGAGGTCGTCCGTCAGGGTGTCGACGGCGCCGACCGCGACGTGGCCGTCGTCGTCCTGGGGCAGCGGTTGCACGCCGGACTCGGGCAGGGCGACGGCGACGTGCGGGGCGACGCTCTCCGCGACGGCGAGCGTCAGTCGGCCACCACCGACGCGGAGCGCCGCGGTCGCGGACAGCATCGCGGCACCGGGGGTCTTGGCCGCGCCGCCGACGACGAGCACCTGCCCGCGGCCGTACTTGCTCCCGCCGACCTCCGGCAGGGTCCACTCGCGCAGCAGGTTCGGGGTGACGGGGGTGGGTTCAGACACGGGCGTCGTCCTTCCGGCCTTCGTGTTCGGTGACGGTGGCGCCCGGGTCCTCGTCGAGGTGGCCGCTGCCGGAGAACTCCTCGAGGGACCAGCGGCTCCCGAGGCCCTCGCGTCGGAGCCGGGTCAACGAGGCGTTCGCGACGGTGTGCGACTCGGCGAAGTCCATGAGCTCCGGCTCGTCGAGGTCGAGGCAGACGGCGATGACCAGCATGACGACGGCGTCGTGCGCGGCGATGACGAGACGGTCGGCACCGTCGAGCCGGTCCACGTCGGCGAGCAGCGAGCGCAGCCGGAGCATGACATCGACCCAGGACTCCCCGCCCGCGGGTCGGTGGTAGTACTTGCCCAGCCACTGCCGGCGCTGCTCCTCGTCGGGGTGCAGGTTCGCCGAGCCGGTCCGGGTGAGCCGGTCGAGCACGCCGAGCTCCCGGTCGCGGAGTCGCTCGTCGACGCGGCGCGGGGGTTCGGCGAGGCCGCCGGCCTCGAGCGCGATGCCGATCGTCTGCTGCGCGCGTCGGTACGGGGAGACCCAGAGCACCACCGGGACGTCGTCGACCCCGCGTTCGGCGAGTTCCGCTCCGAGCGCTCGCGACTGCTCCTCGCCGAGCAGGCTCAGCGGGACGTCGGCGTCCCGGTGGTCGACCTCGATGACGTCGGCCCCGGCGGCCTCCGCCCGGGCTGCTGCGACGTTGGCGGTGGACTCTCCGTGGCGGACGAGCCAGATCTCGGTGACGGCCATGGCCGCGACGCTAGCCGGGAGGCGCTGGACCGGTTCCCGGGCAGGCGCGGCCCCGCCTCGACGCTCGGGCGCACACGGCACCGCCCGTCGGGGGACGAGCGGTGCCGTGTGCGTCGGGGAGGGGTCGGGGTCAGACGCGGCCTGCGCGACGACGTCGGGCGACGACCGTCAGTCCGAGGCCCGCGGCCAGCAGCACGCCGGCGATGCCGAGCGGGAGCGTCGGGTCGCTGCCGGTGAAGGCAAGGGTCCCGGTGGGCGTCCGACCGGTGCCGGTGCCCACGTCACCGGCGGTCGGCGTCGTCCCGGTCGGCGTCGTCCCGGCCGGCGTGGTGGGGGTCGGCGTCGGCGTGGTGGGCGTCGGCGTCGGGACCGGAGCGGCGGGCGCAGGGGCTGTCTCTTATACACATCT
>NZ_QKLJ01000014.1:0-66080 GCF_003224415.1 Curtobacterium sp. MCBD17_023
GATCGCGGTCGGGGTGGACGGCCCGGCCGCGGGCCGGGCAGGAGCGGTTCGGCCATCGGACCATTGTGCCTCCCGTCGGTGGGGAGACGGACGGGAGGCTGTCCACCGGTCCGGTGGACAGCCTCCCGTCAGTGCGTTGCTCGGTGCTTACTGCTCGAACGTCGCGTGCAGTTCGATGTCGACGCCGGTGAGGGCCTTGCTGACCGGGCAGGTCGCCTTCGCCTCGTCGGCCGCCTTCAGGAAGGCCGCCTCGTCGATGCCGGAGACCTCGCCGGAGACGGTGAGGACGATCCCGGTGAGCTTGAAGCCGCCGGCCGAGTCCGGGCCGAGCGAGACGTCGGCCTTGACGTCGAGAGACTCGACGGTGCCGCCGGCCTCGCCGAGGATCGCCGAGAACTGCATCGCGTAGCAGGACGAGTGCGCTGCGGCGATGAGCTCCTCGGGGCTGGTGGTGCCGCCGGCCTCGTCAGCGGCGCGCTTCGGGAAGGACACGTCGTAGGTGCCGACCTTCGAGCTGGAGAGTTCGACCTGGCCGGAGCCGTCGTTCAGGCCGCCGTTCCAAGCAGTGCGTGCGGTGCGCGTGGGCATGGCCGCTCCTTTCGTCGGGGTGCGGGCCGGATGCGACCCTCGTGGCCGAGTCAACCGGAGAACGACCGTTCTCGCAACCGATGCACAGGCGGGACGCAGGATGCCACCGCTGCTCGTCCCACGGCCCCCGGTGCCGCTCCGCCGAGATGGACGACAGGTGTAGCTTTGCGGCATGCGTGCAGTCGTGTTCGAGCAGTACCAGACGTTCCCCTCCCTCACCGAGGTCGAGAAGCCCACGCCCGGGCCGGGGGAGGTGCTCCTCAAGGTCGCCGGTGCCGGTGCGTGCCACTCCGACGTCGCCGTCTACCGCGAGTTCCAGGAGGGGCAGCCCGGCGCACAGCGGCCCGGGTTCGTCCTCGGGCACGAGAACTCCGGCTGGGTCGAGTCCGTCGGGGAGGGCGTCACCGGCTTCGCGGAGGGCGACGCGTACCTGGTCTACGGGCCGGTCGGCTGCGGGCACTGCCGGTACTGCTCGAAGGGGCAGGACACCTACTGCGAGAACGCCGCCACGAACCCGTACATGGCCATCGGCCTGGGGCGCGACGGCGGCATGGCGGAGTACGTGACCGTCCCCGCCCGCAACCTCGTGCCGCTCGGGGACGCCGACCCCGTCGCGGCCGCACCTCTGAGTGACGCGGCCCTCACGCCGTACCACGCCGTCAAGAACTCCCTGCCGAACCTGGCCGGCGGCGGGAAGTACGCGCTCGTCGTGGGCCTGGGCGGCCTCGGGCAGATCGCCGTCCAGATCCTCACCGCGCTGACCGGCGCGACCGTCATCGCGACGGACATGAAGGAGGACGCCATGGCGCGCGCTGCCGAGCGCGGCGCGATCACCGTCCCCGGCGGTCCCGACCAGGTCGCGCGGATCCGTGAGATCACCGGCGGGAAGGGCGTCGACGCGGCGTTCGACTTCGTCGGCGCGACCCCGACCATCAAGACCGCGCAGGCGTCGATGGCCGTCGGTGGTCGCTTCACCGTGGTCGGCATCGCCGGCGGCACCACCGAGTGGAACTTCTTCTCGACGCCGTACGAGTCGACGATCACGAACACCTACTGGGGCACCATCGAGGACCTGCACGACGTCGTCGCCATGTACCGCGCGGGGCAGATCGAGCCGGACGTCGAGCGGTACGCCCTCGCCGACGCGCTCGAGGCGTACCGCAAGCTCGAGGCCGGCGAGCTGTCCGGCCGCGCGGTGGTCGTCCCGACGCTCTGACCGCTCGGGAAGGGCACCCGCCTCGGCTTGTAGAGCTGCCCCGGCGTCCCGCTGGGGGAGGACGTGCACTCCGGGGAGATGCTCTACGCATCGTGGGAGGACGTCACGATCGGCATCGCCGGCCCCCGCGTGGGTAAGACGACCTCGCTGGTCGTCCCGGCGATCCTCGCCGCCCCCGGCGCCCTGTTGGCGACGTCGAACAAGCCCGACACCGTCGAGACGACCCGGAAGCTGCGCGATGAGGTCGGCACGACGTGGGTGTTCGACCCGCAGCAGGTCGTCGACGAGGAGCCCACCTGGTGGTGGAACCCGCTCTCCTACGTCACCGACGACACCACGGCCGCGAAACTGGCCGGGCACTTCGCCTCCGGTTCCCACGAGCCCGGCGACAAGGGCGATGCGTACTTCGACCCCGCCGGCAAGAACCTCCTCGCCGGCATGCTGCTCGCAGCCGCCCTCGACGGACGCGCGATCACCGACGTGTTCACGTGGCTGACCGACCCCGACAACCGCGAGATGGTGGCCGTCCTCCGGAACGGTGGCTACCCGCTCGTCGCGGACGCCGTCGAGTCCGAGACGCGCGCCTCTGAGCGGCAGCGCGCCGCCGTCTACGGGACGGCCGGAAGATGGCGGGCTGGCTGCAGAACAGCCGCATCGGCCGGTGGGTGACGCCCGTCGGCGGAACATGCGCGGCGACCGTCGCCCGTAGTTCAACCCCGACGAGTTCGTGCGCGGCACCGACACCCTCTACTCACTCTCCAAGGAGGGTGAGGGCACGGCCGCGCCGCTGGTGACCGCGCTGACGGTCGCCGTCGTCGAGGTAGGCGAGCGCCTGGCGCTCGCCGTCGTCGAGGTAGGCGAGCGCCTGGCGAAGACGCAGCCCGGCGGCCGCATGGCCACGCCGCTGCTGTGCATCCTCGACGAGGCCGCGAACGTGTGCCGGTGGAAGGACCTCCCGGACCTGTACTCGCACTACGGGTCCCGTGGGATCCCGATCATGTCGATCTTCCAGTCCTGGTCCCGGGGCGTCGACGTGTTCACACTCGCGGGCATGCGGAAGCTGTTCAGCGCCGCCAACGAGGTCGTGTACCTCGGCGGGGTCAAGGAGATTGAGTTCCTGCGCGAGCTGTCGGAGCTGATCGGCGACTACGACCACGAGACCATCTCCTACTCGATGAACAAGGGCGTCCGGTCGACGAGCGTGCAGAACAACCGCCGCCGCATCCTCGACCCGTCCGAGCTCGCGGAGCTGCCCCGGGGACGTGCGATCCTGATCGCGTCGGGTCTGCGGTCCTCGATGGTCAAGACGGCGCCCTGGTACGAAGGCTCCGACGCGGAGAAGGTCCGCGTCGATCACCGCCTACGAGGACGCTGCCCGGGCCGAGCGCACGGCGTCGACGGCGCCGCTGGCACCCTCGTTGCCGGCAGAGGGCAATTCGTGGCTGAACGCCTCGACGGTGCAGCCGGTCGAGGCGGAGGACAATCGATGAGCGCCGTGGCGGAGTGGGACGGCCACGACGTTGATGAGGACGAGGACGTGCTCGAGGAACCGGAAACGTTTTACGGCTCGGCTGACGAGTTCGCGCGGGAGTTTCTGATCGTCACCTACCGCCGCGAAGTCAGCCCGAAGGGCTACTTCCGGTGGGACCCACGCTGGTGGATGCACCCGGAGGCGGTCGCCCGGCTCGACGCGCTCTGGCGCACTTGGGAGCACTTCCGGAACGACGGAGCGACCGGGATGAGCGTGTGGTGGCGGGACCACGCCGACCACCACATGGGCGTCCTGCTGAGCCGGTGGGGCCGTTCTCTAAGACGTCCGGGACGACGGAGCCGGGTGATCCGTTGCCGTACACGGCGCCGCCGCCTGGGCTGTTCCCCGACGTCCGCACGATCGACGACTGATGGCTTCGATGAAGCAAAAAGAGGACGAATCCCTGGTGCGCAGCCCTCGCGCTCGCATTGCTCGACGGTTTTACCTACATCGCGTTCCGTGGCACTGACACCTCGATCGTGGGATGGCGCAAAGACTTCATCATGAGCTTCGCTGCCATGCCGTCCCACCCGGGACGACTTCGCTCTGTACCCGGGTGCTCGGGAAGGATCGGCTATCGAGACAGCATGACGGGGGCATTGGGTGGGATCGACGGTGCCTAGGAAGGATCTTTCCCATTGTCGGCGGGCGCGTGCGGTCTGAGGGCGGGGTCATGCAGAAGGTCACTTTCACGCGTGACGGGCTGACGCTCGTCGGCAACCTGTTCACCCCCACCGACTTCGACGAGAACGGCCACTACCCGGCAGCGATCGTGCAGGGCTCCTTCACTTCCGTGAAGGAGATGATGGCCGGTACCTACGCGCAGAAGCTCGCTGAGCAGGGCCTGGTCACGCTGGCGTTCGACTACGCCCACTACGGCGAGTCCGAGGGCAGCCCCCGCCAGCTCGAGGTGCCCGCCGAGAAGCTTGCGGACTTGCGGGCCGCGGTGACGTTCCTGCTCGACCTGCCGTACGTCGAGGCTGTCGGGATGCTCGGCGTGTGCACCTCCGCCAGCAACGCCACGTTCCTCGCCGCTGGCGATGACCGCGTGAAGGCACTCGCGACCGCCGCGGGGTTCCTCGTGACCCCAGCCGTCCTCGACGCAACCTACGGCCAGGACGGTATCGCTGAACGCTTGGAACAGGCTGCCGCCGCGAAGCAGAAGGCGGAGCAGACCGGCGAGGAGACGTTCATCACGGTCTACAGCGAGACCGAGCCGGACGCGGCGAACTACGCCCCGGTCGAGGGTGCGTACGACTACTACAACAACCCGACTCGTGGCGGTGTCCCGGAGTACACGAACAAGCTCAACGTGCAGTCCTGGACGACGTGGCTCGACTTCGACGCTCTCGCCCGGGCGTCGGACATCACGATCCCGACGATCGTTGTGCACTCGGACGGGTCCGCGGTGCCCGAGAACGCGAAGGCGCTCTACGAGGCCGTGCAGGGCGAGAAGGAACTCGCCTGGGGTGACGGGAACCACTGGGACTACTACGACTCCGAGAAGCAGGTCGACTACGCCGTCGAGAACATCAGCCGCTTCTTCCACGAGCACGTCACCGCGTAGCGTCACACCCGCCGGTGCCGCGTCCGGGTCTCCCGCCCGAACGCGGCACCGCACTGACTGCATTGAGACGCGATCGGAGGGACCGTGGCAGCGAAGAACCCGCACCTGGAAGAGCTTGGCCTGTTCCTCAAAGCACGACGCAGCGAACTCGCCCCGCAGATGCTTGGGCTCGATGCCGGGGAGCCGGGGTCTCGTCGCGTCAGCGGACTCCGCCGGGAAGAGGTCGCGGCGGCCGTCGCGATCAGCCTCGACTACTACACCCGGATCGAGCAAGGACGCCTCGCACCCTCCGCTCCCGTGCTCGACGCCCTGTCGACCACGTTGCGACTGACACCTGTTGAGCGTGAGTACGTCGAAGGGCTCGCGCAGCATGCCGACCAGCGCGTCGCTCCGCGTCGCCGGCAGAGCGCGGTCAGCCTGCAGCTGCAACGGCTTCTCGACCGGTTGGATGGCACGCCCGCGTTCGTCGTCGGGAAGTACCTCGACTACCTCGCCTGGAACCCCCTCGCTGGCGCCCTCCTGCTCGACCTTGAACACCGTCCGCCGCAGGATCGCAACTACGTCCGGATGCTCTTCACCGATCCCCGAGCGAAGAACCTCTACGACGACTGGGAGAGCATGGCCCGGACCGCCGTCGCCCTCCTCCGCACGCAGGCGGCCGACAACCCACACGACCCGCAGCTCGCGGCGATCGTCGGGGAACTCTCGGTCGGGTATCCGCAGTTCCGCACGTGGTGGGCCGACCGCCACGTTGCCGGCGGCGGGCAAGGCACCAAGACCGTCCACCACCCAGAAGTCGGCGCGCTCACGTTCGACTGGGACAGCTTCCAACCGCTCGGCGTCGTCGATCAGCACATCACGATCTGGACCCCGGCAGCGGGCACAGCCACCGATGACAAGCTCCGCATCCTCAGCTCCTGGATCGCGTCATCTGACGCATCAGCGCCGCTGGACCGTGCAGCGTCGGATGGTGCACCCTCCTAGCGAACAGCGCGCACCTACACTCTCCCTCGTGAGCAGACAAAGCCCAGGGCCACGCTTCTCCCGACGCCCGAAGCCCTTCGCCGGCGGGGAAGTCTGGATCGTCCAGCACGACGATTCACCCGACAACACAGTCCTGGGCGTCTTCGCCACGGACGACGAGGCGTACGCCTTCATGGACACGGTCAAGGACGACTACGAAAACGGCGTGATCTGCTCCAGCTTTTCAATCCCGTACCGATCCACCGATGGCGCCATTCGGTACCAAACCAAGGACTGACGTCACGCCCGGCAGACGTCGGCGATCGAGTCGGCGAGTCGGCGAGTCGGGGAGTCGGGGAGTCGGGGAGTCGGGGGACACTAGTCGCTTCCGGCACGCGCGGTCCGCGGTGGTTAGCTGCTGGATCAGCGGTGATTTGTGGCTCTCGGGCCTGGTGGAAGGCCGTTGGTTTGTCCACGTCCGGCACTTTTTTCGTGCTCCGCGCCCGACATTGAACGCCTTCCACGCCCGTCAGTACCCTCAGGCGAGGGGCATTGTGTTGACAGTCGGGAGATGAGCATGAGCACCTACGAGGCCGAACCCAGCGTTGAGCCGGCGAAGATCCCGACGGTGGCGCGCGCGCGCAAGCAGTGGCGGCGGCAGGGCATTGACGGCATGAGTCAACCGCAGAACGACTTCTTCCGGGACGATGCACCAGAAGTCGTTCAGCGCCGACCTCGATAAGCGGCTCATCAAGGGCGAACCCGTTCGGCGATCGAGCCCTGGCTCGAGCGCAGGGGACGCTCAAGAGCCAGGGCGTCGATGCTCGACGCGGACCTCGGTCAGAGTCCGATCGGGTGCGGTCCGCGCGCTATCGACTGTACGTTGTCCTCCTTTCGGGGGACCAGCGTGTCGCTGTCCCCAGTAGGAGGGACGAGTGGGGCGCACTGCATCCTCCTCGTCTTCACAGTGCACACGCCCCGGCTGCCGGACAGCTCGGTGGTCGGGGTGCTCCTCCGCTTGACGCCCTTGTTGTCCACCGGGCGCGGAGGGCAGTGCGGCACGCGGCTAGCTGATCGCAGCGCCCTCGCGGCCGTCTTACCGTGAAATCAGAATCACGGTTGGAACGGAGATGCCATGCAGTACTTGACCTATGCGGGCGTCCCGTTGCTGACGAGCGATGCGGCTGCCGACGCGACGCTGGCGTACTGCAGCGCCTTGGCACAGAGCCGCGTGACCGACGTGGTCCGTGTCCCGAGCGTCGACGCGAACGGGATACCCATCCGTGTCGCGATGGTGCTCGGGCCGGTGATACCGGTGCTGGCAGTTCCCGCGCCCGAAGACGTCCTCGAGTCGGACGACGCCGTGTTCGTCCACGACTTGGAGATGCGTACCGCCGCCGTGCAGCAGGGACTCTTCGCCGAAACAGAGTGAGCCGCTCCGCGCATGCATGCCTAGCCGGCCGGTCGCGCCTTGCCGACGCTGCACAATGTCCATTTCCGGGCGCTTCGCAGTGTTGATTGTGTGATCGTGCTGCCCGCCGCGAAAATCGGACAGTGCAAGAGACGATGCGCCGCATCCGGAGAGAGACCCGGACGTCCGACCCAGCGGTTGCTGCTGACGTTGTCGCCCAGACCCACATCACTCATGGGTTGGAGGCAGTTCCGGGTGGGGCGTTGTTCTCCTTCGAGGAACGAGTCCGCGGGACACGGCTGCTGTCATTGGAGTCGACCAGCTGCACCGGTGTGCTGACCGGGGAAGTCGAGCCGGACAGTGCGATGGTGCTGGTCTGGTTGAAGTCCGGTCGCGGCACCGTTGACGGCCAGCCGGTGCCGATCGGCCGTCCGACCTTGTACCGGCATGCTCCGCAGCCGTTTCGCTGGGAGTCGTTCCAGAAGGACGTCATCCGCATCGACCGCGCGACCGTCGAAGCCGTCGCGGCCGAACGCGGGGGTTGGGCGCCGGGCCCGCTGGAGTTCAAACCACAGCACGTGCCGGAGGGTCCGACCCTCGCCGCCTGGTGGTTGATGATCCGCACCGTCGCATCAGAGGTGCTGCACGGGCCAGAGGAAGTCCCCGCCGCCCGGGAGCGCGAGCTGACCCGGTTCGCTGCCGGAGGATTGTTGACCGCGATTCCGCACTGGCCGGTCGCGCAGCGTCCACCACGGTCAGCGGGAAGCGCACGTTTCGCGCGCGCGGAGACGTTCCTCCTCGAGCATGCGGCCGAGCCGATCACTGTCGGTGACGTCGCCGCGGCTGCTGACTTCAGCGTTCGCGGCCTGCAGAACGCGTTCCAGCGGCACCACGGTATGACGCCGTTGTCGTACCTGCGCCGCATCCGCCTCCTGCTCGCTCGCGAACAGCTGCAGTCCGGGAATGCGGAGGTGAGTGTCGCCGACGCCGCGCGTGCGGCTGGTTTCGCGCACCTCGGGCGCTTCGCTGCCGCCTACCGGGAGGAATTCGGGGAACTCCCACGGGACACCCGTCGGGCTGCACTCAGCTGGTGACCGCGTCCACGCCGTAACACCGTCCGGCGCGCTGCTCACTGGGCGACCGGCGATGTGCGTGGATCGGAGAAACTGAGCGGGCCCTGAAGCCCTTCCGCTTCCATGGGAAGGGAAGGAGCACCGATGAAACACATCCACTACGACAGCAGCACGATCCTCACCAGCGATGACGTGGCCGACGCCGTCATCGAGTACGCCGCCGCTCTCTCCGGAGGTGACCGAGCAGACACCGTCGCGGTCCCCGCGATCGCGGCCGACGGAACCATGACGACGACCAAGATCCTCATCGGACCGTCCAGCGAAATCGTCATCGAGGACGCCGAAGAGGACGACCTCGAGCTCGAGAACGACGAGTTCGTCGCGCGTCTCCGCGCGGCGGCGTCGACCTTCGCCCACAATGAGCCGATCCACGCCGACACCCGCTCCGACCTCACCCCCGGTCAGGACGACGCGACGTCCTGAGCATTCTGCGAAGAGGCCCGCACCCCGAGCACGGGGTGCGGGCCTCCTGTCTGTTGCGCATTCCGCGACGGCAACTCAAGGTGTCTGGGCCACCGCCGGGGCAACGGCCGCGGCTTATCGTCTAGCTGCGGCGCAGCGTGTCGCGCGGGTACTCCCCGTACTGCTGCGCATACGCCGCGGAGAACCGGCCGGCGTGGCCGAACCCCCACGCGCGGGCGATGTCGGAGACGTTGGTCATGGCAGGGTCCGCGTGCAGCAGTTCCTGCCGGATGCGGCTGAGCCGAACCGAGCGGATGTAGGCGTTCGGGGACATGCCCAGCACCCGGTTGAACGCGACCTGCAGGGCACGGAGGCTGAGGTTCGCGAGCGTCGCGAGGTCCGTGCTGGTGATCGGGAGGTGCGCGTGAGCGTGCACGTACTCCGCCACCATCCGGATGCGGGCGTTCTGCGGCAGCAGCAACTCGGCGGGCATGTCGGCTGTGGCCTGCGGGTACAGCTCCAGCAATGACACGGCGGCGAGGCGGCTCATCTCGGCCTGCAGCAGCGGAGACGCGTTCCGATCCATGGTCGTGGCGGAGATGAGTTGCACCGTCTGCCGCCACTGGCGCATCGCGCCGTCGTCGGGTTGGGCGGTGTGGTCGAAGTTCGTCCGGCTGACCGCGAGGCCACGCTCAGCCGCGATCTCGTCAACCGCTGCCCGGTTGACCTGGACGAGGCGCTGGTCGTAGTCCTCGAAGGCGAAGTCGAACGCGTGCTGCGGCCACATCTGCGGGCGCCCGGGGGAGAGATGGATCTCGTTCCGGCCGACGTCGAGGACGCCGCTGCCGCGGGTGATCCACTGCACGACGAAGTCGTCTCCGGCAGGCATCTCACCGGTCAACTGGCCGTCGAACTGCACGGCGCGAAGCGTCATCGAAGCGTCCCCCGCGGCTGCGTACCGGTAGGAGAACGGTGTGTCGGTCGTGTCCGCTGCCCAAGCGATTCCCGCGTACGCGGTCGCGAGGGTTTGCTTCGCAGCGTTGAGGTCGTCGCCGCGTTCGTCGACGCGGATGGAGGCGGGGTTCGGGTCAGTCATCGGGCACCGCGTAGAAGTGTCACACCCCGACGTCGTTCGGCCGGCGTCAGTGTCCGGAATCTGTGATCAGAACAGGGAGGGTGCCTCGTAGACGGACATCAGCATCGCGGCCGCCATCCTGCCGGTACGCGCCGGGGTGATGTTGCCGTGGATCGCGGCTTCGACCTGAGCGCCCTGGATGAGGAGGGTCAGCGCGGGGGCGAGGTGCGCAGGCATCTCGGCAGCGGCGCAGAGGATCGCGATGTGCTGTTCCAGCTGGCGAAGGTGTTCGTGGGCGAGCCCTGCAACGACGGGATTGAGCCGTCCGAGTTCGCCGTACCCGTTGATGAACGCACATCCCCGGTAGCTGTGATCGGTAAAGCAGTCCTCGAGGTGGCTGAAGACAGCGAGGATCTGGTCGCGTGGATCCTCGAAGGATGCCTCCGCGGTGATGAGGGCGGTCATCCACTCGTCGTGGCGGTACTGGAGGGCAGCGACGACGAGTGCCTGCCTGGTCGGGAAAGCCTCCCGGAGCTCTGCTGGAGTGACCTGGGCACCCACTGCCACGCGATCGAGTGCTACCGGCGTGATGCCCTCGGCGGTGAACAACGCATCCGCGGACACCACGATCGCGTCCTGGACCGACGTGCGGTGAGGAGCGGGGGCGATCAGCGAAGGAGGAGTCATATGCGTTCGTAAGTATCCGGACCTATGCAGACTACGGATCTTTGGGGTGTGTGCGCTCAGCGCCGTCCGGTTGACGGGTCATAGGGCGAGCGCAAGGCGAGTGTCTGGCCGGTATCACCAGGCGCGGCGGCCGCGGTGCCCTGCAAGCGGTGGAGCCGTCGCCACGTTTCGCGGTGCTCGGGCCGTAGCCCGGGGAGGTGCTGCTCGATCATCCGCGGGATCACCCGTTCACGCGACGACGAAGAAGTCGGCGTAGGAGGGCTCGGCCGGGACGAAGGTGGTTCCGGTGCCGTCGATGCGGGCGGCGACGATGGCGTTGAGTTCCGAGGGCGGCGTCAGGCCGCGGCGTCGCCATTCGACCGGGTGCCGGCGGAGAGTGTCGAGAGAGAGCGTGTCACGCATCGGTGCGGTCCTGTTCTGTGATGAGGGCGAGCACGTCGATCGGCTGCGTCAGCGCGAGATCGACGTCCGGCAATGTCATGGTGATGGTGGTCAGGCGGAGAGGCCGAGCACGACGGCTGCGGACGCTGCGACAGTGACGGAGAGGATCCCGGTCGCGGTGGCGAGGATCATCAGCGTCCGCTGGCGCGCTTGCTCCTGCACTTCCGTGAAGGGGCTCCGCTGTGAAGCGCGGGATGCGGCGAAGGAGGGGCGCTTCGCTGCGAGGGGGGTCTGGGGAGCGGTGATCGTGGTCACGATGTCTCCTTGCTGGCCGTTGGCGGCCTGTCGGGTCCGGTGCTCCGGACATGGGATGACCATAGGAGCGAAAAGGTTCACGAGGTGAAGGATCTGACGGAGACGTCGAATCCCGGATAGCGGACCGGTTGGCGGCGACGAGAAGTGACCTGGTTCACCCCGCAGATCATGCCGAGACCTGCAGGATCGTAGAGTCGGACGCGTGCCGACTGAATCCGGAGTCCGCCGAGGTCCCGCCAGCTGTCAAGCCGTTTACGTCACGTTCCAGTGCCAGCTCGCCGTCGGGCATGCAGGATCGCATTGCCACGACAGGGAGACTGCGGGAAGCGAGATGCACGTGAGCTGGAGCAACGACATCTGAACGGACATTGCGGTGCGCCGCACGGCTGCGCTGAGTAGTTGAGCGCTCGGTTCAGAAATGGGTCCGGTCGCAGCGGCAGTCGCGTGCGCGGGAGTGCTGGATGACGAGTTGATCGGCGAGCACGGCGTGCTCGTGTGGGGTGTCAGGCCAGCACGTCGCCAGGTGGACGGGGCTCGGCGGAGGTGCCGCACCTCGTGGCAGGTCATTGTCACCGTCCTGCGTGGCTCGGTGTCTCCCGTACCCCTGTGCGTGAGGCGATCGCTCGCCTCGTGGCCGAGGGGTTCGTCGAGATGGCAGCGAATCGGTACACGAAGGTGAGCTCGCTCTCGGCGAGCGAGTACGACTACGCGAGCCAGTTCCTCGCCGGGCTGCACCGTCTCGCGCTTGAGCAGGCGACCGCCGTCGACGGAACAGGTTAGAGCCGAGGTCGCCGCCCGGGCGACTGCAACTCGTGGCGCCATTGAAGCGGAGGACTTGAGCGGGTACCGGAGCTTGTTGGATGCGTACGGCAGTCTCGTCACAGCTCTGGGCAATCCGCTGTTCATCGACGCTGAGCGCAGTTCCCGAGGGCGAGCGAAGTTCCATGCTGCCGCTGACGATGTCAACATCGACTGGCTCGCTGTACGCGAAGCGGCGGCGGCACTTACGGGTCTCTGACGCACCGACTGACGTTGTCGCACGTCTGGTACCCGATCCCTCACTGGGGCAGCGTCAGCATCGCGTTGCGTTGTCCGGTCCACATCGTGCAACAAGACGCTGGTTGTGCGTTCCGCGGAGGCTGTTGAGAGTCCCTGCATCTCGCCTGGTGAAGTGGTGTTTTTCTCCCCCGGTGGCCAGTGTTCGTGCTGCATCAAGCTTCGTGTAGACGCAGCGGCAGGCCTGTGATGGGGCGATTTGGGTCGCTGTCCGGCCCACCAACCTCTTCACGTTCTCACCGTGCTGCTGGTTCTGTTTGCAGCACGAAGGACGGCGTGCATTGGGACGCCGCGGGAGGGACGAAAGACCGTGACGGAGACGACACCGATCGGCTACACGCGCACCCGGCCAGCTCCCGCTGGATCACACAGCGGCACTTCGAGGTACTCCGGGTTGCTGAAGCAGGTCAAGGCCCGCGGATTGCTGGAGCGCCGCACTGGCTACTACTGGACCGTCTTCGCCGTGCTGATCGTGACCCTCGGGCTCGCGTGGACGGCGTTCGTGTTCCTCGGAGCGTCGTGGTGGCAGCTACTCGTCGCCGGCGTGCTGGGCGTGCTGTTCACCCAGTTCGCGTTCCTATCCCATGAGGCTGCCCACCGGCAGGTGTTCACCTCGAACCGGTGGAACGACCGCAGCGCCCAGTACGCCGGGACGTTCCTGGCCGGGGTCAGCTACTCGTGGTGGATGAACAAGCACACTCGCCACCACGGCAACCCGAACACGGTTGGGAAGGACCCCGACGTGTCCTTCGACGCGCTCTCGTTCCGGGAGGAGGACGCGGCCAAGCGCCGCGGACTCCTCCGCATGCTGGTCCGAGTTCAGGGGTACGCGTTCTTCCCGCTGCTGCTCCTCGAAGGTGCCAACCTGCACTGGCAGTCCGCGAGAGTCCTCGGCAACGTCAAGGAGATCCGGGGACGTCGCATCGAGGCGGCGCTGTTCGTGCTCCGGTTCTGCATCTACCTGGGCGTGGTGTTCTGGTTCCTGCCCGTCGGGATGGCGTTCGCGTTCCTCGGCGTGCAGCTGGCCGTGTTCGGCCTCTACATGGGTGCGTCGTTCGCACCGAACCACAAGGGGATGCCGATGATCCCCCACGACCAAAAGGTCGACTTCTTCAGCCGACAGGTCCTTACCTCCCGGAACATCCGTGGCGGCTGGTTCATAGCCCACTTCATGGGTGGACTGAACTACCAGATCGAGCACCACTTGTTCCCGAACATGCCCCGCCCGCACCTCGCTGCCGCCCGCCGTATCGTTCGCGAATACTGCGCCGAACACGACGTGCCGTACACCGAGACCACGTTGATCGACTCGTACCGCATCGTGGTGGCGTACCTCAACCGTGTCGGGCTCGCCGCTCGGAACCCGTTCGAGTGCCCGCTCGTCGCCGAACGACGCATCCGGTAGCAGGTGGTGCTGTCGGTGTCTCAACGCATGGGCTCGGTGAGACAGAGTCCCCGGTCGCTCACCGTTGTCGTCGATAGGGGCTTCGGCGTCCGTTGACGGATCGTCTACCGGTCGCGCTCCGCTCCACGGAGAGCAAAGCGCCACAGCTGCACGCCGGCGTAGAGCAAGAGGATGCCGAGTGCGGTGTTCAGGATCATGAGGACAACGTCGAAGTCCGCGCGAAACAGGCACAGCCGACGTCACGATGAAGATCAGTCCGAAGACGAGAACGCCCGGCAGCGGAGAAGATCGCCGACGCCTACGCCTCAAAGGACCTGCTTGTCGCTTTCTCGGATCGGTCGAGGATGCGTCATACCCCGTCAACGGTCCCTGATCTGGTCGGTTCGGGGATCATCTGGAGTCCGCCGTTGCTGTTGATCGATCGCTTCAGAATGTCGAGCCACGCCTCGTTCATAGCTGGGGCCCTGCTGCCTTCGAACTTGAAGCGGAGGCTCACGGTGGGGAAGATCCAGATGGTGCTCCGACCGTCACCTTTCGACACAGGCTCTTTCCAGGAGAACGCGAAGCTCTCCTGACGGCGCAGCTTGCTGATGATGACGATCTGGAGGTGCGCGAGGGTGCGATCATCCATCTGGATCTCGGCGCTTTGACCGTCGTAGATCAGGTACCCCATGTGGCTCTTCTTTCCGGTAGTGGTACGCGGTTGCAGTGACGACTCGGAGGCGTCAGCGGGGTCGCCCGGTGGGTGCAGGTGCCAACAGCGGAGCTGTCTGGAGCGAAGCCGGTGGAGTGAACTGGCTCACTCGTCGGCGTCAACCCACTGAGGGCCTTCGTCGAGGTGGGATTCACTGTCGGCAGGACCGGTCAGAGTACGTGCGTCGCCTACCGGGTTGAGTGATCCCGTCGGCCGGGCGGAGTCGAGGAGCCGGACGGCGTCAGCTGAGCTGATGACCCAGGTCATCGTGGCGGTGACCGTAGCGGTCGTGTCATCGCTGAGGTCGTCGGCGATGAAGTTCACCGCGACCTGGCTGACCTGCTCCGCGTGGACGGTGACGTTCTTGATGCCGTCCACGATCGCTCGGTCGTCGTAGGGGAGGTTGGAGAGCGCCATGCGGATCCGATCCGTTGCAGGTGAGGTGATGAACGGCCACGGCCGGAAGTTGCGTGCTCGTGGCCGTGCGCGTGGAACAGACGAAGGGGCACGCCCTCGAGCAGCTGCTCGGGCGTTGCAGGCGCGTCCTGAGTTCGAACGGGATCGGCGTCTCATGGAGCGAGCCGCTCAAGAGGCGACAGCCGAGTTTGTCACCTGCTTCTGGGAGCCAATACATGTGGATGTGGGCGTCCGAGAAGAGGCGGCCAACAGCCAGGCAGCCGCGTGGAGCATCGTGATCGGCACCAGGGCGTACTGCCCTCGCAGAAGACCGCTGTGGGGACGCGGTGGGGGCATGTCGGCTGTTGTCAGCCCGCTTGGTGGTCGTCCTCGTCGTGATGCAGGTTGACGCGGCGGTCGAGGATCGCTTCGGCGAGGGTGTGAAGCGGTTGACTGTTTGCGAACGCGCGTGCACGGATGATGAGGAGTGCGTTCTCAACGGACACGTCAAGTTGCGCTGCCACCATCCCCGTCGCTTGTTGGATGTGCCGCCCAGATGGGTGCGAGACGGACGCCACGGCTGGGGTAGCACCGGCTCCCATGTCGCGGACGGCGCCGGCGAGGATTCGCTGCGCGGTGAGGACGGCCAAATGTGTCGCGTGGGTGATCTCTGCCGATGAGAACGGTTTCGTGTCAGTCAGGTACAGGGTGACAGCGCCGATGTTAAGTGAGCTGGTGAAGAGGGGGAAGGACAACACCCCCGACCAGCCCGTTCGTTGCAACATCACGAGGGCCGTCGGCCAGTCTTCGGCGCTGGCAGTGGCGAAGTCGTACACGGCGACGAGGCTGCGGTCCCGGAGCGCTGACCAGCCCGGGCCTTCCCCCAGTGCGACCTGCTGTTCGTCGGCGGTTGCAGCGCGCGGGCCGGATGCGGCGACGAGCGCCGTTCCGAAGATCCCTCCGAAGGTGGAGATCGCCGCTGCCGCAACCGGGAGGGAGTTGACGAACGGACTGGTGAGGTCACCATCGTCCGGCGGATGTCGGGTTGCCTCGTTGAACCTGAGCACGACGCTCCCATCGGGGTGGGGCTGCAGCGCGGGGTCCAGGTACTGAAGCGATTGCGACGAGTGTACGTGTCGAACCCGTCAGCGCCGCCCCTAGTGAAGCAGCGGGCGATGGCAACGGCAGCAGTCCCAGCCTGGCTTTGATTCAGTCGGTGACTGCTACGGGGTCGGAATTGGCGGCAGCTGATTCGCGGGCCCCCGATCGGACGAGCTCCCCTCAGCCGCACTGTCTCCTGCTCCGAGCGGTGGCTCGGTCAAGCTGGGGGAGGGCGGCTCGTTCCGGTCGCAGTCCTGACGGAGCGCGCGGCGAAACGCGCCACCACGGTCGCCTCGGCGTCGGAGAGTTCATTGATGACGGTGATCAACGGCGTGTGCATGTGGCCGTACGCCCGCGTCAGGTCCGCGGTCGCGGTCGCTGTAGGCACCAGGGCAAACACTGCGGCGATCCCGCGGGTTCGGACGGCGTTCCACCCGCTCGGCACTGCTGAGACGGTCGACGAGCTTGGTGACCCCGGCAGTGGTGAGGTGCAGTCACGCAGCGAGCTCGGTCGGGCTCAGAAACCGGTCTCCGCGGCTGGCCTCGACCAGGTGCAGCAGTGCCAGCGCCTCAATCGAGCGCATCTGGAGCGCGCGGAGCGCTCGCTCGTCAGCGTCGTGTGCGCTGTCGCGCAGTGACTGCAGGGCCTCGATGACCGCCGCCCCGGCCCGGCTGCAGGGCTCTTCTGCGTAGACGCGATACGCGTTGCCGGCGTCGTCCTCGCTCGTCATCAGATCCCTGGACGCATTCAGCGGCTTGGAACACGTACGAAGTAGAGCGTCATCGCTGATGCGATGCCGCCAGCAATGATGAGTGCCCACGCAAGCACCACGATCAGGCCGTCCCACGGACTGATCAGCAGCGCGATGCCGAGCAGGATCACCGCCGCCGCGCCGACCAAGGCGACCCGATGCGGCTTCCGCGTGAAGATCTGTGCCACGCGTGAACGCTACGCGGACCGCCGCGGCGAGAACACTCAGGCTCGGCCGCGTGCCGCTAAGAGGGTTGCTGCAGGTCAGCACCCTGCGGACGGACGGACGGGTGGGCAGCGGTGCTTCTGACGCAACCGAAACCGCGACGTCCGCGCTGCTTCATGCTGGATGGGGCAGCTGAGGTCAGGTGAGGTCGTCGGGGTGAAGCCGGTCGCCTGGATGGGGCGTGCGAAAGACCGGGTCACCGTCTGGCTGGAGCGCTTCCCGCCGGTCCGCGCCATCGGTCGCGGGCTCCTGGTTGTCGATGCCGGCCTCGACTTGCTCGGCTTGGCCTCGTTCACGATCAATCTCGCTGAGGGACTCGGAGTCCACCGGAGCTCCCTCGGGGTCGGGTTGTCCGACAGGGTTGAATGGCGCGCTCATCGACATGCCTTCAGTCTCGTCAGTAGCAGCTGGAGCTCGCCGCAGTTGCGTTTCACGTGCGCTTCAGGGAGTGAGCAGTGCGCCGTCAGACCTGTTCACCCCAGCTGAGGTGCAACTCGCTGGTTTGACTAGACCGGTGTAGCGATGGGATCCGAGGTGTGAGACCGGTAGCTGGCAGCCCCACGCGCCGTAGATGGCAGCGCAGCAGCTAGTCGACTCGGTGCGCTGAAGCGCTTTGGTCGTCGTGACCCGACGGCAGTCAGCCGCTGACAACTTGGCCGTGTCGCACTTGAACTGGGGATTCGTAGAGCTGTCCCGCGAAAATGCCCGGTGAAGGGGCCAAACGCTACGTGGTTGCGCCGTCGCCGGTGTCTGCGTCTGCGTCTGCGGCAGTGTGGGAGAGGGGCGTCGCGAGCACCCGGTAGAGGGTGGTGCGATCGATGCCGAAATCGCGGGCAACGGTGGCCTTCGGAAAGCCGCTGCTGATGAGCCGACGTGCCTCGGCGACTTGGTCGTCGCTGAGCTTGCGCGCGCGCCCTTTGTACTTGCCGGCGGTTCTCGCGATGCGGATGCCCTCGCGTTGACGTTCGCGGATGAGGGTGCGTTCGAACTCGGCGAAGGCGCCGAGGAGGTTGAGCATGAGTCGGCCGATCGCGTCGTCGGTGTCGCGACTGTAGGTCTGCTGCTCCTTGACGAACTCGACAGAAGCTCCTTTGCCAGTGATCTCGTCCACGATGCCGCGCAGGTCACCAAGCGAACGAGCAAGCCGGTCCATGGAAGCGACCCGGACAGTGTCTCCGTCGCGGACGTACCGGATGCAGTCGAGCAGCGCTGCCCGGTCCGCCCGTGAGCCACCCGACACCCTCTCCTCGAACACGCGATCAACCTCGCCGATCGCCTCGAGCTGCCGGTCGAGGTTCTGGTCCGCCGAGCTCACCCGCACATAGGCGACGGTCTGCGTCTTGTGTTGCACCACGTCTAGACCATCGCACACATCTGTCGCAGAAGGGTCGATGGGGACCCTAGGACCACACAGAATCGACACTCCCGCAGCCGTTGCGTTGGGGTATACCCCACCGCGACAACCGATAGGTACTCAACCTCGACGCCGCGGACCACAAGCCGAATGTCGCACTTTTGCTGGCAGGATGAGAACCAGAACGACTTACTCGCCTTGACGGTGTCGAAGGAGCGATATTTATGGGACAAACGGGGACTAAGACAACCGGACGTACGACCGTTCTGCTCGGAGCAGGCGCGTCGAGGGATGCCGGCTTACGCCTCACGTCTGAACTTGCCGCCGCCGTCGTTGCAAAAGCAAATGCCGAACACTCACCCTTTGGCGACAAACCCGGTTGGGTCCGCGCACTCAATGCTGTCTACGCCGGCATGATCGGCTACCAGGGAGCAAGCGGGCAAGATCCGTTGAGCGCCGTGAATATCGAAACCCTAATCTCCGCTGTTCGCCTCCTGCGCTCGCGGGATAAGCATGAAGTTGCGCCATTCGTAGCCGCGTGGAGTCCCGCTTTGACCAACTTTGGCTTGGGCACTCTGCCAAATTCTTATGGCCGAACGATTATCAAAGAGATTAGCGACTCCCGAAACTCAAGAATCGACTTCGCCGACCGGAACATTACTGAAGCTGTCGCCGGGATCGCACGTGCTGCCCTTCAACCCGACCTAAAGCAGCCGTTTGCAGAAGCTGAGGAATTTATCCTCCGCACTCTCGTTGAACTACTTGGAGCACACCGCGACGTTTCCTACCTCGACCCGCTTCTGGAGCTTGCAAAAACGCAGCAGGGCGGCTTAGACGTTATAACGTTGAACTACGATCTAACCGTCGAGTCAGCCGCGGCAAATCGTGACGTCCCAGTGAATCGCGGCATCGACACTTGGAATCCAGGCGAGTATCTGCAATTTCCATCCGTCGCAGGGACATTGAACTTGATGAAGCTGCACGGTTCCTTAGATTGGCGAGTCAAGCCGCAAGACAGTGAACTCGGCGATCAGCTATCGCCACGCGGTATTGACGTTGTCGATACCGAGAATTTGTACGCGTCACCGCGGCGATCGTCGCAAGACCTACCTTGGATCGTGGTAGGAGACCGTGAGAAACTCGCTACGGACGGACCCACGCTAGTTCTGAATTTTGCCGCCCGCGACGCTTTGATGAGAACCGACCGGGTAGTAGTGGTCGGCTACTCGTTCGGTGATGCGCACATCAATGCCATGCTGCGCGACTGGCTTGCTCGGGACCCTAGCCGGACGTTGGTGATTTTAGATGTTTCTTTCCCGCGAGCACGCCATATCAGTGCACGTGACGGGTTCCGGTCGGCTCTGATCGAGACATATGGATTCCATCATGACCCCTTCCGTCAGCGCCATCAGTACCAGGTTTTTCCGATCGAAGGAACGGCAGCTGCGAGCTTGACCCATGCACTTTCACCACAAGCTGATTCTATTCCCTCAGTTTTGGCTGAAGTGCAGGTCGTGCGGATTGAAGATGGTGCACGGATAGAGGTCAAATGGTTGGGTAACCCGCTATCGAGTGCGCGTTTGATGATCCGTTCAAGCAGTGATGCTAACGACCCCTATGAACAACACAGTATCGTACTCTCGCAAGAGCCATACCCCGCTAGCGAAGTCGCAGGGAAGCGCTTAACGGGAGCATTGGACTATGACGAGTGGCCCACGGGCCTGGCGCGCAGCGCTTACTTGTTGGGGAGCCTCGGACCCTCGATATCCGTGGTAGTCGACGGACACTCTATAAGCGGCCTTCAAGAATGGACGACTCACTTGGACGTTCCGTGATGAAACCCCTTCACATGCATAGAGCGGCCGGTCACCTCAGGGGATGACCGGCCGTTAACTCGCGCGAGGCGAGGCGTCAGTGTGCGGCGTCGTACGCGTCCCGGACGGCCTGGCTGATCCTGCCGCGGGAGGAGACCTCGTGGCCGTTGGCTGCAGCCCACTCGCGGATCTTGCCAAGCTCCTCGGAGTTCCCACGCTTCGGGCCGCTGCCGGAGGATGCGCGGCCGCTGCGGTTGCCGGTCTTGCGGGCTGCGGCGATGTAGTCGGAGAAGGCTTCGCGGAGCTGGTCCGCGTTGTCGTCGGTAAGGTCGATCTCGTAGCTGGTGCCGTCGAACCCAAAGGTGACGGTTCTGCCCTTGCCGTCTTCGATGGTGTCGCCGGTCAAGTCGTCGACGAGCTGCGTGGTGACTTTCTGCGCCATGGGAACGCCGCCTTTCAGTAGGGGAAGTGCACGTCCACTGTGGCACACGCCCCACAACTTCGATCCTCCAGGGGGCGAGTTGCTGAACGGACTCAGGGAGAATGAAGACATGTCCACCTCCTCTCCGGTGCCATCAAATTATGCTGCCGCTCTCGCTGACCTGAAGCAGCAGGTACGTCGCGCCCGCTTCACGGCTCAGCGGCGTGTCAACACTGAGCTGGTGCGGCTGTACTGGGGGATCGGCAGCACTATTCGACAGCGGCAGCAGCAGGATGGCTGGGGCACGAAGGTGATCAGTCGGCTTGCGGACGATCTTCGCGCAGCGTTCCCGGACATGAAGGGCTTCTCGCCCCGCAACCTTGCGTATATGCGCGCCTTCGCGGTTGCATGGAGGAGCGAGGAGGTTCTGCAACAGGCTGTTGCACAACTGCCGTGGGGGCACATCACCGTCCTCCTTGACCGGCTCGACGACCAGCGCACCCGGGACTGGTACGCGGCGCATTCGGTTGAGCACGGTTGGTCGAGGAATGTGCTCCAGCACCACATCCGCACAGAAGCTCACATTCGTGTTCAGGCGGCGCCGTCGAACTTCGCGGCGACGTTGCCTGCGGGGGAGTCTGACCTCGCGCAGCAGCTGACGAAGGATCCATACGTCCTGGATTTCCTCGCGCTGGACAGCGACGCGAAGGAACGCCACCTCGAGCAGGCGCTCATCGACCGCATTATCGACACGCTCCGTGAGCTGGGGGAGGGGTTTGCGTTCGTCGGCCGGCAGGTGCACTTCGACGTTGACGGCGACGACTTCTACGTCGACCTTCTGTTCTTCCACGTCGAGCAACTCCGCTACGTGGTCATCGAGCTCAAGACGGGGAAGTTCAAGCCCGAGTATCTCGGCCAGCTCGGCTTCTACGTCGCCCTCGTCGACGACAAGCTCCGTCGCAGCCAGCACGCCGACACCGTGGGGCTGCTTCTCGTGGCGGACAAGAACGACGCTGTCGTCCGCTACTCGCTCGGCGCGCACCACAGCCCCATCGGGGTCGCCAGCTACGACCTGCTCCCGCCTGCGGTGAAGGCGGCGCTCCCCTCGGAGAGGGACCTTGCCGCGGCGCTCGACCGAGCTACCAGCGACAGTGATCCCGAGGAGCCTCGCTAGGCGTGGCCACGTGGTCGACGTTGAGCGGTCGGCACGCGGAAGTGGCCGACATCGTCGACCGGCGGTCGAGTCGAAAGCAAAGGCCGCTTGCCCTATGAGGGCGAAGGACTCGTCCGGCGGAGATCGACGACGGCCGGGCCGACAGTCGAGCGTGCCAGATCGACGCCTGCTGCGCCGGTGGGGAGCAGCGCACTGAGCAGGCGGATGCGAAGCGCCACGACCGTGTATCTGCCGGTCCGGGCCGATGTTGCGGTACGCCCTCCGGTCGTCTCGTCGTGCACGTTAACTGTGACGGACAGCAGGCCTGGGAGCCGGTCGGTGACGCTGCCGACCGCGCCGAGGAGCGGCCGTGCGACAGCGGTGATTGTGCTGCCGAGGGAACCGACCGTCGTGAAGAGTGCCGACGTCAACGTGGACACAATGACGGCTGGAAGGCCGGTGATGAGCCCGGAGACCAGTGCGCTGACGACGCCGGTGAGCAGGCCGAGGTTCAGCCCGAGCAGGGTCGTGCCGACGGTGAGGTTGGACTGGCGGTTCATGATGGCTTCAACGCCGCTGTTCATACGGATGTTGAGTTGCACGAGCGGTGCGGTGGCGAGGTTGAGGTTCACGTCGAGGGCGACGCGAACCTGGAGCGTGTTGATAGCGGCGGTGAGTGCTGTGGTGACGCGTGCTGTCCAGGTGTCGAGGAGCGCGCCAACGCGGGCGGATATGCCGTCGAGGACTGCGGCGTTGACGACGAGCTCAGTATTCGGGGGAAGATCGTTGAGGCCGGTTTCGCGGTCCCCGAGGAGGTGAGCGAGGTCGACACGGATCTTGCTTGCGGACAGGTCGACGCTGACGGTCCCGTCGGTGAGGGTCTCGGTCAGGAGCGGACGCACCGCACCGGCGAGGTCGACTCCGTCGACGGTGACAGTGCCGGAGACGGTGCCGAGGCGGAGTCCATTGGTGAGCGCTCCGACGATGTTCTGCTGAAGGGCCCGGGAGAGGAGCCCGTTCGTGCCGGAGAGTTGTGCGATAGAGCTCTGCAGGGACGTGACGGTGGTGTTGACGCTGCTGACAAGCGGTCCGACGAGAGGGCTTTCCATGCGCAGCCCGAGGCCCGCGATGCCGTAGTCGCGGACAAGGCGCGCACCGGCGGGGAGAGCGGCGGATCGGGAGACAGAGCTGACCGTCGTGGCACCGGCGGTGCTGCTTTTCGCAGCGTTGGTGCTTGCGTCGCCCCAGATCGCGTCGCGGAGCAAAGCGCAGCCGTCGAGCTCTGCGCTCGATGCGACGGCGCCGACCTCGAGGCCGACGTCGCTGACCCCGCTGAGTGCGGGAAGTGCCTGGCGGAGAGTGAGTGACGCCGGATCTGGAAGACGGTCGGGGGGAGTCGAGTCGGTGACGAGAACGCCGCCGGAGTCGTTGACGAGGCCGGATGCTGCGGTCGATTGCCCCGTGGCTGTGGCCCTCGCGTACTGATTCACCGCTCCGGCAGAACCGGCCGGGAGGCCGACTCCGAGCCCGGAGAGATCGAGCCCGAGGACATCGCCGAGAACGCTGGCGTTCAACGGGTTCCCGAACGCGGCGACGGTCGGTGTGCTGGTGATCTCCGGAGCGGTGACCGGATCCACGGTCGCGCTGTTCGTGCTGGGCTTCGTTACGTCGAGGCCGTGGACGCCGGCCACGGTGTCGAGGTCGGTGCCCGCGAGCGTGCCGCTGAGGAACCGGCTTGATGACTGCGTCGTGTAGTCGGAGTCGGAACCACATCGGAACGCCGAGGTACCGAAGCCAGCGTGTGTCCACTCCTGGTCATTCCAGGACGCCGCGGTCGATGTGACTCCTGGGAGGATGACCGCCACCACCGCGACGACGGCCATGACGGCGGAGCCACGCGCTCGTCGACTAGCGAAGCGGCGCCCCTGCGAATGCGCGCCGGTCACGATGCTCCTCGGAACCGTCGTCGTCGAAGCGTGAGGCCGATGGCGATCAGAACCGCCCCGGTCAGGCACGGTACGACGATTCCGGTGCCGGTCCATGCCAGGACGGAGGAGGCGGGACGCGACGACGTCGATGAAGTCCCTCCTCGCTCCGCACCGGTAACAGTGGGCGTCAGCGCACCCGGAGGGGAGCCGGTGTCGGTCGTCGCGGTGACCCCGATGCCAACGGTCGCAGTCAGTCCCATGAGGCTCTCATCGCTCGCGGCAGCAGCAGTGTCGGGGAGGGAGAACTCGACGAGCAGGAACGTCTCGCCGTCCGCGCGCGGATGCGGAACGGTGAGCGCCGTGTGCCCCGCCGGCGAGGCAGGGCTCGAGTGGACGATCGGGTGCGGGTCGGCGCACCGAGGGGCGGATCGCACCTCCTGCCATTCCTCATCACACGCCGTCACCGCGACCTGGAGCCCGCGGGGGTGGGTGACGAGGTCGCCGTCCTTTCGGACGTCGAGGTCGAGTCGCACCCTCCCGTCACGGTCCACTCGGGTGTGAACCTGCCAGAACGCAGGCTGCCCTGGTGCGAGATCGGGGATGTCAAGGCGGCTGCGGTTGGTGTCGAGTGTGAGCCCATTGGGGGCTCCTGTTTCGGGGACCGGATGCCAGACCGTCGCGGCGGCCGCCGTGGTGCTGAGAATCCCGAAACCACCACACACAAGAGTGCCGGCGGCGAGGACGCCGAGCCACCGTGAACCGGTCATGCTGCGCCTGGTTTGCGTCGTGGCGGCCAGAACGTCCAGATGATCACGGCTCCGACCACCACAACGAGCAGCCCGTGCAGCGGGCGGCTGTCGAGTGCCTGGAGCACGGAACCAACGGCGGGCGCTGAGGCGATCGTGAGTTGCGCGTCGCGCACGACGTAGGGGGCGCGATCGGGAGTGGCGTTCGCGTCCCCGCGGAGGGTCAGCGAGCGTGCTTCCCGGTCCGCCGGAACATCATCGACGGCGACCACTCGGTGGGTGACGGGCAGCACGGAGCCGGTTCGGGGAACCGTGACGACTTGTCCCGTTTGTATCTCGCTCGCCGGCACGGAGCGGGCGACGACAACAGCTCCTGTGGGAATTGTGGGACTCATCGACCCGGTCGTTACGACGATGAGTGACAGCCCAGCGAGGGCGGCAATCGCCCACCAGGCGACGCATGCGAAACCAATGATGCCGGTGACGGTGACCACACCCGTGCGGACAATGTGATGCAGCGTTCGCTTCGCTGGTGAGCGCGTTGGCGCCGCGGTGGGGGCGAGCTCGGTGTGCACCTGGGTCACGCTGATTCGGCCGTGAACTCCCACGCTGGTGCCACGGTTCGCCCTTGCAGGGCATCGAGTTCGACGCCCGTCGGCAGCGCGGGAGTGGATGGCAAGGAGACCTCGAAGCAGTACGCCTGGGCGGATCCGGAATTCGCTGCCAGCGCTTGCGTCGTCGCGGCCCCTGCTGTCCCCAAAGGACCGCTTGCGATGACGGCTGCAGGGTCGTTGAACGTTGCTGCGCCGCAGGATGCGGACGTCGCCGTCGTGGCGACGCGGACCTGCAACGCATCCCACAGGATCTCGTCCGTGTCGGCGGTGGCGATGCCGGCCGCTGGCGTCGCGGACTCGAGGCGGAGCGTTCCTGCGACGGAGCCCGAGACTGTTCGGAGCGCCACCGCGGCGTAGGAAGCTTCACCCGGCGACAGCGCGAGCGCGTCGGCCGTGAAGGTCATGCCCTGGCCCGGGTTCGCTTCCGCCTGCGTCCATCCGGCTGTGAAAGGCGCCCCGGCGACGCTCTGCTCGACCTCGAACGTCGATGTACCAACCCCTGCGCCTCCAGCGCCGTTCCCGCCGAACACCCATTCGGTGTCCGTCCATGCGGCGAGGGTGAGTCCGACCCCACCGACGACGAGGGCACCGCCAGTTGCAAGGGCGAAGATCTTGGTGCGCCGAGAAGCGGGCGCGGTGGACTGTCCTGACATCGTTGCTCCTGATCCCTGATTCCTGTCCGCGGACGGTGGCAGGAGTGGTTAGGTCCTGCTGCCGTGGCGACCTGGTGAGGATCCCCGACGACCCCCGTCAGCGATGTTCCGGCGATCTTGTCAGCAACGCCACGCCCCCGCAAGACGAAAGCGACGCGTCGTGCACGTTCGTGAGCTTCGCGAAGCGAACGGATGCAGGCCTGGGTCGCAGGCCATGAGGGTGTCCCTGCAACGAGATACTCCGTCCGAATCGTGGTAGAACCCCTGCTGTGAGCGTTCCAACCTTTGTCGACGTTGCGACGGAGAACGCTGATGAAGCCGCTGAGGCGATCAGCCAGAGCTTCGGGTACACGGCAGCTCTGTCCACGGGGGCGTTGTCGTACCGTCAGCGGGTCGTCGTCGGCGATGCCGTCACGATCGCCGACCTTGGTCTGGGCGCTGAGGTGCAGGTCGATCTCGATGCCACTGATGAGGTGATGCTCGTCCAGGTGGATTCGGGCACCTACGCCTACAACCCGTGGGGATCAGAGCAGATGCTCGGTCAAGGTGAGGCGTTTCTGATGCCGCCGGATCAAGACATGCAGTTCAGCATCGACCACGCCAGGGTTTCGACATGCTCCTTTTCGGCCGCGCTGCTCCGGCAGATCGCCGGCGAGTTGTGGGACGTTGAGCACGTCCGGCTGCGAGAGGGGGCAGTACGCCCTGTCGATGCGGCACAGCACTGGTTGTGGCGGCGGACCGTCGAGGAGTACCGGCATCAAGTCTTCGAGACACCGGCGATCTACGCCGATGAGCTACTGCGCAACCAGGCGTCTCGGTACCTGATCGTCAGCGCCATCACTGCGTTCGGCCTCGTCGAGACACCGATCCGTTCAGCGGCCGCACCGAGTGCTGCGGTGCGACGCGCCATTGCGTACATCGACGATCACCTGCAGGAACCGATCACGCTGCAGGACATCGCCTCGGCCGCCCGGCTGTCGCAACGAGGGCTGTCACTAGCGTTCCAACGGGAACGGAGCCAGTCGCCCATGCAGTACGTGCGGCTCGCTCGTGCGGCCGGCGCCCGGCGGGATCTGCTGTCGGCGGATCCCACTCGAGGTGGTTCAGTCACAGCTGTCGCTGCATCCTGGGGGTTCAGCAATCCCGGACGTTTCGCTGCGCTGTACCGAGCAACGTACGGCGAGACTCCGCGCGAGACCCTGGCCCGCTGACATCCGCGCTCCTGGTGGGACGGAGAACGAGGGTTGGTGAGGCCCCCGCCCTCCCTTCCCAGGACCCTGATTCCTCCCTGGGGCACTGTCATCTTGCCAGCCCAGAGCTTGGCGTCATGCGATTCCGGTAACGATTTCGAAGAGTTATGCGTTTGCTGCGATTTGCAACGTTGCACGGTGCCGTTTCCGTCCAACTGGTACCGTTAACGTCACGCACCGGTTGGTTACCGGAGCCAAGGCGGCGTGGCGCGACTCCTGATTCGTTACGCCACGCCGCCGCTTCATTTCTCCGCTCGAGAACGCCAGATGTCACTCCTGCGCAATCGCCGAAGATGAAGCGCTCAACCTGTAGACACCGCCTGTGACCGTGACACACACGTCCATTGCGCACGTTGCGCGTGGCGTCGCATGCGCATGCTTGCGTACCGCTTGCATAGCGCTAGCACTGGGTCGCAGCGCCACCGCGTCCAGGCGCGAGACTCCAGTGCTGCAGCACGCTTACAGTGGCGGCTGTGAATGATGTGACGGCTCGGGCAGCTCTTGTGCACGAGCTCGACGTCATCGGGGAGGACCCGGCTGAGCGGTTCGACCGCGTTGCTCGGCTGACGCGGGACGTGTTCGGTGCGCCGATGGCGTTCGTGAATCTCGTCGATGACAACACCCTGTACACCCTCACCCCGCAGACATCAACTGGTCGGCGGGAGCTACCCGCGAGCGAGAGTTTCTGCGCGGAGACCGTGCTTCACGACGAGCCCACTGTGGTGTCTGACGCTCGCACTGATGACCGGTTCGCGACACTGCCAGTGGTGCAGACGCTTGGAATTCGCTTCTACGCTGGCGCGCCCATCAAGGTGCGAGGCACACGAGTCGGGTCCGTGTGCGTCATGGATACCCGCCCGCGAGTCCTAGCCGACAGTGACGTCATCCTGCTTCAGGACCTCGCCACCTGGGCAGGCCGGATCCTCAGCGACGGCGGCAGCGCGACCGATTCGGGAACGGACGCCAGCACCCTCATCCCTGGTCCGGTTCAGCTTCCCGGCTACGATCTGCGCGCCGAAGTAGTCCCGTTCAGTGGTGCCAGCGGCGACTTCTACGACTGGATACCCACGACGTATGGGGTGGCCATCACGCTCACTGATGTGATGGGCAAGGGCATGGAGGCGGCCAAGCACGCCGCTTCCATCCGCGCGGCGTTCCGCGCCCAGGACCAGGAACGTCCCGCCACCGACGTGATCGGTGCCACGGACCGAGAGATCGGGCCGGCGCTTGTGCGAGCGGATTCGTTCGCCACCGCGTTCCATGCACACCTCGACACTGCCACGGGTTGGGTGGATTTCGGCGATGCCGGTCACGGCATCGCGATGCACCTTTCAGCACACGGGCAAGCGGTACGGCTGCTTCGATCCCGGGACCTCCCACTCGGGCTGCATCCCGGCGCGATGCGCCGCTCCTCCGGGTTCTTGGTCCTCCAGCCCGGCGACGCGCTGATCGTCTGCAGCGACGGCGTGCTCGACCTGTTCGACGGGACTCTCGCGTCGCTTGATCAGCTTGCCGAGATGTACTGGGCTGCTCCAGACGACTTCCTTCGTCGAGTCCGCGCCCTCATCGCCGAACGCAGCCCTGACGACGATGTCACCACGCTCGTTCTTGCACGGCATGGCGCAGCGCCAACGCAAGACCCGTCGAGCTGACGAGGACAACGAGGCATCTCGACAGTGGCCGGCTGATCGCTGCCGTCACGATCACTCAGCGGCGCCACGCTGTCGGCAGGATCCTGACATTTTCTTGAGAACACCTCGCGCTCTCGGCCCTCGAGGCGTACCGTGCCGGTCAACCACTCTACGTGCGCAGCCGAGATCAGGAGGTGAGCGCATGGACGCGTCGATGCGTGCACCCCTACGGGCTGTGATCCGGTGGGCCCTCATGGGCTCCGGGATCGCTGCAACGGTCGTGCTGCTCTCGCTGCTCCTAGGCGCTCGCCCGGCCGCGGCGGCGGAAAGCCCGCTCCTCGGAGCGACGTCAACGAGTAGTCCGCAGACCAGCACACAGCAGCGCAGTAACGGGCTCGTCAGCGGCATCACGTCGAGCGTCGGCGGGGCCGTACGGGGCGTCTCGAGCGGCGTCGGCCAGGTGCTCGACACTGCGGTCACTCCAGTCCGGACTGTGGTCGCACCCCCGGTGCCGGCTCCGGCCGCGCCCGCTCCCGCAGCGCCCGCTCCGGCCGCTCCCGCCCCGGCCGCGCCCGCTCCCGCAGCGCCCGCTCCGGCCGCGCCCGCGGTGCCGGTCGCCGCCAGCCCCGCGCCGAGCCACCCGGCCCCAGCCCAGCACGCCCCGGCCCCGGCCCCGGCGCCGAGCAGTCCGGCCCACACTTCTCCAGTGCCGAGCGGGCCGGACGACAGCGCACCGGAGGCACACGCCCCGGCGACGCCGAGCACGACCACCACCGGCACCCGCCCGACCACGTCAGTCGCCGACGGCGTCGTGGCGGCCGTGGGTGAAGCCTCCCGTCCGATCACCGACACCGTCGATGCGGTTCTCAGCCCGGTAACTGGCACCGCTGCCACCGTCCTCCACCCCGTGACCAACACCACCGCCACCGTCCTTCACCCCGTCACCGGGGCGGTCGGAACGGTCGCAGGCGGCGGCCCGGTCACTGCAGTGGTCAACACCGTCGACCGGGTGGTCGGGAGCCTCCCGGTCGTCGCTTCACTCCTCGGCGACGACACGCTTGGCGGCATCACCGCCCCAGTCACCGCCGTCGTCGACGACGCGCTCGACTCCGTCGGCGGCATCGTCACGCAGGTTCCCGGCGTCGTCGCCCAGATCCCGACCATCGTCGACCAAGTTCCGGACGTCGTCGGCGAGCTGCCCACCGGTCCGGTCCTGCCCAGCGGGCCACTCCTGCCGGGAGGCTCGCTCCCCGGCGTCGACGTCCCCTCGCTCCCGACGGTCCCCGGCTCCGGCACTGATCCGGTCACAGCGCCCACGCCCGTCGCGACAACGGCCCCGGTCGGGAACCGCACGCCGGCCCGCTCTGCGCACGGCAACACCGGCGGCGCCGTAGCCGGCGCCCCCACCGCCCAGGCCACAAACGGCACCATGTCGGCCCGTGGCACCACCGACACCCGCGCCGTCGTCCTCGGTCACGTCGCCGCCGGCACAGCGGCCACCGCGCCCATCACCACCGACACCCCCGCCGCGATCATCGTGGACGGTGCGGCGCTCGTCCTCCCCGAGGGCGGCGCACCGGTGCACACGCCCTTCGACGGCGGCACCGCCAGCACCACGGGCGGCAGCACCTCCGCCGGTGGCTCCGCTGGCGCAAACGTCCTCGGCACCGTCGGTGCCGAAGCGCAGACCTCCCCCCTCGCCGCGGGCCTCCGCGGCTCGGTCTCCGACGACGCCGTCCCGGCTTCGGTCGTCGGTGACCACGACGTCGCTCCCGATTGAGATCGGCGCACCTGCCCGTCACGGCAGGACGCGCCACCGGCCGCCTCTGTGTGCGGTCGATCATCCATCTCGATCAGGAGTGAACGACCATGAACAAGAACGTCTCCCGAGGGCTGTGGTTCGCCCTCTGTGTGGGCGGGCTGACCTTCGGTGGAGCTGTCGCGGCGAACGCGGCGACGACCACCGGTGAGGACGGCACCGTCTCCGGAACCCAGGTCGCGCCGACCGTCGACGCGCCCGTCTCCGTCACCCGCAACGCCTTCGGCATCGTCAGCGACGCGGTATCCACCGCTGCCGCACCGGCAGCTCCGGCTCCGGCTCCGGCTCCGGCGGCACCTGCGCCCGCGGCACCGGCGCCTGCGGAACCAGCACCCGCAGCACCGGCACCTGCTCCCACCACGAGCGGGGCCGACGGCATCGCGTCCGGCACGCAGGTCGTGCCCGACGTCAGCGCTCCCGTCACGGTGACCGGCAACGCCGTTGGTGTCCTCGGGGACGCGGTGGCCGCACCGGCGCCCGCTGCTCCGGCTCCCGTTGCTCCGGCTCCGGCTCCGGCTCCGGCTCCTGCGCCGGCCGCCCCTGCCCCTGCGCCGGCGGCAACCGCACCCACCACGTCCGGTGAGGACGGGCTGCTCTCCGGCACCCAGGTCGCCGGCGCGGTCGACGTGCCGGTCACGGCGACCGGCAACGCCGTCGGGGTCCTCGGTGACGCTGCCGCCACCGGTTCGACCTCCGGGTCGGCTCCGGCCGCTCCGGCAGATCCGGCCGGTGACACGACGACCGCTTCGACCTCCGGGGAGGACGGTGTGCTCTCGGGCACCCAGGTCCTGCCGGACATCACGGTCCCCGTCACGGTCTCGGGCAACGGGATCGGCGTGCTCGGAGACGGATCGGCCACCGGGACCTCCGCGGCCCCGGCAGCTCCGACCGGTGGTTCCCCGACCGGCTCGACCTCCGGGTCGGACGGGCTCATCTCCGGCACGCAGTTGCTCGGGACCGTCTCGGTCCCGATCACGGTGACGGGCAACGGAGTCGGTGTCCTCGGCGACGGATCGAGCTCGGCCACGGGCTCGACCCCGACGGGCGGTACGGCCAGCACGGGTACGACGCCGGCTGCAGGTGGTACGACGTCCGGTGAGGACGGCATCGGTTCCGGCACCCAGGTGTCGCCGGTGGTCTCGGTTCCGGTCACGGTCGGTGGCAACGGGATCGGCGTCATCGGTGACGGCACGAGCACCGGGGGCACGGCGGGTACGACCCCGACGGGCGGTACGGGCGGTGCTCCGGCTGCAGTTGGCACGACCTCGGGTGAGGACGGAATCGGTTCCGGCACCCAGGTGTCGCCGGTGGTCTCGGTCCCGGTCACGATCGGTGGCAACGGGATCGGCGTCATCGGTGACGGCACGAGCACCGGTGGCACGGCGGGTTCGACCCCGACGGCCGGCACGGGTACGACGCCGGCTGCCGGTGGTACCACGTCTGGTGAGGACGGCATCGGCTCCGGCACCCAGGTGTCGCCCGTGGTGAACGTCCCGGTCACCGTCGGTGGCAATGGCAATGGCATCGGCATCGTCGGAGACGGCACCAGCACCGGCGGCACCACCACCGGCACGACCCCCACCACCGGTATGGGCACCGCTCCGGCGGCCAGTGGCACCACCTCCGGCGAGGACGGCATCGGCTCCGGCACCCAGGTCACCCCGGTGGTCTCGGTCCCGGTGACGGTCGGTGGCAACGGCGTCGGTGTCATCGGTGACGGATCGGCCTCGGGCACGACCCCTACGACCGGCACTGCTCCGGCGGCTGGTGGGACGACCTCGGGTGAGGACGGCATCGGCTCCGGCACGCAGGTCTCGCCGGTGGTGTCGGTTCCGGTGACGGTCGGTGGCAACGGGATCGGCATCGTCGGTGACGGCACCAGCACCGGCGGCACCACGACCACCCCCACCACCGGTACGGGCATTGCTCCGGCTACCGGTGGCACGACCTCGGGCGAGGACGGCATCGGCTCCGGCACCCAAGTCACCCCGGTCGTCTCGATCCCGGTGACGGTCGGTGGCAACGGCATCGGTGTCATCGGTGACGGCACCAGCACCGGTGGCACCGCCACCGGTACCACCCCCACGACCGGCACCGCCCCGGCCGCTGGTGGCACCACCTCGGGTGATGGCGGTGTCGGCTCCGGGACGCAGATCATCCCCGTCGTGAACATCCCGATCACGGTCGGTGACAACGGCATCGGCATCATCGGAGACGGCACCACGACCCCGGCCACCGGCACCACGCCCGGAACCACGCCGGGTACCAGCCCCGGCACCAACCCGGGTACCGACCCCGGCACCACCCCGGGTACCGACCCCGGCACCACGCCCGGCACCACCCCGGGTACCGACCCCGGCACCACGCCCGGCACCATCCCGGGCTCGACGCCGAACACCGGGACCACTCCCGGTGACACGGGCAACACCCCCGACACCGGTACGACCCCGGTCGTCGACACCATCCCGAACACCGGCACCACGCCACTCGTCGACACCGACACAGCCCCGGTCGTTACGGCAGACGTAGTCCGGTCGACCCCGACCCTCGTGTCCTCCGCTCCGGCAGCAGCTGCAGCGACCGGGGCAGAGGCGACGGCGAACACCGCCGGCACCCTCGCCTACACGGGCGCGGGCAACCCGGCGTCCCCGGCACTGGCAGCAGTCCTGCTGCTGCTCGCCGGACTCGGGACACTGACCCTGCGACGCCGTCACTGAAGGGCAACCATAGAGGAAAGGGTGCGGAGCACCGGGAGACCGGTGCTCCGCACCCGCCTGCCCGAACGGGTCAGCGCGACCACCGGCCTCGAGAAGTTTGAGGCGCCTTTGGGGGCAGCGAGAAACTTGCGCTGGCCTCAAAGGGTGACGGTACCGGCCCAATCAGTTGATTGCTGCTCCCCCGTACGAGCCAGAGGTGCGCCGATAATGTATGTTATGTCAGCTAGGGTCGCGGGTAGTGAGGCAGAAATCGTTCCTACGCCGTCCGCCACCGAGAGCGGAGACGTCTTCACTGCCTCCGGCGTGTATGACGAGCGGAGACGTGTTCAAGGCCTCCGGCGAGTACGACCACCTGCCGGAGGCCGCGATCCACAGACGAGGGGGAGATGCGCATCGCACCCCTGTTGCCGCCCTGGTTGCGGATGACGACACTGATCTGACATCGATGGACGGTCGACTGCAGTCGCCGGGTCACGGCGTCCCTGACCCGGCCGCTCTCACTGACTGACACCGCCTCGACGTCCGCAGCCCGCGGGACGTCAGCGCCCGGCCGCGTACCCCTGCGCCCCGCGGGGGTTCGCGCCCGCACCGAGGACCCCGGTCTCCGGGTCCCGGGTGACGCAGCACAGCCGGCCCAGACTCCAGTCGCCGGCGCGCGTGACGACGTGCCCACGGGCCTCCAGGCCGGCGATCACGTCGTCACCCAGCCGGTCCTCGACCACCAGGCCCGCGGGCTCCCACGTCCGCGGCCAGAACGAGCCGGGGAACGACGTCGTGTGCAGCGCCGGGGCGTCGATCGCCTGCTGCGGGGTGTAGCCGCCGACGATCCACCGCAGCAGGAACAGCAGCTGCCACTGGTCCTGCTGGTCGCCGCCGGGGGAGCCGAGCGCGGCGACCGGGACACCGTCGCGGAGGACCAGCGTCGGGGTGAGCGTGGTGCGGGGGCGCTCGCCGGGCCGCAGGGTCGACGAGGTGCCCTCCTCGAGCCACGTCATCTGCAGCCGTGTGCCGAGGCAGAACCCGAGCTCCGGGATCGTCGGGGACGACTGCAGCCACCCGCCGGAGGGCGTCGCGCTGACGATGTTGCCCCAGCGGTCCACGACGTCGATGTGGCACGTGTCGCCGCGGGTGTCGCCGTCGGGCGCGACGAACGGTTCGCCGCGGTCCTCGACCGGGACCTCGGCGCGCTCGTCGGCCGGGCCACGCCGTGCCCCGGGGACCGTGGGCTCGCCGACCCCGGCCGCGCCGGTCACGTCGTACGAGGTGCGGAGCGGCGGCAGGACCGGCTCGACACCCGGCACGGAGCCGGGGCGGAACGCGTCCGAGGCGGTGTCCCCGATGAGCGCCCGACGCTCGGCCACGGCGGCGTCGGCGAGCAGGGCGTCGAGCGGGACCGTGCCGTCGCCGTAGTAGGCGTCGCGGTCGGCCATCGCGAGCTTCAGCGCCTCGACGATCGTGTGGGCACCGAGCTCGGTGGACGGGTCGAGGCGCTCGTCGTCGAGGGGATCGAGCATCCGCAGGGTCTGCAGGAGCGCCGGCCCCTGGCCCCACGGCCCGGTCTTCGCGATCGTGTGGCCGCGGAACGTCGCCGTCGTCGCCGGCTCGGTGGTCGCCCGGAACGCGGCGAGGTCCCCGGCCCGGATGACGCCGGCGTGGTCGGTGCCGGACGAGTGCCGGTGCGGCTGCCGGACGAAGGCGTCGATCGTGGTCGCGACGAACCCCTCGGCCCACTCCCGACGGGCGGCGTCGATCCGGGAGGCCCGTCCACCGTCCGCCCCGTCGCCCGCGCCGGCCGCTCCCGCCGCCACGAGCCGGTCGAACACCGAGGCGAGCGCCTCGTTGCGCACGACGTCCCCGGTGACCGGAGGCGCGCCTCCCGGCAGCCAGCGCTCGGCGGAGGTCGGCCAGTGGTCGCGGAACAGGTCGGCGACCGCGCCGATCGTCCGGACCACGCCCGCGCTGACCGGGTGGCCGTCGCGGGCGTACCCGATCGCCGGGGCCAGCACGTCGGCGAGTTCCCACGTCCCGTGGTCCCGCAGCAGCAGGAGCCAGGCGTCCACCGCGCCGGGGACGGCCGCGGCGAGCGCGCCGGCGCCCGGCACGAGGTCGAGTCCCTCGGCGCGGAAGTGCTCGGGGGTGGCCGCTGCCGGGGCGGGTCCCTGGCCGACGAGGACCACGGGCGCGGGATCGGCCGCCGTGGCGAACACGGCGGTCAGGTCACCGCCCGGGCCGTTCAGGTGCGGCTCGACCACGTGCAGGACGAAGGCCCCGGCGACGGCGGCGTCGAACGCGTTCCCGCCGCGCTCCAGGACGGACTGGGCGGTGGCCGTGGCGATCCAGTGCGTCGACGCCGTCATGCCGAACGTGCCCTGCAGGTCGGGTCGCGTCCGGTCGGCCGACGGTCGGACGAAGGCGGGGTTCGGCTGGAGGAGCATGCGACCCATCCTGTCCCGGAGTGGGCGAGCACACCGACAGCTGTCGCGCACGCCCCCGGTCCTGGGGATACCCGCAACCGGTTCCGGCTGCGAACCTTGACCGTCGGCGCGTACAGGGACGTGCCACATCAGGACACGCACCGCGCCGGCGCTCGGCGCCCGCGGTGGTCGCACCACGAGCAGGGACACCACGCATGATCAGGGCACGAGCACGCTTCGCCGCGGCCGTCACCGTCGTCGCGATCGCGGCCGCGGGACTCGTCGCGGTGGCGGCGCCGGCGCAGGCCGCCACCTACACGAGCGCCGTCAAGGCCGGGACCACACTGCAGCCCGGCGACTCCGTCAACTCCACGAACGGGCAGTTCCGGCTCGTCCTGCAGGGTGACGGCAACCTCGTCGAGTACGGCATCGGCAACGCGGTGCTCTGGGCCTCCAACACGGCCAACCAGCCGGGGGCCACCGTCGTCGTCCAGAAGGACGGGTACCTGACGATGGTCCGGAACGGTCGGGTCGTGGCGCAGTGGGGATCGGGTGGCGGTGCCGCCAAGGACTTCGGCGTCCGGGCTGACGGTGAACTGCGCATGCGGAAGGTCGGCAACGGGATGTTCTGGCGCATCGCGACCTTCCAGAACCGCATCACCTCGGGCGGGACCCTCGCGGCCGGCACGACCCTCCGTGCGAGCGCCGCCTCGCCCCGCACGCTCGCGATGCAGGCCGACGGCAACCTCGTGCAGTACGTCAGCGGCACGGCGGTCTGGTCCTCGCAGACCTTCGGCAACCCGGGCGCCTACGCGGCGCTGCAGCCCGACGGCAACCTCGTCGTCTACTCGGCGGACGGCCGTCGTGCACTCTGGTCGACGCGGACCTCCGGGAAGGGCCCGGCGCAGTTGCTCGTACAGGTCGACTCGAACGTCGTCCTCTACGGCTCCGCGGACACCCGCATCTGGTCGTCGCGTCCGGTGACGGGCCTGCTCTGGCCGGTGAAGACGACGCGCATCTCCGGCCGCTACGGCGACGACCGCGGTGCCGGCCACGTCCCGCGCTACCACCAGGGCACCGACGCGGTCGTGCCGGTCGGCACGCCGGTGTACTCGTCCGGGCGGGGAACGGTCACCTCGGTGGTCCGCAACCACGCCAGCTACGGCAACTACATCGTCGTCACCTACGGGCTGACGACCGTGCTGACGGCGCACCTCAGCGAGATCGAGGTCACGCAGGGGCAGGTGGTCTCGGTCGGCAAGGAGATCGCGAAGTCGGGCAACACCGGGCAGTCGACGGGCCCGCACGTGCACGTCGAGACCCGGGTGAACGGCACGCTCAAGGACCCGCTGACGGTGCTGCACTTCCGCTGACCCGGTCCCGGCGGGCCGATCCTGCCGAGTCGGTCCCGCCGGGTCCCGGTCGTAGGGTGGAGGGGATGCCACATCCCACCGCCGAGGACGTCCTCGCCGCGTTCGCGCGCACCCCGGGTGACGTCGCCGCCGCGCGCCGGATCGCACGGCGCTTCGCCGACCTGGACCCGGGGGAGCGGTCGGCACTGCTGTGGAGCGACGACCCGGGTGGGCGGACCGTCGCGGTCGTCATGCTCGTCCAGGCCGCACGGCAGCACCCCGACGCGGACCTGACCGACGAGTTCCTGTCGGCGCTCCGGGCGGAACGCATCGACGACCCCGTGCTCGTCGACCTGGCCGCCGAAGAGCTCGTCGGCGTCCCGTTGCTCGGCGGGTCCACCGGGCCGCTGTACGCGCTCGCGAAGTCGGACGTGGCGCTCGTCCGGCGGGCCGCGGTCGTGGCCACCCTGGCGTTCGTGAAGCAGGGCGACGCGGAGGTCCCGCTCGGGCTGGCCGGGCGACTCGTCCGGGAGCGCGGCGAGGTGGTGCAGTCCGCCCTCGGGTGGGTGCTCCGCGAGACCGGCAAACGGGCGTCCGAGGAGGCCCTGGTGGCGTTCCTCGACCGGCACGGGCGCGCCCTGAGCCGCGCGGCGCTCGAGACCGCGACCGAGCACCTCCCCGCTGCCGACCGGGACCGACTCCGCGCCTGAACCGGCCCGGTACCCGTCGCAGGAGCGCACCGCGCCGAACACGGTGCACCGGTCTCCGACAGGATGGACCGACGACGACAGGAGCCCTCTGGTGCACTCTCACGGCGGCATGCTCGGGACCTTCACCCTCATCGCCCTCACCTTGGCCGGCGCCGTGTACGTCGTCGGCGCGGCCGGACAGCGGCGTCGCGGCCAGCCGGCGTGGCCGATCCCGCGGACGGTCACCTGGATCGCCGGGCTCGTGGCCGTGGCCGCGGTGCTCGTCGGACCACTCGGGCACGCCGGGAACCACGACCTCACCACGCACGTCCTCGGCCACGTCGTCATCGGCATGGTCGCGCCCGTGCTGCTCGTGCTCGGGTCCCCCGTGACGCTCGCCCGCCGGACGCTCGAACCGGTGCCGCTGCAGCGACTCGGACGACTCGCGGGCAACTCGCTGACCAAGGCGCTCGCGTTCCCGGTCGTCGCCGCGGTCCTCGCCGTCGGTGCGTCGTGGCTGCTGTACACCGGACCCACCGCAGCCGAGTCCACCCGCGACCCGGGGCTGCACTCCGTCGTGATGATCGGGTTCCTGCTCGTCGGGCTGCTCCTCACCGCCGCGGTGGTCGGGGTGTCCGCGGGCATCCGCCGGAGCCCGCGCTGGCTCCGCGTCGCCGTGCTCGCCCTGTCGACCGCCGTCCTCGGAGCCGAGGCGATCCTGATGGCCGTCGACGGGGTGCCCGGCATCGCTGCCGACCAGGTGCCCTCGGCCGCTGCCGCGCTCGGCGGAGGCGCGGTGCTGTACGCCCTCGTGCTCGGCGCGGTCGTGGCCACCGAGCGTCGCCGCGACGAGCGTGCCGCCCGTGAGGAGCAGGACGTCCTGACGGCGCGCAGGACGCGGCGGGCAGGACCCGTGCCGTCGACGGACCAGGTCCGCTCCGGTCAGCAGGTCTGACCCGCCGTCCGGTGCGCTGACCGGCCCACGCTGGGAGGTGCCACGCGGCGGAGGCGTACCGATGGACGGAGCGTGCCGGGCCTCCCGTCCGGCCCCGCCGCGACGAGAGGAGCGCACACATGCGCGCACTGACCTGGCAGGGCACCGAGAAGGTGTCCGTCGAGACCGTTCCCGACCCGACCATCCAGGAGCCGACGGACGCGATCGTCCGGATCACCTCCACGGCTATCTGCGGCTCCGACCTGCACCTGTACCGCGTCCTCGGCCCGTACATCGACAAGGGCGACGTCCTCGGCCACGAGCCGATGGGCATCGTCGAGGAGGTCGGCTCCGCCGTCACGAACCTGAAGGTCGGCGACCGCGTCGTCATCCCCTTCAACATCTCCTGCGGCCACTGCTACATGTGTGAGCGCGGGCTGCAGTCGCAGTGCGAGACCACCCAGGTGACCGAGTACGGCAGCGGCGCGTCCCTGTTCGGCTACACGAAGATGTACGGCCAGGTCCCCGGCGGCCAGGCCGAGTACCTCCGCGTGCCGCACGCCGACTACGGGCCCATCAAGGTGCCGCACACCGGCGCGGACGAGCAGTGGCTGTTCATGAGCGACATCATCCCGACCGCCTGGCAGGCCGTGCAGTACGCGGACGTCCCCGAGGGCGGCACGCTCGCGGTGCTCGGTCTCGGTCCGGTCGGCCAGTTCGCCGCCCGCATCGGCAAGCACCTGGGCTACCGCGTGCTCGCCGTCGAGCCGGAGCAGGTGCGTCGTGACCTCGCCGCGAAGTACGGCATCGAGACGTTCGACCTGTCGAAGGACCTCGTCGCCGAGCTCGTCGACCTGACCGACGGCCGCGGCCCGGACGCCGTCGTCGACGGCGTCGGCATGGAGGCACACGGCAACCCCGCCGCCGGGTTCGCCCAGCGCGCCGCCGGCCTGCTGCCCGACAAGCTCGCGCAGAAGGCCATCGAGACCGCGGGTGTCGACCGCCTCGACGCCGTGCACACCGCGATCGACCTGGTCCGCCGCGGCGGCACCGTCTCGCTCTCGGGTGTCTACGGCGGCATGGCCGACCCGATGCCGATGATGACGCTGTTCGACAAGCAGATCACCATCCGCGAAGGCCAGTGCAACGTCCGCCGCTGGGTCGACGACCTCATGCCGCTCGTCGAGGACCCCTCCGACCCGCTCGGCACGCTCGACCTGACGACGCACAAGGTCTCGCTCGAGGACGCCCCGCACATGTACGAGGTCTTCCAGAAGAAGGAGGACGGCTGCATCAAGGTCGTCCTCGACCCGGCGCTGCCCGCGGGTTCCTCGGCCGCGGCATGACCAGGGTCGTCATCGTCGGCGCGACCGGGAACGTCGGGAGCGCGCTGCTCCGACGGTTCCGGGACGCCGGCGCCGACCTGGTCGGGGTCGCCCGGCGACTGCCCGACCTGCGGGCCCAGCCCTACGACGCCGCGCTCTGGCACACGGTCGACGTCGGCGCGGTCGACGCCGTGGACCGGCTGGCCGCCGTCTTCCGCGGCGCGGACGCCGTGGTGCACCTCGCCTGGGCGCTGCAGCCGACGCACGACATCCCGGCGCAGCACCGCACCGACGTCACCGGGACCGCGAACGTGCTCGCTGCCGTCGCCGCGGCCGGCGTGCCGCAGGTCGTCGTCGCCTCGTCGGTCGGCGCGTACCGCGGTGTGGACGTGGCCGGCAAGCGCACCCCGGTGGACGAGAGCTGGCCCGCCGACGGCATCCCGACCGCCACGTACTCCGTCCACAAGGCCGAGAACGAGCGCGCGATGGACGTGTTCGAGCGCGAGCACCCGGACGTGGTCGTCACCCGGATGCGCCCGGGGCTCGTCTTCCAGCGGGACGCCGCGGCCGAGATCCGCGGGCTGTTCCTCGGCCACCTCGTGCCGATGCGCGCCGTCCGGTTGCTGCGGTTCGCCGTGCTGCCCCTGCCGTACCCCTTCGTCTTCCAGGCCGTGCACGCCGACGACCTCGCCGACGCCTTCTGGCGCGCGATCGACCGGACGGCCGGCGGCGCGTTCAACGTCGCCGCCGCACCCGTGCTCACCCCGCCGCGGATGGCCCGGGTGCTCGGGATGCTCGGCGCGGTCCGCGTGCCCCTGCGGCTCGTGCGCGCGTTCGTGACGCTGACCTGGCGGCTGCGCCTGCAGCCGACCGACGCGGGCTGGGTGGACATCGCGGCCGGCGTGCCGATCATGCGGACGGACCGTGCGCGCGAGGTGCTCGGCTGGGAGGCCCGGCACAGTGCCGAGGACGCCATGCGCGACCTGGTGGCGGGGTTCGCCGACGGTCACGGCGTGCCGGAGACGCCGCCGCTGCGCGGCTGAGGTCCGCCGGAGAGCGGACCGAGACCGAGCGGCACCGATCCGGACCGGCACGGATTCCGACCCGCACGGACACGGGCGTCACGGTCCCCACCGACCGTGGCGCCCGTCGTCGTGCGGGGCGCGTGCGGTCAGGACGGACCGGCGGTCAGCGGGACGCCTCGTCCGTCCCCGGTGTGGGTGCCGCGGTCGCCGCCTGCTCGTACAGGCCGGTCGCCAGGTCGTTGAGGACCGCGTGCAGGTCACCGCGGTGCCGGGTGTCGACGGCGCGGAGCATCGCGACGTAGCGACGGCGGTAGTCGCCGACGACCTCCTCGCCCGCAGGACGGAGGCGCAGCAGCGACCCACGACGGTCGTTCGGGTTCGGGGTCCGTTCGAGCAGACCGGCGGACGTCAGACGGTCGATCAGGTTCGTCACGGCGCCGGAGGTCAGGCCCAGGAACCCGGCGACCTCGGTCGGGGTGGAGTACCCGGTGTCACTGACGAGGACCAGCGCGCGCAGGCCGCTCTCGTGCACGCCGGCACGGGCGCTCAACTGCCCGACGAGGCTCGCGTTCGCGCGGACGACCGCGTCGAACGCGGCCATCAGGTCGGTCGCGCCGTCCTCGTCCTGTCCCGTCACCACCTGGTCCCGCCCCTCGCTCGTTGCGGAAGAGTACCGGGCCGACACGACCGTGCCGGACGCCGTCGCGCCTCCCGTCCTGCCCTGGCCCCCGCTCTGGGGGCGGACACCGGCTTCCATCTCCTTCAACCGGTGACTATCTTGATCATCAAGCAATCGCTCCTCCGAAAGATTGCACCCCCACACCGACTCACCGAACATCGAGGTACCCCGTGTCCAACCCGCTCCGCACCTCCCCGCTGAAGCGCCTCCGCTTCGCCCCCGTTGCGCTCCTCGCGGGCATCTTCGCCGCCGTGCTCCTGTCCCTCTCGCTCACCGGCACCCTCTCCGGGTTCGCCGCGAGCATCACGAACAGCAGCAACACCGCCGCCAGCGGCACGCTGATCATGCAGGAGCAGAACGCCAACGCGTCGGTCACCTGTCTCAGCACCGACGGCGGCTCGGTCTCCACCAACTCGGCGACCTGCTCGACCATCAACAAGTTCGGTGGCAGCACGACGATGACCCCGGGCAACACGGTCAACACCCCGATCACCATCAAGAACACGGGCACCGCCGCCGCGAACACCTTCACGCTGACCCCGGGCGCGACCTGCACGCAGACGGCGAACGGCACGTCGAACGGCACCGCGACCGACCTCTGCGCGAAGATGAACCTCGTCATCACCTCGGGCTCCACCACGGTCTTCTCCGGCACCCTCGCAAGCTTCAAGGGCGCCGCCGCGATCTCGCTGCCCACCGCTCCCGCCGCCGGTGCGAGCGTCCCCTTCAACTTCGCCGTCACGCTCGACTCCTCGGCCGGCAACACCTACCAGGGCCTCGCCGCCTCGGTCCCGATGACCTGGACCTTCACGGCCTGATCCGCCCCGCCCAGACCGGCGACGCTCGACCGACCCCCCTACGGTCGAGCGTCGCCATCACCCGTGACCGACACCGACCAGGACGGAGCAGCACATGAGCCAGACCTCGGCCATCCCGCTCAGCGGGACACTGCCGCGGCCGCTCCTGCGCGGGCGGACGTTCAGCCGCTCCGAGTCCGTCCTCGCCTGGTCGGTCGCCGTCATCGCCGCGGTCCTCCTGACCGCCGCGATGCTGTTCCTCACCAACGGCGGCCGCTGGTTCGTCGTCGAGACGCCGTCGATGGGTGAAGCCGCCCCGGTCGGCACGCTCGTGCTCGACATGCCCGTGCAGGCCTCGTCGCTCCGCGTCGGCGACATCGTCTCGTACAGCGTCGCCGCGAACCCCGACGTCGTGTACACCCACCGGATCATCGAGATCGACCCCGACGGCGGCATCCGCGCCCGGGGCGACGTGAACGGTGCTGCCGACCCGTGGACCCTGAGCCAGGACGACCTGGTCGGCGCCCCGGTCCTGCTCGTCCCGCACCTGGGCTGGCTCTTCAAGGCCACCCCGGTCCTCCTGGTCGGGACGCTCCTCATCTGGGGCCTGACCAGCGCCTTCACCGACCGGGTCACCCGGAGCAGTCTGCGCATCGCCGGCGGTTCCCTCACGGTCTCCTACGCGGCCTTCCTGCTCAAGCCCTTCGTCAACGTCACGACGATCTCGAACAGCACGTCCCCCGGCTCGGTCGAGGCGACCGTCGTCTCCTCCGGGATCTTCCCCGTCCGCGTCGACGCGGTCGGCGGCAACGCCGTGCACCTCGTCGACGGCGAGGTGGGGCGGGTCACCATCACCGAGCTCAACCGGCACGGTCACTACCAGCTCATGTCGAGCATCGACCTCGACCCGACGGGCTGGGCCCTGCTCGTCGCCGCCTGCCTGGTCCCGCTCGTCCTCTGCCTGGTGGTCGGACGCGTGCAGACGGTGCGGCCCTCGTGAACCCCGGTCGTCTCCGCGACGGCAAGGTCCTCGCGCTCCTGCTGGTCGTCGCACTCGCCGTCGTCCTCCTCGTCAACCAGTTCGCCCCGACCCGTTCGGGCTTCAGCGCGAAGGTGACGAACGGGTCGAACTCCGCCGGCACCGCGGCGTCCAACACCTGCACCGGTGCGGTCGGCTTCGACGCCACCGCCAGCAATGCCCTGTTCGCGTACAAGCTGACCGAGCCGTCCGGCTCGACGACCGCGGCCGACTTCTCCGGCAAGGGCGCGAACGGCACCTACCAGGGCGGGATGACCGCGAGCACCCCGAGCCCGATCGCCTGCCCCCGCGACCCCGGGACCGCGTGGCTCCTCGACGGGGCGTCCGACTTCCTCTCCACCCCCGCGGCGCAGCGGAACCCCGTGACCTTCAGCGAGGAGGTCTGGTTCCGCACCTCGGTGGCCGGCGGCCTGCTCATCGGCTTCGGCGGCAGCCAGGTCACCGTCTCCGGCCAGCACGACCGGCAGATCTACCTCAACACGAACGGGCAGCTCGTCTTCGGCGCCTACAACGGGGCCACGCAGGTGGTGACCTCGCCGAAGTCCTACAACGACGGCGCGTGGCACCACGTCGTCTCGACGATGTCCGCCACGACCGGCATGCGGTTGTACGTCGACGGCGCGCTCGTGGCCTCGAACGCGAACTACACGGCGCCGGAGAACTACACCGGGTACTGGCGCATCGGGTACGACACGATCTCCGGCTGGCCCGGAGCGCCGGCGAACCCGTACTTCACGGGTTCGATGCGGTTCGCTGCCGTCTACAACTCCGTGCTCACCGCGGCGCAGGTGAGCAGCCACTACGCCGCCGGGCGCTGACGCCGGGGTCGGCCGCGGACCGGCGTTCGACCGGGCCCGTCAGCGGGCGCAGGAGGTGCGGCCGAGTCCGAACAGCCGGATCGTGGTGATCCGCACGGTGGACGGCGACGTGGCCGTCCACGTGTCGGTGAGGTCGGTGCGCACGCTGATGGTCGACGTCTTCCAGACGAAGAAGTCCGACGCGCCCAGCGTGACGTCCCGCTCGCCCGCAGCGGTGCTGATCCCGCTCGCGGCCCCGTCGACCAGGACGGTGAAGCGTTCGGGTGCGACCCCGGAGTAGGTCCATCCCACGTCGACCGCGGCGTTGCCGACGTTCGTGCAGGTGAGCCCGGTCACCGGGGTGGCGACCGCGGTGGTGATCGAACTGGCCCCGGTGGTCGTGGTCGCTGCGAAGGCAGCGGCGGCTGCGGGTGCGGGCAGTGCGACCCCGACGACGGCACACGCCGTCGCCGCGACCACGACGGCCCGGGCGCGGGGGCGGCGCGGACGTGCGGCACGGTGACGGCCGTGGCGCGGGAGCCGGTCGGTCGGGGCGTCGGTGCGGGTGCGCACGGCGGGCACCACGGCGAACCCGGCGAGCACGACGATCCCGGCGGCCAGTGCGACGAGGGGCACGGTCCGGTGCTCCGCGGCCCAGACGACCGGGAGCCCGACGAGCGGGACACGCAGGTACCCGACCCCGACGACCGAGGACCGCGCGACGGCGGTCGAGTCCGCCTCCGGGTTCGCGTCGCCCTTCGTGACGAGCTCGCCGCGGGCGTCCACGTCGTGGAGGCGGTGCAGGCGCAGCACGCCGGCGTGGTCGGGGTCCGGGAAGAGCAGCACCTGACCCGCGCGGAGGTCGTGGGCCGGGACCGGCTTGCTCACGACGACGTCACCGGGCAGCAGGGTGGGCTGCATGGAGCCCGTCATCACGGTGGTGGTGTGCCACCCGAGTGCGAGCGGAGCGATGCCCCAGAACGCGACGCCCACGAGTGCCGCGATGACGCCACGAGCGGCGAGCACGACCGTGAACCGGAGCCACGATGACGAGCGCATGCCGATCCTCCTGTCCGGTGGGCGTGCGGTGGTGGGCAGGGACTAGAGGTTCTGGGCTTCCCAGGTGAAGCCGAGGCTGGCGGTGGCGCCCATGAGGGTCGCCGGTGCGTCGGGGGAGACGGTGTACGTGATCTGGAAGGTCCGCGTCTCGGGCTTCGTGCCCGCGGTCTTCCACGTCCCGAGGCCGGACGCGTAGTCCTTCCGGGTCGACACGAAGGACGCGAGCGAGCCGTCGTAGAGGGTGCCGTCGGTCCCGGTCACCGCCGTGAACCCGTCACAGGTGCCGTAGCCGCCGCCGGTGCCCTGCTTGACCTGGAGGGTCACGGACGAGGCCAGGGCCTTGGTCTGGGTGACGTCCTTCGCGTACATGCGGACGGCGCTCGGCAGGCTGCCGCTCGAGGTCACCGCGATGCAGTTCGTGCCGGTGGACCCGGGCTTCAGGTTCGACGCGGAGAACAGCGCGCCGTTCGAGGCGTCGTTCGTCAACGCGACCGTGCCCATCGACCAGTTGTCGGCACCGTCGGACGAGGTCGCCGAGAAGGCCGAGTAGCTCGCCGTGGAGACGGCGACGCCGGCGGCGAGCAGCGCGGCGGGGATCACGGCGAAGGTGCCGAGGCGAGCGAGGGTGCGGGTAGGGCGACGCATTTCCGGGTTCCATCCTGATCGTGTCGCCTCGATTTTCGAGGCATCTGCGACTGTACGCCTCGAATTTCGAGTTTGTCAATCTTCGTGATGAACGGATGTCGACTATGCTCGGCACGTGACCGCACCTCCCCGGCGCCCCTCCACCGCCGACCTCGATCGACTCCTCGACGAGGCCGTGGCGACCTTCTACGGCGCACAGGTCGAGCACGCGCACCTCATGCAGCACCTCGCCGTCCGGCACGGTCTGAACCCGGTGGACCTCCGCGCGCTGCAGTTCCTCGGCGCGGTCGACGACGACCGCACGCCGAAGGAGCTCGGCGGGTACCTCGAGATGGGGACGGGGGCCGTGACCGCGCTCCTCGACCGGCTCACCCGGCAGGGACTGCTCGACCGCGTCCGGAACCCCGATGACCGGCGCAGCGTCCGGATCGAGCTCACGCTCGACGGGGTCGCGGTCCTCGGGTCCGTGCGGGCCGCGTACCGCCAGGTGCTCGAGGGCGCCGTGGCTCCCGAGTCCTTCGAGCTGTTCATCGACTTCACCGGGCGGATGGCCGACGCCCTGCGAGCAGCCGCCCGTCCGGACGATCCCGACGTCTGACGGCCCCGGTGCACGACCCCGCGGTCGTCCGTCCGCGGCAGACTGGGGGCATGGCACGGAAGACCGGCGTCGCGGCGCCCCGCATCACCCTGACCGAACCGGCAGACCTCGAGCCGTGGTCGCCCGGAGCCGGGGACGTGCTGACCGGTGACCGGATCGACGGCAAGCGCATCGACGTGCTCGACGTGGCGGGGGAGCGGCTGCCCGACCTGGAGCTCGAGGAGTGCGTCGTCGGGACCCTCCGGGCCGACGGCGCCGACCTGCGCGGGCTCCGCATCCGGGACACCGTGGTCGAGGTGCTGGACGCCCCCGTGCTCCGTGCCCAGAGCGGCGCGTGGCGCGAGGTCCGGATCGCCGGCGGACGGATCGGGTCGGCCGAGCTGTACGACAGCTCGTTCAGCGCGGTGGAGTTCGTCGGCATGAAGCTCGGGTTCGTGAACCTCCGCGCGTCGGTCCTCACCGACGTGGTGTTCCGCGACTGCGTCATCGACGAGGTCGACATCGCGGACGCCCGGCTGCAGCGCGTGGCCTTCCCGGGCAGCACGATCCGGGAGGTCGCCGGGGCGGGCACCCGCATCGAGGACGTGGACCTCCGCGACGCGGACCTCGACCGGGTGGAGCGGCTCGACGGGCTGCGCGGTGCGACGATCGGCGGCGAGCAGCTGTACACGCTCGCGCCGCTGCTCGCCGCACAGGCGGGGTACCGGGTCGAGTGACGGCCACGGAGGTGTCCGCCCCGGCACTGCTGCTGCCCACCGACCTGCTCGGGCGGTGGGACCTGCACCGGACGGTGCACGACCGCCTCGCGGGGGTGTCGGGCACGGTGACCGGCTCGACCGAGCTGACGGCCGAGGACGACGGGTCCGTGCGCTGGCACGAGGCGGGGACGATGGTCCTCGGCGCCACCGAGACGCCGGTGTGGCGCACCCTGTCCGTCCGATGCGGCACCGGTGACCGGTGGTACGTGCACTTCGCCGACGGCCGGCCGTTCCACGACTGGGCGTGGGGTGACCGCGTCGAGCACGCCTGTGCGCCGGACGACTACACGGGCCTCCTCACCGGGACGCCCGAGCGGTGGCGGGTCCGGTGGGAGGCCCGTGGTCCGGCCAAGGACCTGGTGCTCGACAGCGTGCTGACGCCGACGCGGTGACGCCGGTGCACCGCCGCAGCCGCAGCCACGCGGCCGGACCGATCAGCGCCGCAGTGCCGCCGCCACGTCCGCCTGCAGCAGGTCCCCGTGCACCGCGGCCCCGGTCTGCGTACCCGCTGCCGCCGAGCCGATGACCGTCAGCATCGCGTTCGCCACGTTGCCGGCCGCGTAGACGCCGGGGACGTCGGTCTTCCCGAGCGCGTCGACGGCCAGGACCCGGCCGAACCGGGTCCTGTTGGCCTCCTGGTCCACCGGCGTCAGTCCGAGTCCCGCGGCCCAGTCGACCCGGGCCTCGACACGACTCGCGGCCGCCAGGGCGTCGAGTCCGACGACGGACCCGTCCGGCAGCTCCACACCGCTGAGCCGGTCGCCGTCGGACAGCACTCGCGCGACGGGGGAGTGGACGACCCTGATCCTCCGTGCAGCGAAACCGGCGAGGACGGTGTCGTCGACGGCGCCCGGTTCGGCCACGAAGGCCGTCACGTCCTCGCTGAGGGCCCGGAACATCTGCACCTGGTGCGCTCCGGCCAGTGTCGTCACCAGGACGCCGATCCGTCGGTCGCGGACCTCCCACCCGTGGCAGAACGGGCAGTGGACGACTCCGCGGCCCCACTGCTCGGCCAGTCCGGGGACGTCCGGCAGCAGGTCGACGCCACCGCCGGCGATGACCACGCGGCGTGCTGCGACGACCTCGCCGCTGTCCAGGGTGAGCCGGAACCCGACCGGGTCGTCCTCGGTGACGGGCGCGGCGGACGCGGCCACGATCCTCCCGTCCGTGACGGTGACGCCGTAGCGGGCCACCTCCTCTCGGCCGACGCGGACGAGGTCGAGGGGTGCGGTGCCCTCCTGGCCCAGGTAGTTGTGGACGCCCTCGGCGGGGGCGTTGCGCGGCTCGCCCGCGTCGACGACGAGCACGGAGCGGCGCGAGCGCCCCAGGATGAGCGCTGCGGACAGGCCGGCGGCACCGCCGCCGACGACGATGACGTCATGTGGTTCGGACATGGGGGGATCCTCTGCCGAGCGGATCGTCGGTGGCAAGCGCCGTTGCCGGCATGGCAACATGGGGGCGTGGCACACGCACGGGAGGCCCGCCCCACGGAGCCGACGACGGCCGACGTCGTGGACGCGGTCGGCCCACGGCTCCGGGCGCTCCGCACGCGACGGGGCACCACCCTCGCCGCGCTCGCGGAGCGCACCGGCATCTCGGTGAGCACCCTGTCCCGGCTGGAGTCCGGCCAGCGGAAGCCGACGCTCGAACTGCTGCTGCCGCTCGCCCGCGCGTACCAGGTGCCGCTCGACGACCTCGTCGGGGCACCGGCGACCGGGGACCCCCGGGTGCACCTCAAGCCCGAGCGGCACGGTCGCCGTGTCGTGATCCCCCTGACGAAGCGGACCGGGGGCGTGCGCTCGTTCAAGCAGCTCATCGAGCCGCACGACCACGGCTCGGACACGACGCTGAAGACCCACGAGGGCTACGAGTGGCTCTACGTGCTGTCCGGTCGGCTCCGACTGGCGCTCGGCGACGAGGTGTTCGACCTCGGCCCGGGCGAGGTCGTCGAGTTCGACACCCACACCCCGCACTGGGTCGGCAACGTGACCGACCAGGTCACCGAGGTGCTCTGCCTGTACGGGCCGCAGGGGGAGCGGGCGCACGTCCGGTCCAGCCCGCGGGCTGGCTGAGGGCACGGACGCCGGACACGACGACGGCGGCGAGCCGCAACGTCATCGCGTTGCGCCCCGCCGCCGACGTGCGCTCCGCGGTCAGCCGACGGCGGCCCGGTAGCGCTCGAGCACCTCGGGGTGCGGGTCCGCGGGGATCGCCGTGGTCGGGATCGACCAGCCGGGCAGTGACCCGGTGACGACCCACGCGGCCTGACGGGCAGCGCCGGCGGCGACGTACTCGCCCGGTTCCGGCACGAGGACCTCGCGGCCGAACACCTGCGCGGCGACGACCCGGACGGCCTCGTTCTGTGCGGCACCGCCGATGAGCAGGAGTCGCTCGACCGTGACCCCCGTGCGCTCCACCGCGGCGAGCCCGTCGGCGAGGGCGCAGAGCATGCCCTCGACCGCCGCCCGGGCCAGGTGTGCCCGGTCCGTCGTCGCCGGCGTCATGCCGAGCAGCGACGCGGTGGCGTCCGGTCGGTTCGGCGTGCGCTCACCGACGAAGTACGGCACGAGGACGAGCCCGTCGGCACCGGCCGGCGCCTGCAGTGCCAACCGCCCGAGCTCGGCGTGGTCGACGCCGAGCAGGCCGCCGACCACCTCGAGCACGCGGGCCGCGTTGAGCGTCGTGACGATCGGCAGGCGGGCACCCGTGGCGTCCGCGAAGCCCGCGACCGTGCCCGTCGGGTCCTCGATCGCGGTGTCGGTCACGCCGAACACCGTGCCGCTCGTCCCGAGGGACACCGCGACGTCGCCCGCCGCCAGGCCGAGGCCCAGCGCGGCGCCGGCGTTGTCCCCCGCGCCCGCCGTGACGACGAGCCCGCGGGAGGCCCGCGCACCGCCCGGCAGGTCGACGTCCTGCTCGAGCGTGCCCATCGCCTCGGACGGCGCGACCACGCGCGGCACGATCACCGCGTCGCCGTCGTCACCGGTCTCGGCCCCGCGCAGCGGACGGCCCAGGGCGAGCTCGAACAGCTCCGGGTCGTACTCGCGGCGGGCCGGGTCCCAGTAGGCCGTGCCGCTGGCGTCCGAACCGTCGGTCGCCAGGGCGTCCAGGTCGGGGCCGAGCGGGCTCTCGTCCGCCGGGCCGTAGCCCCGGAGGCGCCAGGACAGCCAGTCGTGCGGGAGCGCGACGGCCGCGACGCGGGCCGCGTGCTCCGGCTCGGCGTCGCGGAGCCAGCGCAGCTTCGTGGCGGTGAACGAGGCCACCGGGACGAGACCCGTGCGGGCGACCCACGCCTCCCGGCCGAGTTCCTCGACCATCGCGGCGGCGGCTGCCGCGCTGCGGACGTCGTTCCAGAGCAGGGCCGGGCGGATCACACGGCCGTCGGCGTCGAGCACGACCATGCCGTGCTGCTGCCCGCCGATGCCGATCGCGGCGACGTCGTCGAGGCCACCGGCGTCCGCGACGGCGGTGCCGAGGGCGTCCCACCAGGCGGTGGGGTCGACCTCGGTGCCGTCCGGGTGGGACGCGCGGCCGGAGCGGACGACCTCGCCGGTGGCGGCCCGTCGGACGACGACCTTGCAGGACTGCGTGGACGAGTCGACCCCGGCGACGAGGAGGTCGTTCACCATGTCGTGCCCGATGTCAGCGCTGCCACCCTCGGCGCGGGGCGCCTCGGCGCGCGGAATGCAGCCGCTGGCGCGTCTGCTCTCAATTCCGCGCGCCCATGAGGTGCTCGAGGGCGAGCTGCTGCAGCTTGACGAAGCCGAAGCCCTTGCCGCCGAAGTACGCGTCGGCGTCGAAGTCCTCGTAGGCGGAGGTGTCGGCGAGGAAGTCGTCGTACGACTCGCCCGCGTTCAGCGTCGGCTGCGCGAGCTCGGTGACCTTCGACGCCTCGAGGGCTGCCTGCACCTCGGGGTCGGCGCGGAACGCCTGGGCACGCTCCTTGAGGAGCAGGTACATGCGCATGTTGGCCGCGGCCGAGTCCCAGACGCCGGTGAAGTCCTCGGTGCGGGACGGCTTGTAGTCGAAGTGACGCGGGCCGTCGTACGCGCGGCCGCCCTGCGGTGCACCGTGCTCGAGGAGGTCGACGAGCGAGAACGCGTTCTGCAGGTCGCCGTGACCGAAGACGAGGTCCTGGTCGTACTTGATGCCGCGCTGCCCGTTCAGGTCGATGTGGAAGAGCTTGCCCGAGTACAGCGCCTGCGCGATGCCGGCGGTGAAGTTCAGGCCCGCCATCTGCTCGTGGCCGACCTCGGGGTTGACGCCGAACAGCTCGGGGCGCTCGAGGGTGTCGATGAACGCGATCGCATGGCCGAGCGTCGGGAGCAGGATGTCGCCGCGGGGCTCGTTCGGCTTCGGCTCGATGGCGAACTTGATGCCGTAGCCCTTGTCGGTGACGTACTGGGCGAGGAGGTTGACGGCCTCACGGTAACGCTCGAGCGCGGCCTGGACGTCCTTGGCGGCGTCGTACTCGGCGCCCTCGCGGCCACCCCACATGACGAACGTCTCGGCACCGAGCTCGGCAGCGAGGTCGACGTTGCGGAGCACCTTGCGGAGCGCGAACCGGCGGACGTCGCGGTCGTTCGAGGTGAAGCCGCCGTCCTTGAAGACCGGTGCGGAGAAGAGGTTCGTGGTCACCATCGGGACGACGAGGCCGGTCGACTCGAGCGCGCCCTTGAGGCGGTCGATCTGGGTCTGACGCTCGGCGTCGGTCGAGCCGAACGCGAAGAGGTCGTCGTCGTGGAAGGTGAGGCCGTAGGCGCCGAGCTCGTCGAGCTTCTCGACCGCCTCGACCACGTCGAGCTGGGGGCGCGTCGGGCCGCCGAAGGGGTCCGAGCCGTTGTAGCCGACGGTCCAGAGACCGAAGGAGAACTTGTCGTCGCGGGTGGGCTGCACTGCCATGGAGTCTGCCGATCGTCGTCGAGCGGATTTGTTGTCAGCGAGAACATATGCGCTGCACCGACCCGAGCGCAACCCCTCGACGGTCCGCAGGCGCGCCGACGCCTCGCCCCGCGCCTCCCGGCGGCGGGGCGTCAGAGGTCGTAGACGCCGTCGAGGCCGCCGCCCGCGACCGGCCCGCGCAGGGCCCAGCCGCGGCGCAGTTCCGTCGTCGCCGTCCGGAACGCCGCCAGGACGTCGAGGCCCTGCCGGAGCATGCCCTGCAGCTGCAGTCCCTCGTACAGGGCGAGCAGCTGCACGGCGGCGCTCCCGGTGTCGACCGACGCCGCTTCCCGTCCGGTGGCGACGTCGCTGTCCAACAGCTGCCGGACCGTGCGGTGGAAGGCCTCGTACTGGTTCCGGTAGAACGGCGCCGCCGCGTTCAGCGGGTCCGCGCCCGCGGTCAAGCTGCTGACCAGCAGGCGCATCATGCGGGGGTCGGCGAGGTTCGCCGCGATCAGGCGTTCCAGGAACGCGACGGCTCCGTCCCCCGTGGCGTGCTCCAGCAGCGGCCGCAGGCGGACCTCGTGCCACCGCATCACCGCGACGGCGAGCAGGCTCTCCCACGTCGGGAACTCGCGCTGCACCAGTTCCGGGGCGATCCGTGCCTGGGCCGCGACGGCGTCACCGGTCAGGTGCAGGCTGTCGCCGATGCGGATGAGTTCGATCGCGGCCTCGGCGATGCGGATGCGGAGGCGTGCCTGCTCGAGGCGCTCGTCCTCCGCGGTCCCCGCGCCGGTGGCACTGTCAGCGGATCGGGCATCGGTGGTCATCGCAGCCTCGGTTCGTCGTTCGGCCCCCAGGGGTGGACGGGGCTGTGCACCATCAGTCTGGCGAAGGTCCAAGCCGTGGTGCCTGCCCCAGTAGGCGGGGCAGCGGCACCACGGGCTGCGATACTCGGACCATGAGCGACGGCGCTGCGGACCGGGCCACCGCGCGGCCGACCCTCGGGACGATCGCCCGCCGGGCCTCGGTCTCGCTCGCCACCGTGTCGAAGGTCCTGAACGGCCGCCCCGGTGTCTCCGGTCCGACCCGGGAGCGTGTCGAACACCTGCTCGCCGCCTCCGGCTACGCCCAGCGGGACCGTCCGCCCGAGCCCGGGTCCCTCGTCGAGCTCGTCGTCGAGGACCTGGCCAGCGAGTGGTCGATCGAGATCGTCCGCGGTGTCGAGCAGGTCGCCCGGGAGCACGGCTACGCGCTGTCCCTCTCCGCGCTCGGCCCCGACCACGCCGTGGGCGAGGACTGGATCGCCGGCGTGCTGCACCGCCGCCCGGTGGCGGTCGTCCTGCAGTTCTCCGCCCTCACCGCGGGCCGACGCGACCAGCTCCGCGCGCGGGGCATCCCGTTCACGGTCGTCGACCCCGTCGGCGACCCGCCCGCCGACGTCCCCGTGGTCGGCGCGACGAACACCGCCGGGGGAGCGGCCGCGACGCAGCACCTGCTCGACCTCGGGCACCGCAGGATCGCCGCGATCGCCGGGCCCCTCGACATGCGCTGCGCCGCGGACCGGTTGGCCGGTCACCGCGCGGCGCTCGCCGCGGCCGGACGGGAGGCCCGGACCACCTCCGCCGGGACGGCTGCGGTCGACGACGGGGCGGCCGGGCACGTCGTCGTCGCCGACTTCAGCCGCGCGGACGGCGAGCGCGCAGCCCGTGTGCTCCTCGCGACGGCGCCCCGACCGACCGCGATCGTGACGGGCAACGACCTGCAGGCCCTCGGCGTGCTCGACGCCGCTCGGGCGTCCGGCCTGCGGGTGCCCGAGGACCTGTCGGTCGTCGGGTTCGATGACGTGGCACCGGCACGGTGGGCACGTCCGGCGTTGACGACGATCCGGCAGCCACTGCAGGAGATGGCCCAGCGGGCGACACGGATGGCGCTCCGCCAGCACGCGGGGGGCGCGACCGAGCCGGTGGGGGACCTCGACGACGGGCCGGTCCGGGTCGAACTCGCGACGGCGCTCGTGGTGCGCGACTCCACGGCCGCACCCGGTCCCGGGACGCGGGACGCGCCTCCCGTCCGACGCTGACGGCCGGCGCGGGCCGCGCAGGTGGGGTGACCGGTCGACGCGGCACCGCGGGAGCCGCGTCCGGTGCTCACAGGTCCGGCAGCCGGCGGCCCTGAGCGGTGTCGTTCCAGGTCGTCCGACCGCGTGCGTCCGTCCACGCGTGCAGTCCGCCGTGGCCCTGTGGGAGCCCACAGCGCCACCGGTCGAACACGCTCGGGCAGCGGTCCTCGGTCGGGATCGGGTCGGCCATCGATGTCCTCCAGTCGTCCGGGTCCGTCGCCCGGCTCTCTCCTCATGACGTGTTCGGAGGGCGTTCCGTCACGGATGGCGTCCGACCCGGTCCGGAGGTCCGTCGAGAGCGACCGCCCTGCTCGGTAGGGTCGGGCGCATGAGCATGGACCACGTCGACGTCGACTGGGAGCACGCCCGCGACACGAACCGCGCGAACTGGGACGACCGGGTGCCGATCCACGAGGGCGCCTACGCGCGCGACGCCTTCGCCGACCCGGCCCACCGGTCGGACGTCGTCCGCGAGGACCTGCCGGCGCTCACGCCCTGGCTCCCCGGCCGGTCCCTCGACGGCCTGGACGTCTGCCACCTGCAGTGCCACATCGGCACCGACACCGTCTCGCTCGCGCGGGAGGGAGCGCGCGTGACCGGCGTCGACTTCTCGCACCCGGCGCTCGTGTCGGCGGCGGCGCTGGCCGAGCGGTCCGGGGTCGACGTCACGTGGGTCGAGTCCGACGTCCTCGACGCCCGCGCCGCGGTGACCGGTGACTTCGACGTCGTCTACACGAGCATCGGCACGATCTGCTGGCTGGCCGACCTGGACCGGTGGGCCGCCCAGGTGGCCGCACTCCTGCGACCCGGCGGGGTGTTCTTCATCCGCGACGGCCACCCGGCGCTGTACGCCCTGGACGAGGACGCTGACGAGCTCGTCACCCGCCACCGGTACTTCCCGGACGGGACCGCCCAGCAGTGGGAGGACGCGAGCACCTACGCCGGCGACGGGACCGTGTCGCAGCCCCGCACGTACGAGTGGCCGCACCCGCTGTCCGAGATCGTGAACGCCCTGCTCGGCGCAGGACTCCGGCTCCGTCGACTCGACGAGGGCCGGACCCTGCCGTGGCGTTTCAGCTCCCGCATGGAGGAGACCGGCGACGGATCGTGGACGTGGCCGGAGCAGGACCGCGACCGCATCCCGACCACCTACACGATCGTCGCCACCCGCGACTGACCCGGTGACGGGGAGCGGTGCAGGCCGCGGTGCCTCACCCGCGGAGCGCCGTGACCGGCGTGCCCCGCACAGCCCGGGCGGCCGGCCCGAGTGCGGCGGCCAGGCCCGTGCCGGTCGCGCCGGCGAGCACGACGACGAGGAGCCACGCGGGCACCGTCGGCCCGACGAGCACCGCACCGTTCGTCGCCCCGAGCAGCGTGTAGGCGCCGGCCCACCCGTACGCCGTGCCCAGGGCGACCCCGAGCACGACGGCGATGGCGATCGTCATGGCGGTCTCGACGAGGACGAGCGACCGGATCTGTCGCGCCGTCGCACCGACCACCCGGAGGAGCCCGAGTTCCCGGCTGCGCTGCGCGATCGTCAGTGCCGTCACGGCGACCACCCCGGCGGCCGCGATGATCCCCGCGGCACCGACGAGTCCCGCGAACATGACCGCGAGCTGGTCGAACTGGGTCTGGATGTCGCGGTAGTAGACCGGGTCACCGGCTGCCTGGCGCTGCAGCATGGTGGCGTAGGTGGTGAACCCGACCGAGAAGGTCGACATGAGCGTCACCGCGATGACGAGGCCGACCGTCGCTCGGGCCGTGCGTCTCGGGGCCCGGAGCGAGTTCCGGGCGGCCATCGACGCGATGACGCTGTGCGCGGTCGCCGACACGGCGAGGCGGAGGACGGCCGGCAGGAGCACCGGGGACGCGATGACGACCCCGGTGAACGACAGGGCCCCGCTCGTCACCGCGAGCAGGAGCGCACCGACGGTCGTGGCACCGAGCACGAACGCCACACCGATGCCCGCGGCACCGGCCAGGAAGAACACGACCGCCACGACACTCCGGGTCCTGGTGGGTGCCTCGCCGGGCAGGGGTTCGACGGCGGCGTCGAGCGCCCGCAGCGGTGGGATCGTGAGGACGTCGCGGGAGCCGATGCGGAACGCGATCGTCGTGATGGCTGCGACGAGCGCGGCGATCGGTCCAGACGCCGGCGGCAGGAACCACCCGAGCGGCGGGAGCACCGACGTGGCCGCCGCGAGGGCGAGCACGCCGTTGGCGACGACCGTGCCCGCGACGACCCCGACGAGGGCGCCGAGGACGCCGCAGGTGAGGCCGACGCCCGTGACCTGCCGCCGGAGCTGGACGCCGGTGGCGCCGAGGACACGCTGCAGGGCCAGGGAGCGGGTCTGACCGGCGATCACCGTCGCGCAGGTGTTCGACGCGACGACGGCGCTGACGTACAGCGCGATCGCGATGAACACCCATGCCACGACCGGCAGGATCGCCGCGACCGTCGCGCTCTCGCCGGTGCGCCGTCCGAGTTCGACGATCCGTTGCGCCGCCTCGGAACCGGTCACCACGAGGGCTCCGAGTCCGGCGGACAGGGCGGCGACCGCCACCGTCGAGCGGCTCTCGACGCGGACGCGCATCCAGCTGCGGGGCCGACGACGAGCCGGTCGGCCGCGATGACGGGACATGGTCAGGACGCGCCGTCGCCCGTGTTCGGCGTCCAGGCGACCCAGCGGTGCCCCTTCGCCGCCAGGGACCAGTCCCCGCACCGGACGACGGTGTCCGCGGCGTACACGTCCGGGGCCTCGGGGACGGTCATGACCGGAGCCGACTTCCTCGGCACGGTGTCGCAGCCGTCCGCGGCCACGCCGGCCGGACTGGTGAACACGATCGTCTTCGGCGCCTCCGACGCGTCCTCCGCGCCCGTCCCGGTGACCGAGGTGATGTCCGTCGCGTCCGACGGCATCCACTCCGGGGCGTTCGTCAGGTCCGCGCGGGTCTCCGCATGACCGGTGACCTCGTCGTGGAGCGTGTCGCTCAGAGCGGAACACCCGGTCAGGGAGACCACGCAGAGGGCGAGCGCGGCGATCGTGAGGGGCTTGGTGGGGGTTCGGGACACGGTGTGCCTTTCGTCGTTGCACCGATCCAACCGGTCGGGGAGGGCCGCCGGGATCGGCGCAACGGAGGACCGGCGTGCTCCTCCGGGATGACATCCGCGCGACCACGTGCCCGCGTGACCCGCCCACGAAAGTTTTCCGATCCTCCCGTCCGGCTTGTCCCGCGCACCCGCCGGTCCCTAGCGTCGACGGCGGACGCACGATGCGAGGGAGCATGCGATGACGGACGACCGGTTGCGGGTCGCGATGATCGGCCACGGCTTCATGGGGGCCGCGCACTCGCAGGCGTGGCGGGTCGCGCCGCGGTTCTTCCCGCTCGACCGCGAGCCCGAGATGACGGTCGTCGTCGGGCGCGACCCGGAACGCACCGAGGCCGCCCGTGCCCGCTTCGGCTGGCAGCGCGCGGAGACGGACTGGCGGCGCGTGGTCGAGGACCCGGACATCGACGTCGTCGACGTCTGCTCGCCCGGGTCGTCGCACGTCGAGGTCGCGATCGCGGCCCTCGAGGCCGGCAAGCACGTCCTGTGCGAGAAGCCCCTCGCCAACACCGTCGCCGAGGCGGAGGCCATGGTCGCCGCCGCGGAGTCGGCCGCGGGACGCGGGGTGCGCTCGATGGTCGGCTTCAGCTACCGCCGCGTCCCCGCGCTCGCGTTCGCCCGCCGACTCGTGCAGGCCGGCCGGATCGGCGAGGTCCGTCAGGCGCGGGCGCTGTACCTGCAGGACTGGCTCGCCGACGCGGACGGGCCGATGACGTGGCGGTTGGACGCCGCGCTCGCCGGGTCCGGCTCGCTCGGCGACATCGGTGCGCACGCCGTGGACCTGGTCGAACACGTCACCGGTGCCCGGCTCGGCTCCGTGAGCGGCACGCTCGAGACCTTCGTGCACGAGCGGCCGCTCCTCGCGGACGGCGTCGGCCTGTCCGGCACCGCCTCCGAGGAGCGCGGACAGGTCACCGTCGACGACGCCGCCTGGTTCCTCGGCCGACTGACGGGAGGCGCGGCGCGGCCGGGCGGGACCGTCGCCTCGTTCGAGGCCACCCGGTACGCGACGGGGCGGAAGAACGGCCTGACGATCGAGATCAGCGGGTCCACGGGCGCGATCGTGTTCGACCTCGAGGCGATGAACGAGCTCCGCGTGTACGACGCCACCGCACCCGCCGGGGAGCAGGGCTTCCGGCGGGTGCTCGTCACCGAGCCCGAGCACCCGTACATGGCGAACTGGTGGCCGACCGGACACACGATCGGGTACGAGCACACCTTCGTGCACGAGGTCGTCGACTTCGTGACCGCGATCACCACCGGGCAGCAGCCCGAGCCGTCCTTCGCCGTCGGGCTGCACGTGCAGGACGTCCTCGATGCCGTGCAGCGGAGCGCCGCCGACGGCAGTGCGTGGACCCCCGTCACGGCCCGATGACCCGCCCCCACCCGATGACCGACCCTTCCCCCGATCCGCAAGGAGCACCCAACGTGCAACGCCAGGCACTCGTCGTCCGCGGCGGCTGGGACGGGCACATGCCCGTCGAGACCACCGAGCTCTTCATCCCGTTCCTCCGCGACAACGGCTTCGACGTCCGTGTCGAGGAGGGCACCGCGGTGTACGCCGACCAGGCGGTCATGGACGCCACCGACCTGGTCGTGCAGGTGAACACGATGTCGACGATCGCCGACGAGGAGTTCGCCGGGCTGCAGCGGGCGGTCCTCGCCGGCACCGGCATGGCGGGGTGGCACGGCGGCATCGCGGACTCGTACCGGGCGAACGCCGACTACCTCCACATGATCGGCGGCCAGTTCGCCCACCACGCGGGCAAGCACCCGTCCGAGCGGGTGGGTGAGCAGTCGGACAACTACATCCCGTACACCGTGCACATCACCGACCTCGGTCGCGAGCACCCGATCACGCAGGGCATCGTCGACTTCGACCTGGTCAGCGAGCAGTACTGGGTGCTCAGCGACGAGTACGACGACGTCCTCGCGACCACCACCCAGGAGGCGCGGAGTTGGGACGCCTGGAACCGTCCGGTGACCTCGCCGGCCATCTGGACACGGCAGTGGGGGAAGGGGCGGGTCTTCGTCTCGGCACCCGGGCACCGCATCGAGATCGTCGAGTCGCAGCCGGTCCGCACGATCATCGAGCGCGGTCTGCTGTGGGCCGCCCGATGAGCGCCGCCCCCCTGCGCGTCGGCATGGTCGGCGTCGGCACCATCAGCAAGCAGTACCTCGAGCAGTTCCCGTCGCTGCCCGACCTCCGGCTCACCGCGGTCGCCGACCTCGACAGCGAACGAGCGGCTGCTGTCGCTGCCCAGCAGGGCGTGCAGGCGCTCGGGGTCGACGAGCTGCTCGCGTCCGATGACGTCGACGTCGTCCTCAACCTGACGATCCCCGCCGCGCACGCCGATGTAGCGCTCCGGGCGCTCGCCGCCGGCAAGCACGTCTACGGGGAGAAGCCGCTCGCACTGAGCACCGCCGAGGCAGCTCCGGTCCTCACCGCTGCCGAGGCCGCGGGCCTGCGGGTCGGCAGCGCGCCGGACACCGTGCTCGGCACCGGCGTGCAGACCGCCCGTGCCGCGCTCGACGAGGGGCACATCGGCACACCGGTCGGGGCGGCGGTGTCGTGGAGCGCACCCGGCCACGAGCTCTGGCACCCCGCACCCGGCTTCTACTACCAGCCGGGCGGCGGCCCGCTGCTCGACATGGGCCCGTACTACCTGACGAGCCTCGTCACGTTCTTCGGCTCCGTGGTGCGCGTCAGCGGCAGCACGACCCGGTCGACCCGGCAGCGCACGGTCGCCACCGGCCCGGACGCCGGCCGGGTCCTGCCGGTCGACGTCGACACCCACGTCGTCGCGGTCCTGGAGCACGAGGGCGGGGTCGTCTCCACGATGACGGTGTCGTTCGAGGTCTGGGCGACCGAGGCGCCGCTGTTCGAGGTGCACGGCACCGCCGGCTCGCTGTCGGTCGCCGACCCGAACCGGTTCTCGGACCCGACCAGGATCGCCACGGCCGAGGACCGGACGTTCCGGGAGCTGCCGGAACTCGCGGGCCACCGGGACGCCGGTCGCGGTGTGGGCCTGGCGGACATGGCGCGGGCGATCGCGTCGGGGGAGCCGCACCTGGCCTCCGGTGCGCTGGCGTTCCACGTGCTCGACGTCATGGAGTCCATCGCGACCGCGGGGCGGACGCACGCCGTCGTCGACGTCGCGAGCCGTGCCTCCCGGCCGGCACCGGTCCCGCTCACGGAGCCGGGCGGACGGGCCGCGTCGCACCGCGCGCCGCGCTGAGCGACACTCCACGGGGGTGCGCCCGCGCACGCAGTCGCCCAGCGCGGAGGGCGACCTGCCCGTCCGCCTCCGGCGGAGGCGGGTGTGCAGAAATGAGGAACCCCGGCCGTCACACTTGCGTGCGCTGCGCCGGGGGCTGTTTGGCTAGGTTAGGTCGCCGGAGTCTGCTGTGCAACTGAGGAGGCCCATGCGACGACTGAAGGCAACGGTTCCGGCGCCGAGGCTGGCGCCGTACGAGATGGCGTGCCACGGCACCGATGCCGACCCCATCGAGTTGTACCGATGGGCAGCGTCGGTCGGGTTGGCGATGTTCGACGACCTCGGCACGCTGGAGGTCGCCATGCGATCCGCCATGGCCCGGGAACTCGCCACCGCGCACGGACTGCGCTGGTACAGCCGGACCGACATCCTCGACGACGACACGCTCAGACTCGTGAAGGACGCATGGCGGGTGGCTCGACTCGGCCGTTTGGCCCAACCCGACGAGGTCGTGCACGGGAAGCTCGTGTCGACGCTGATGTTCGGCTTCTGGGTGAAGATCCTGGGACGCGGCACCTGGCAGGGCGAAGGTCCGGACCGGCAGCGCCGGATCTACGACACGACGCTGTGGAAGCCTGCCCTGCGACACGCCTTCCCGAACGTCGGAGCCGTTGACCGTGCGCTGGTCGAGACAGCAGCACGCCGCGTGCAGGCTCTCCGGAACAGGATCGCCCACCACGAGCACATCATCTGGGGCGTCCCGTTGCCCGGGGAGAAGAACGCTGATGGCTCCGTCGTGCGTCTTCCGCTCGGCGAAGCGCACGCAGTTCTCCTCGCGTTGGCGGGCTACGTCGACCAAGGCCTCGAGAGTTGGCTGCGCGAGCACAGTCGAGTCGACGAGCTGATGGCCTCCTGCCCCGTTCCCCGCCGCTCGCTCCTCCTCCGCTGATCCGCTGCCGTCCCGGGAAGCGTTCCGCGACGGACGGCGATCAGGTCGGGTTCGCCGCCTGCGGTTCCGCCGCGACGTCCTCCTGCACCGCGAACTGGGTCCGGTGCAGCTCCTCGTACCGCCCACGCGCCGCCAGCAGTTCCTCGTGCGTCCCGCGCTCCACGACGGAGCCGTCCTCGACGACGAGGATCATGTCGGCGCTGCGGATGGTGGAGAGGCGGTGCGCGATCACCATCGCGGTCCGGCCGTCGAGCGCCTCACTGAGCGCAGCCTGCACCGCGGCCTCGGACGTGGAGTCCAGCGCGGCCGTCGCCTCGTCGAGGATCACGACGCGCGGTCGGGCGAGCAGGAGCCTGGCGATGGTCATCCGCTGGCGCTCACCCCCGGACAGCCGGTACCCACGCTCGCCCACCATGGTGTCCAGCTGGTCCGGCAGGGACCGGATGAGCGGCTCGAGCCGCGCTCGGCGGACGGCGTCCCACACCTCGTCGTCGGACGCCTCCGGCCGCGCCAGGCGGAGGTTGGCGCCGATGGTCTCGTGGAAGAGGTGGCCGTCCTGGGTCACCATGCCCAGGGTGTGCCGCATGGAGGCGAACGTGACGTCGCGGACGTCGGTCCCGCCCAGCCGGACGGCGCCGCTGTCGACGTCGTACAGGCGCGCGAGGAGCTGCGCGATCGTGGACTTGCCCGCACCGGAGGTCCCGACGAGGGCGACGGTCTGTCCGGGCTCGATCCGGAAGGACACGCCGTGCAGCACCTCCTCGCCGCCACGGGTGTCCAGCGTGGAGACCTCCTCGAGGGAGGCGAGGGACACCTTGTCGGCGGACGGGTAGGCGAAGTGGACGTCGTCGAACTCCACGGCCGCGGGACCGTCGGGGACGGTGACCGCGTCGGGCTTCTCGCGGATGAGCGGTTCGAGGTCGAGGACCTCGAAGACCCGCTCGAAGCTCACCACCGCGCTCATGATCTCGACCCGAGCGTTCGCGAGGCTGGTCAGCGGCACGTACAGACGGGTGAGGAGGAGCGCCAGGGTGACCACCGCGCCGGTGTCGAGCTGGCCGGCGAGCGCCAGGAAGCCACCGAGCCCGTACACGAGGGCGAGGGCGAGGGCGGACACGAGCGTCAGCGCGGTGACGAAGACGAACTGCAGCATCGCGGTCCGGACCCCGATGTCGCGGACACGGGCGGCGCGCACGCGGAACTCCTCGGACTCCTCGTCGGGGCGGCCGAACAGCTTGACGAGCGTGGCACCGGGTGCCGAGAACCGCTCGGTCATCTGCGTGCTCATCGCGGAGTTGTGGTCGGCGGCCTCCCGGCGCAACGCGGCCAGGCGGCTGCCCATGCGGCGCGCGGGGATCAGGAAGACCGGGAGCATGACCACCGCGAGCACCGTCACGAGCCAGGACGTGCTGAGCATGACGGACAGGGTGAGGACCAGTGCCACGAGGTTCGTGACCACGCCGGAGAGCGTGCCGCTGAAGGCCTGCTGCGCGCCGATCACGTCGTTGTTCAGGCGACTCACGAGGGCGCCGGTGCGGGTGCGCGTGAAGAACGCGATCGGCATCTTCTGCACGTGGTCGAAGACGGCGGTCCTCAGGTCCAGGATCACGCCTTCGCCGATCCGCGCCGAGTACCAGCGCGTCACGAGCGACACGACGGCGTCGCCCACCGCCACGAGCGCGATGACGACGGCGAGCCAGACGATCGTGGCGACCGCGCCCCGGGCGACGATGACGTCGACCACCCGGCCGGCGAGCACCGGCGTCGCCACGGCCAGCACGGCTCCCACGACGGAGAGGGCGATGAAGACGACGAGCTTGGCCCGGTAGGGCACGGCGAACGTCAGGATCCGCCGCACCGACTCACGCGAGAAGCCGTGTTCGCCGTTCTTGGCGGTCGAGATCTTGTACAGCGAGCTCCAGGCCGCGCTCTCCATGCTCATGGCAGTTCCCTCCGTGGCGGCAGGCCGACGAACGGGTCGGGGTCACCCGAGCTCGGGGCCTCCCCAGCGGCGGCGAGCACGCAGTCAGGATACGGCGCGGGCGGCAGGAGCACGCAGCCACGAGTCCGCGGCCCCGTGGCGCGCTCCATCCGTCCGCGGGGCCGACGGATGCTTGCGCGAAGCGCTTCGACACTGTTAGCGTCGCCGTCGCGAGCTCGTCGAAGCGCTTCACCAGCCCTGCGACGGCCGACCGCGAACGACGACGACCGGCACGAGGAGGTGCGCAGATGGTGACGATCCACGAGGTGGCGAAGGCCGCAGGCGTGTCGATCTCGACCGTCTCCTACGCCCTCTCCGGCAAGCGCGCGATCTCCGCCACCACCCGGGCCCGCATCGACCAGGCCGTCGCCGAGCTCGACTACCGTCCGAACGCCGGCGCCCGGATGCTCGCCGGGGCCCGCACGAACATCCTCGCCCTGTCCGCCCCGATCCGGGAGGACGCGCACCTGCCGACGCACATGCGCTTCGTCACGGCGGTGGTCGAGGCCGCCCGGGCGCACGACGACGACGTGCTCCTGCTCGCCCGCGACGACGAGGTCACCGGCATCCGCCGCGTGGTGGACAGCTCGTTGGTGGACGGCGTGGTCGTGCTCGGGGTGTCCACGGACGACGAGCGCGCCGAGGTCGTCCGCCGATCCGGTGCCGCGGCCTCGTTCGTGGGTGTCCCGGGCGACACCACCGGGCTGACGTGCATCGACCTGGACTTCGCCGAGGCCGGACGGGCATCCGTCCGGCAGCTGGCCGCCGCCGGGCACCGCAGCATCGGGGTCATCGGGCACCCGGCCACGTACGTCGAACGGCACACCGGCTTCATCCGCCGCTTCGCCGACGCCTTCGAGGACGAGTGCCGCGCCGCCGGCGTCGCCACGCTGGCGCTCTACCCGTCCCTCGACCGCGCCGACCAGCGCCGTGCGGCGGACGAGCTGCTCGCCGCTCTGCCGGACATGACGGCGCTCGTGTTCCACTGCAACGAGCCCGTCGTCGAGGCCGTCCTCGCCCACCTCGTGTCCCGGGGCGTCCGCGTCCCGGAGGACGTGTCGGTCCTCGCCGCGTGCGCGAGCTACGACACCGACGTGCTCGAGGTCCCCCTGTCCACCATCCCCCTCCCGCTCGAGGAGATGTGTCGCGGTGCCGTGGAGGGCGCCGTCCGTCAGGTCGACGGTGCCCGTGAACCGGGCGTCACGCTCCTCCGACCGCGGTTCATCGACCGCGGGTCCATCCGACCGGTGCACTGACCGGCACCGCTCAACGGCGCTCTCGACGGTCCGTCGTCGAAGCGCTTCGACAACCGAACCAGCCCCATCCCCCTACAAGGAAGTAGCGACATGAAGAAGTCACGCCTGCTCGGCGCACTCGCCGGGCTCGCCGCGACCGCCGTCGTCCTCACCGGCTGTTCCGCCGGCGGGAGCGCCGACGACCGCAGCAACGAGGACGGCAAGACCCTGAAGCTCTGGCACTTCGAGTCCGAGGACTCCGCCATGGGCAAGGCCTGGAAGGAGTCGATCAAGGTCTTCGAGAAGGAGACCGGCGCGAAGGTCGAGTTCCAGGAGAAGAGCTTTGAGCAGATCCGGAAGACGGCCAGCCAGTCGCTCAACTCCGACCAGGCCCCGGACCTGATCGAGTACAACAAGGGCAACGCCACGGCTGGCCTGCTCGCCAGCCAGGGCCTGCTCAGCCCGCTCGACGACGCCGTGGAGAAGTACGGCTGGGACGACAAGCTCGCCAAGTCGTTGCAGACAACGGCTCGGTACGACGAGAAGGGCGTGATGGGCTCGGGCTCCTGGTACGGCGTGCCCGACTACGGCGAGTACGTCGAGTTCTACTACAACAAGGAGCTCTTCGAGGAGTACGGCGTCGAGGTCCCGAAGACCGAGGCCGACCTCGAGAAGGCCATGGCGACCTTCGAGTCGAAGGGCGTCACGCCGCTCGCCGAGTCCGCGGCGGAGTACCCGCTCGGCCAGCTCTGGTACCAGCTCGCGCTGACCAAGGCCGACCGGGACTGGGTCGACGACTACCAGCTGTACAAGAACCCCGTCGACTTCTCCGACGAGCAGATCAGCTACGCCACGAAGACGATCAAGGACTGGACCGACAAGGGCTACATCTCCGCCGACGCCACCGGCATGAAGGCGGAGGACGCGGGCACCGCCTTCATCAGCGGCAAGTACCCGATGTTCTTCTCCGGCTCGTGGTGGTACGGCCGCTTCGGCACCGAGATGAAGCAGGACTGGGGCACGTTCCTCTACCCCGGCGCCGAGATGTCGCCCGGCTCGTCGGGCAACCTCTGGGTCGTCCCGACCAAGGCGAAGAACAAGACGCTCGCCGAGGAGTTCATCGACATCACGCTCCGTCCGGAGATGCAGGCGATCATCGGCAACAACGGTGGCGTCCCGGTCGCGGCGACCGAGTCCGACATCACGGACGAGAAGAGCAAGGAACTCATCGCCAACTTCAACACGCTCACCGAGCGTGACGGTCTGGCGTTCTACCCCGACTGGCCCACCTCGACCTTCTACGACCAGTTGAACGCCGGTCTGCAGAGCGTCCTGAACGGCAGCAGCTCGCCCAAGCAGGTCAACGAGGAACTCGGGCAGCAGTACGCCGACGGCGTGAAGGCCGTCACCGGCTGACCCACGGGTCTTCGGACCACCACGGTCGCTGACGCGACCACCTGCCTGGAGGCGCGGTGC